>NZ_JPGM01000006.1:0-222867 GCF_000731655.1 Burkholderia sp. MSh2 | reverse complement strand
GGGGCGATCGCTGACAAGAGGAGGGGCGCAGCACATCGGGCGTTCACCCGATGCCGGTTGTTGGGGGGCGGGGCGGGCGGCGCAGGCGGCCGCCCGCCCCGGTTCGTTGGCAATCCGGTGCGCCGGGGGCGTTCCCGCGACGCGCATCGCTTTCGTTGATCGACACCATGACACCGAATCAACCGTTTCTCGCGTCCCAGCGCGATGTGCTGTTGCTGCTCGCCCGGATCCTGCTTGTCATCCTGTTCATGATGTTCGGCTGGAAGAAGATCGTCGACTTCCCCGGCACCATCGCGTTCATGGGTTCGGAAGGCGCGCCCGCGCCGATCGTCTCCGCCGCGATTTCCGTCGTGATGGAGCTGTTCGTCGGGATCGCGATCCTCGTCGGTTTCCAGACGCGGCCGCTCGCGCTGCTGCTGGCGCTCTATACGATCGGCACCGGCATCATCGGCCATCACTACTGGACGATGACGGGCGGCGAGCAGATCGACAACATGATTCATTTCTACAAGAACATCGCGATCTCCGGCGGCCTGCTCGCGCTTTGCGCGGCGGGCCCCGGCCGTTTTTCGGTCGATCGCGGATAAACGGACCCTGGGCGCGCGCATGGGGCGTGCGCCGGAAGGTCGAGACTCCGAGGGGCATCATTTTGCGACTCAAACATTTCGCATGGCTGATCGCGGCTGCCACACCGGCGGCCGCTGTCGCGCAGACGAGCGTGACGCTGTACGGCCGCATCGACGGCGGCATCGAATACCTGAACCACATCGCGCAGCCGAACGGCGGCAGCGCGACGCGCTGGAGCGCCGAAAGCGGCGACTGGGGCACCAGCATGTTCGGGCTGAAGGGCTTCGAGGATCTCGGCGGCGGGATGGCGACGGTCTTCAACCTGGAAACCGCGTTCCAAGTGATGAACGGCCAGACGGGCGGCGGGCGCATGTGGTCGCGGCGCGCGTACGTCGGGCTGAAGAGCGACACGTGGGGCCAGCTGCAGGCCGGCCGCAACCTGTTCATCGACAGCGACGGCGTGTGGGAATTCGATCCGTTCGTGCAGCAGGCGTTTTCGTCGGCATCGCTCGTGCGCGGCCGCAACTGGCAGCAGACCAGCAACAACGTCGAATATCACAGCCCGGTGATCGGCGGCTTCGACGTGCAGGCGCAATACGCGTTCGGCAACCAGTCGAGCGGGTTCAACTACGGCGCGTCCGGCGATTTCGGCCGCTCGGACGGGATCATGCTCTCGTACCACTCGCCGCTGCTCGACGTGCGCGGCATCTACGACGAACTGCGCGACAGCAACGGCAAGTTCAGCAACATCTTCACCGCGTCGCGCGAGTATTTCGTCGGTGCGAACGTGAAGGTGTCGAAGTTCAAGATCCAGGGCGCGTATACGCACTACCAGGCGCCGGACAGTCCGGTGGGCGTCGCCGACCGGGCCGATCACTACTGGCTCGGCGCGACCTATTCGGCCACCCCGCAATGGGCGGTGACGGGCGGCGGCTATTACGTGAAGGTCGGCGACGGCGGCGGCGATGCATCGCACGATCCGTCGGGCCACGCGATGATGTATGTGCTTGGCACTACGTACAATCTGTCGAAGCGTACGTTCGTGTACGGCACGGTTGCGTACGTGCGCAACGGCGGCAACTCGAACTTCTCGCTGCTCGCGACGCCGCGCGACGCGACGTCGGGTACGAGCCCGATGACGGGCGAGTCGCAGACGGGCGCGTATGTCGGGATGATGCACACGTTCTGAACACGGCGGGTCGCACCCGCCGGGGCGTACACGAAAAAGGCACGAACGTTCGACGTCCGTGCCTTTTTTCCTGGCCGGCGCGTTGGCGCCCGGCTTTGCAGGTCCAGGCGAGGAGGGGCGCGGCGCGCTGCTCGAGCACGCAATCCTCTGACGTTTTCGCCGGCCCGGCCCGCTGCCGTCCGTTGCGGCGGACGATCCGCATCGCGCTTGTCGCCGCACTGATGCGCCCCGCCAACGTTTGCGCGCACCGCTTGAACCTCGACAACGTTTGCCGTTGTTTTTTAAGGAAAAAAATTGATCTGAGTCAGACGACTTGCGCTAGAAAACGCTTGGCTATCTCTATATACTCCGCACCGCGTTTGACGGAAGTGCCTCCGTCAGTCGCGAAACATGGGCCGGATACCTGCCGGTGCGCCTGTTTCCCCTTCTTTTATCCCCGGGGACGTCTCATACATGACGAGTGTCATCGATCCGCTTCTCGATCAGCGTGTTTCCCCGCAATGGCGTGGCCTGCTCGGGGCGCTGGCGGCTGAATTCGAGGATCAACTGGGACACGACGAACTGCGTCAGTTGATGGCGCGGGTCGGTGCGCGTTTCGCGGCGGCGCATCCGCTGCGCGCGTGCGCGTCGACCACGGAACTGGCCGCCGCGCTGAATGCGCAGTGGCGCGACATCCAGTGGGGGTATGTCGAACTCGCCGACGAGCGCGATTGTTTGCGCATCACGCACTATGGCGCTCCGCTGCGGGCGTTCGGCGGCGGTGCGCTGGCGTGGGCGCCGGCTTTCCTGCAAGGCAGTTACCAGGGGTGGCTGACTGCGATGGGGGCGACCGATCTCGACGTCGTGCAGGCCGGCCCCGTCGACGACGACTACGCAATCGAATTCACGCTCGGGCGCGGCGCGCGCTGACGCGCATCGTTCGCGCCTGTCTCCGTAGTGCCTTATCTACTGTCCCCGAGCGGGACGATCGAGCCAACCGCGCCATGACCAGCTCACGGGATATCGAATCACTCTTCGCCCGCTTCGGCGGCAACGCAGGGGACTATCAGGAGGTTCGCGCGGAGGCGGAAGCCGTCGAGGCGCGCGCCCGCTGGCCGTTGCTCGGCGTGCTCGACCCGGTCGGGCAGCCCGGCATCGTCCCGTCCGGCGATACGCCGCCGCGCGCGCCGGCGTCCCGGCCGGTTTCCGGCATACGGATGGCCGCCGAACGCGCTCGCGAGGATGAGCGCGCACCTGCGCGCGCGCCTGCCGTCGCGCCCGCTGTTGCACCGGCTGTCGCGCCCGTCGTTGCACCCGCTGTTGCACCGGCCGCCGCACCGGCCGTTGCGGCCCCGCAGCCCGGGCCGCTCCTGAAGAAGCTGTTTGCCGCTGCGCCGGCGCCCGCGGCCGAGCCGGCCGCCGCGGATGCCGTGCCGCTCGAGCGCCTGTTCGATCGCCTGCGTGGCGGCCGCGCGCAGGGTGCGCCGGATGCCGCGCCGGGGCGCGACCGTGCCGGACAGCCGGCGGCGGACGGCGGCATGTGGTTCATCGGGGGAGTACGTCGGTCATGAAGGTCATCACGGTCGTTTCAGCGAAGGGCGGCGTCGGCAAGACCACGCTCGCGGCCAATCTGGCGTCGGTGCTCGCGGCCGGCGGCGAGCGCCATGTCGTCGCCGTCGATCTCGATCCGCAGAACGCGTTGCGCCTGCATTTCGGCGTGCCGCCCGATTCCGGCGACGGTCTTGCGCGGGCCGCCGTGAGCGGCGCGCCGTGGGCGTCGGCGATGGTCGACGGCATCGACGGCATCACGGTGCTGCCGTTCGGCACCGTCGACGAGGACGACCAGCGCGGCTTCGAGCGCCTGCTCGACCGCGATCCCGCGTGGTTCGCGCACGGCGTGGCGACGTTGTCGCTCGGCGCGGACGACATCGTCATCGTCGACACGCCGCCGGGCTCGTCGGCCTTCACGCGCGCGGCGCTCACCGCATCCCATTTCGCGGTGAACGTCGTGCTGCCGGATGCCGCGTCCTACGCCGCGATTCCGCAAATGCGGCGCATGATCGATGCGTATGCAGCGCCGCGCGCCGATTTCATCGGCGAAGGCTACGTCGTCAACCAGGTCGACCAGTCGCGCGAGCTGGGCCGCGACGTGTTGCGCGTGCTGCGCGACCGCCTGGGCGCGCAACTGTTCCGCGGCGTGATTCATGCGGACGAGGGCCTGCCCGAGTCGCTCGCGTGCCAGACGACGCTGCTCCATTACGATGCGCGTTCGCAAGCGGCCGCCGACCTCGATGCGTGCGGCGCCTGGTTGCTGCGCGAGATCGGGGCCACGGCGCCCTCCCGGAGCGCCGCATGAGCACTGCGCCGGCCGGGCCGTCGTCCGTTCCCCCGCGCCGTTCGTGGCTCGACCGTTTCGTCGACGCACGCCTCTGGCAGAGCCGCCCGTTCGCGGTGCTGCTGACGGCGTTTGCCGTCGCGTCGCTGTTCTTCGTCTTCACGGTGCCGTTCGACAATCCCGAGCAACTGGCGTTTGCGACCTGCTGCTTCGTGTGCGCGCTGCTGTTCCGCCGCATCGAGGGGCACTACGCGACACTCGTGATGATCATGCTGTCGGTCGTGACGTCGGGCCGCTACATGTACTGGCGGCTGACCGAGACGACGGTCTGGGCGCATCCGCTCGACGCCGTGTGGGGCATGCTGCTCGTCTCGGCCGAGCTGTATTCCGCCATCGTGCTGATGCTCGGCTATTTCCAGACGTCCTGGCCGCTCGGGCGCAAACCGGTGCCGATGCCCGCGTCGCGCGACGACTGGCCGACCGTCGACGTGTTCATCCCGACCTACAACGAGCCGCTGTCGGTCGTGAAGCCGACGATCTATGCGGCGCTCGCGCTCGACTATCCGGCGGACAAGCTGGCGATCCACGTGCTCGACGACGGCCGTCGCCCGGAATTCAAGGCGTTCTGCGAGGAAGTGGGCGTGCACTGGACGATTCGCGCGCACAACCGTCACGCGAAGGCCGGCAACATCAACGAGGCGCTCAAGATCACGCAGGGCGAATATCTCGCGATCTTCGACTGCGATCACATTCCGACCCGCTCGTTCCTGCAGATCGGCCTCGGCTGGTTCCTGCGCGACCGCGACCTGTCGATGCTGCAGACGCCGCACCATTTTTTCTCCGCCGATCCGTTCGAGCGCAACCTCGGCACGTTCCGCAAGGTGCCGAACGAAGGCGAGCTGTTCTACGGCCTCGTGCAGGACGGCAACGACCTGTGGAACGCGACGTTCTTCTGCGGTTCCTGCGCGCTGCTGCGCCGCTCGATGGTCGAGGAGATCGGCGGCATCGCCGTCGAGACGGTGACCGAGGACGCGCACACGGCACTCAAGCTGCACCGCCTCGGCTATACCACGGCCTATCTGTCGATCCCGCAGGCGGCCGGCCTCGCGACGGAGAGCCTGTCGGGCCACATCGGCCAGCGGATCCGCTGGGCGCGCGGCATGACGCAGATCTTCCGCATCGACAATCCGCTGCTGGGCAAGGGGCTGTCGATCGGGCAGCGGCTCTGCTACCTGAACGCGATGATGCACTTCTTCTACGGCGTGCCGCGTCTCATCTTCCTCACGGCGCCGCTGTCGTTCCTGTTCTTCGGCGCGCACGTGATCCAGGCGTCGGCGACGACGATCGCGCTGTATGCGCTGCCGCACGTGATGCACGCGAGCGTGACGAACTCGCGGATGCAGCGCGCGTTCCGTCATTCGTTCTGGGCGGAAGTCTACGAATCGGTGCTGGCGTCGTACATCACCGCGCCGACGCTGCTCGCGCTGATCAACCCGAAGCTCGGCAAGTTCAACGTGACGGCGAAGGGCGGCCGGATCGATTCCGATTACTTCGACTGGGCGATTTCGCGCCCGTACCTGGTCCTGCTGCTGCTGAACATGCTCGGCCTCGTCGCGGGGGCGGTGCATATCGGCCTGAACTGGCACGTTCACAGCGAGGTGCAGACGACGCTCCTCAACCTCGCATGGACCGGCTACAACGTGCTGATCCTCGGCGCGACGGTCGCGGCGGCCAACGAACGCCGGCAGGTGCGCGCGGCGCACCGCGTCGCGATGACGATTCCCGTGATGCTGCGCTTCGATACGGGCCGGACGCTGTCGTGCGAGACGATCGACTACTCCGAGGGCGGCGTGGGCGTGAAGCTGCCCGACGGGTTCGTCGTGCCGCTGAAGGCGAACGTGAAGGTATCGCTGTTCCGCGGCGCCGACGAATACGCGTTCCCCGCGACGGTCGAATACTCGGAGCCCGGGCGTATCGGCCTGCGATTCTCGGGGCTCAGCAAGGCGCAGGAATTCGACCTCGTGAAGACCACCTTCGCCCGCGCGGACGCGTGGACCGACTGGGCGGACGGCCGTCGCGCCGATTCGCCGCTGCGCGGCCTGGCGCACGTGCTGCGGGTCGGCGGGCGGGGCATCGGCGGACTGTTCTCGCTCCTGTACAGCGACGTGCGGGCACTATGCGCATCCCGCAGGAACAACAAGCGCATCACCGCAACGACAGATAACTAGACGTATGGCTAACAGGACGGGGAGAATGCCGCGCGTGCGCGGCATTCAAGGGGCGGGCGCGCGCCTGCCGGTGCCGGTGCGCGAGTCCGCCGGCGGATGGATGCGGTGGCGGGCGCGGGTGCGGCGCATGGTCGTGCCGCTCGCATGCTGGATGATCTGGCAGGCGGGCGCGGTGCCGCTCGCGCAGGCCGTCGAGGCGGCGCAGGCGGTGGGCGACGTGCCGCCGCCGTCGCCGGCGGGGCCGTTCTTTCCGGAGGCCGGGCGTCAGCCCGCGCTGGCGGAAAGCGCGCCGGTGCTGTCCGCCGATCAGCAGCGCCTGCTCGGCGTGCGGCGGCCGACGACCGCGAATCCCGGCACGCTGCTGCCGGGCGGGCGTCGCCAGGGCCTGACGTTCGCCGATTTCGGTGCGCTCGATCCGCTGCAGCTGCGCGGAACGGAAGGCCAGAACGGCGTGTCGTTCGCGGTGCGCAACGACGAGATCGTGACGGGCGCGGTGCTGCATCTCGTCTACAGCTATTCGCCCGCGCTGCTGCCCGAGCTGTCGCAGCTGAAGGTGCTCGTCAACGGCGAGGTGGCGGCGACGCTGCCGTTGCCGCAGGCGCAGGCCGGCACGACCGTGTCGCGCGACATCCCGATCGATCCGCGTTTCATCACCGAATACAACCACCTGAACCTGCAGCTGATCGGGCACTACACGCGCCGCTGCGAGGACCCGTCCAACTCGTCGCTGTGGGCGACCGTCAGCAATGCGAGCACGCTCGACCTGACCTACGCGTCGTTGCCGGCGAAGGCGGATCTGGGCGCGTTGCCCGCACCGTTCTTCGATCGCCGCGACGTGCGCCGGCTCGAGCTGCCGTTCGTGTTCGCCGCGCAGCCGGGCCGCGAGACGGTCGAGGCGGCGGGGATCGTCTCGTCGTGGTTCGGCGCGCTCGCCGGGTATCGCGGCGCGCTGTTCCCCGCGAGCGTCGGCCAGGTTCCGCCGTCGGGCAACGCGGTCGTGTTCGCGACGCCGGACGATCGCGTCGACGGCATCGCGCTGCCGCGCATCGACGGCCCGACCGTCGCCGTGGTCCCGCGTGACGCGCCCGCGCGCGGGCAAGTGCTGCTCGTGCTGGGCCGCAACGCCGCCGAACTCAGGACGGCCGCGACCGCGCTCGTGCTCGGCAAGAACGCGCTGAGCGGGTCCAGCGCCGCCGTCGGGCAATTGTCGGGCGTCGCGCCGCGCGTGCCGTACGACGCGCCGAACTGGCTGTCGTCGACGCGTCCCGTGCGCCTCGGCGAGCTGCTCGACGAGCGCGCGCTGAGCGTGACCGGATACGACGGCGACGCGGTGCGGGTCAACCTGCGGGTGCCGCCGGACCTGTTCATGTGGAACACCCGCGGCGCGCCGCTCGATCTGCGCTACCGCTACACGGTGCGGCCGTTTCCCGATCGCTCGTCGCTGAACGTCAGCGTGGGCGACACGTTCGTGAAGTCGCTGCCGATTCCCGCGCGCGACGCGTCCCGTTTCAGCCTCGGTCACTACCTGCAGCGGATCGCCGCGGACGGCACCGGCGCCGAACGCTACCGCGTCGACGTGCCGCCGCCGCTGCTGACGCCGCGCGCGCAACTGCGCCTGCATTTCTACTACGACATCCCGAACACCGGCGAATGCGCGGGCCGGCTGCTGCAGAACGTGCAGGGCGCGATCGATCCGGACTCGACGATCGACGTGTCCTCGTTCCCGCACTACAAGGCGATGCCCGACCTCGCCGCGTTCGCGAACAGCGGGTTCCCGTTCACGCGGATGGCCGACCTGTCCGGCACGGCGGTCGTGCTGCCCGACGATCCGGGCGCCGGCGTGTACGGCCTGTTCCTGCTCGAAATGGGCCGGATGGGCGCGTCGACCGGCTACCCGGTCACGGGCGTGAGCGTGACGGATGCGGCCGGCGTCGACGCGCTCGCGGACAAGGACCTGCTCATCCTCGGCGCGCCGGGCAAGCAGCCGCTCCTCAAGCGCTTTGCGAAGGCGATGCCGTTTTCCGGCGACGGCGAGCGCAGCACGTTCGCGCTGACCGACCTGGTGTTCCGCGTCAAGGACGCGTGGCGCGGCGCGCAGGAAACCGAGCCCACCCCGACGCGCGCGGACCTGTCGCTCGTCAGCGACCAGGAGAACGCGCTGATTGCCGGGTTCGAGTCGCCGCTGCACGCGGCGCGCAGCGCGGTCGCGCTGGTCAGCATGGCGGGCCGGTCGGACGAGGACCTGACGTCCGCGCTGCTCGACGCCGACATCCTGCCGGCGATCCAGGGCGGGATGGCGGTCATTCACGGGCGTTCGGTCACCGTGACCTCGAACGGGGATATTTACCACGTCGGGTCGCTGCCGCCGATCGCATACGTGCGCTGGGTGCTGTCGGCGCATCCGCTGTTGCTGCTGTTCGGCGGGCTGTTCGCCGCGCTCGTGATCGCGGCGCTGTTCTATCGTTTGCTGCGCTCGGTTGCCGCGCGCCGTCTCAAGGAATGACATGAGGGTTCGACTCGGGATTGCGCGGGATGGCCGCGTTTCGCGCGGCGCCCGGATCGTGCGGTGCGCCGCCGTGCTCGCCGGCGGCATCGCGGCCGCGTCGGCGCCGGCGCTTGCCGTCGAGCCGGCCGCGCAAGCGTGCGGGGAGTGGAGCGCCTACCGCGCGTTCGTCGATCGTTTCGTGCAGGCCGACGGCCGCGTGATCGACCATTCGACCGCGACGCAGCAGACCACGTCGGAAGGACAGTCGTACGCGATGTTCTTCGCGCTGGTGGCGAACGATCGCGCGACCTTCGACCGCCTGCTTGCATGGACGCGCACGAACCTGGCGGACAACCGCTTTTCCGGGGGCTCGGTACGCCTGCCCGCGTGGCAATGGGGCCGCAAGGCCGACGGAACGTACGGCGTGCTCGATCCGAACGCGGCCGCCGACGCCGACCTGTGGATCGCCTACGACCTGATCGAGGCGGGCCGGTTGTGGCGCGCAGCCGAATACACGGCGCTCGGCACGGCGCTGGCCGAGCAGGTCGCGCAGCACGAAGTGACGACGCTGCCCGGCTTCGGCGCGATGCTGCTGCCCGGGCCGACCGGCTTCGTGACGGACGGCACGACGCGACTCAACCCGAGCTATCTGCCGTTGCCGGTGTTGCGCGGCCTTGCCCGCGCGTTGCCGAACGGGCCGTGGGCCGAACTCGCACGCAATGCGCTGCGCATGGTGAAGGCCACCGCGCCGCAGGGCTACGCACCCGACTGGGCCGCGTGGCGCGCCGGGCAGTTCGTCGTCGATCCGCAGCATCGCGATCTCGGCAGTTACGACGCGATTCGCGTGTATCTGTGGGCGGGCCTCGCGTCGCCCGCCGATCCGCTCGCGAAACCGTGGCTCGCCGCCGTGCACGGCATGGGCGAGCGCGTCGCGCAAACGGGCGTGCCGCCCGAGAAGGTGGCCGTGACGAACGGAATCGGCACCGGGGAAGGGCCGCTGTCGTATTGGGGAGCGCTCGCGCCGTATTTCAAGGCGCGCGGCGACCAGCGCAGTCTCGCCGGCGCACGCGCCGTGCTCGCCGCGCTGGACGGCGCGCCGCAGGGCCATGAACCCGTGTACTACGACCGCGTGATGGGGCTGTTCGGCGCGGGCGCGATCGACGGGCGCTATCGCTTCGATGCGAACGGCGCGCTGATCCCGGCGTGGAGGGCGACATGCGAATGATGTCGCACAGACGGTCGCGCGCGGCCGTGACGGGCCGTTCGGCCGGGCGCGGGCGTGCCCGCACGGGCGTGCGAGCGCTGGCCGCCGGCCTCGCGCTCGCGGGGCTCGCGGCGCTTGCACTGCCGCCCGCCGCGCATGCGGCCGGCGATCCGCTCAAGGTGCTGATCGACCAGGGCAAGTACTGGCAGGCGCGCGGGCGCGGCGATCTTGCCGAGCAGGCGTGGAAGAAGGTGCTGAGCCTCGACCCGAATCAGCCGGATGCGCTGTTCGGGATGGGCATGGTGCTCGCCGACCGCAAGGACGGCGGCGCACGGCGTTATCTGGAGCGGCTGCGCCAGGTGGCGCCGAACGATGCGCGTCTCGGGGAGCTGGGCCGCCGTCTTGGCGAGACCGGCCCGCACGACCAGGAACTCAACGATGCGCGGCGCCTTGCGCAGATGGGCCGCAGCGCGTCGGCGGTGCAGGAATACCAGCGGGCGTTGCAGGGCGCGCCGTCCTCTCCGGAACTGCGTCTCGAGTATTACCAGGCGCTCGCGGCGACGCCGAGCGGCTGGGACGAGGCGCGGCGCGGGCTCGAGCAGCTCGCGCGCGACAACCGCGACGATCCGCGCTATGCGCTCGCCTATGCGCAACACCTGACGTATCGCGACGCCATGCGTCGCGACGGCATCGCGCGTCTCGAACAACTGGCGAACGATCCGGCGGTCGGCGCGAAGGCGCGGCAGAGCTGGCGGCAGGCGCTGCTCTGGCTGGCCGCGCGGCCGTCCGATCAGGCGCGCTACGAGGCCTACCTGAAAGCCGTTCCCGACGATCCCGCCGTTCGCGCGCGTTTCGACGGCATGGTGCGGCAAGGGCAGACCGACCGCGAGCACGCGCAGGAAACGGCGCAGAACGATGCGCGCGGCAGGACGGTCGCCGACGGTTTCGCGGCGCTCGATCGCGACGATCTCGCGACGGCGCGCGACCGTTTCAGCAGCGTGCTCGCGGCGGCGCCGAACAACGGCGACGCGCTGGGCGGCATGGGTATCGTCGAGCTGAAGCAGGAACATTTTCCGCAGGCGCGCAGCTATCTCGAACGCGCGTCGCGCGCAGGCAACCCGGCGCGCTGGCGGAGCGCACTGACGAGCGCGACGTACTGGACGTATACGAGCGACGCGCTCGGCGCGCAGAGCAACGGCGATTTCGCGAAGGCGAAGTCGCTGTACGAGCGCGCGATCGCGCTGAATCCGTCCGACATCACGGCACAGGTGCTGCTGGGCGACGGCCTGCTGGCGAATCGCGATCCGGCCGGCGCGGAGCAGGCTTACCGCATGGCGTTGCGCCGTCAGGCCGACAGCCCCGACGCGATTCGCGGGCTGGTCGGCGCGCTCGCCGCGCAGGGGCGCGGCGACGAGGCGCTGCAGTTCGCGAACCAGCTGACGGTCGGGCAGCAGCAGAAGGCGGGCGGCGCGGACCGGCTGCGCCGGACGGCCGAAGCGGCGCAGGCGCGCGCGGCCGAGGCGCGCGGCGATCTGGGCACGGCGCGCAGCCTCTTCGAGGATGCGCTCGCCGGCAGTCCCGACGATCCGTGGCTGCGGCTCGATCTTGCGCGGGTCTACGTGCGGCAGGGCGCGATCGCGTCCGCGCGGAGCATCATGGACGGCCTGCTCGCGAGCCATCCCGACATGGCGGACGGGCTGTACGCGAGCGCGCTGCTCGCCGAGCAGACGCGCGAATGGTCGGCGGGCCTCCAGAACCTCGACCGCATCCCCGTCGCGCAACGCACGGCGGCGATGACGGCCTTGCAGCACCGGCTCTGGGTCGGGCAGCAGGTCGATCTCGCGACCCGGCTGGCGCGCCGCGGCCAGCGCCAGCAGGCGCTCGCGATGCTCGCCAACGCCGAAGGCGTCGCGGCGGGAACGCCGTCGCTCGCCGCGGTCCTGGCGGGCGGTTATGTTGCCGCGGGCGATCCGCAGCGCGGACTCTGGCTGGTTCGGCAGGCCCTGTCGGCCGCGCCCGGCGATACCGGCCTCCAGCTGCGGTACGCGGGTATCCTGCTCGCGGGCCATCAGGACGCGCTGCTGGGCGACGTGATGCGGCGCCTGTCGGCGATGTCGTTCACGCCGGAGCAGCGGGTCGATTTCGAGAACCTCAACCTGGCGATCGTGGTGCGCCAGGCCGATGCCGTGCGGACCCGGGGCGACCTTGCCGGCGGCTACGCGGTGATCGCGCCGTGGCTGGCCGCGATGCCCGACAACCCCGATCTGCAGGCGGCGCTGGCGCGTCTCTACACGTCGGCGGGCGATGCGGCGAACGCGCTCAAGTGCTATCAGACGGCGCTGGCGCGCCGGCCCGACGATCTCGGCCTGCTGACCGCCGCAACCTATGCGGCGAGCGGCGCGAAAGCCTGGCGCGACGGCGAGCGCTACGTGACGGCCGCGCTGGAGGCCGCGCCGGACGATCCGGACGTCCTGGCCGCCGCCGGCCGGTTCTATCGCGCCGAAGGCAAGCTGTCGGCCGCCGCGCTGTATCTGAAACGCTCGCTGCTCGCGAGCACCACGCCGCCGCCTGCGCCCGTCGCGCCGAGGGCCAATGTGCCGCGCGGCTGGGAGGCGGCGATGCAGCGAATCGGCGCGAACCCGCTGCCGGGCACCAATCCGTTCGAAGGCAAGACGGCGGTCGACGTCGGCGGCGGCGCCGCCACGCCCGCCGACGGCGCGCGCCCGTCGGCGCTGCTGCCTGCCGCCCCTTCGTGGTCCACTCTTTCGCTTCCCGCCCAGACCGTGCCGTATTCGATGCCGCCCGCGCCACCCGCGCCTTACGTGACGCCCGCTGTCGCGCCATCCGGCGGGCAGCCCGCCGCGCCTTCCGCTTATCCGTCCGGGAACGCGCCCGAGCGGCGGTCCGGCGTGTCGCCGTCGGCCGGCGTCGACACGAGCGGCTACGGGCAGGCGAGCGACGGCGGCGGCGAAAGCGGCGGGCCGCCGGCCGCGCAGCCCTATACGCCGTATTCGTCGGTTCCGCCTTATCCGCAGCAGGCCGCCGCGCCTGCGGCCTATCCGGCGCAGGGCGGCTATCCGGCGCCGCAAGACTATGCGGCGACGCCGTGGCCGATGTCGCCCGCCGCGCGTGCCGCGCAGACCGGAACGGATACGGCCGCGCCGGAGCGCACCCGCACGCGGAAGGCGACCAGGGCGGCGCAGTCTCGTCAGCCTGCGTATGCGCAGGGCTATGGGCAGACGTATCCGCAGCAAGGCTATCCGCAGCAGGGCTATCCGCAGCAAGGCTATCCGCAACAGGGCTACCCGCAGCAGGGCTATTCGCAACAGGGCTATTCGCAACAGGGCTATCCGCAGCAAGGCTACCCGCAGCAAAGCTACCCGCAACAGGCATATGGCCAGCCGTACACGCCGCAGCCGTATCCGGGCCAGGCAGGCGGCGCACCGACCTACATTCCGCAACCGCCGGCCGGGTACGCGCAGAGCTATGCGCCCGCACCCGCCGCGCGCGGCGGCACGGTCTCGGGCGACGCGAATGCGCAGACGCTCGGCGTGGCGGCCGAACTCGCGCAGGTGAATCGCGAACAGGCGAGCACGGTATCGGGCGGGCTCGTGTTCCGGAATCGCAGCGGCGAGGCCGGCCTGTCGAGCCTCACCGACATCGAGGCGCCGATCGAGGGACGCATCAGGGCCGGTAACGGCCACATCGTCGTCACCGCGACGCCGGTCACGCTCGATGCGGGCACCGCGACCCTCGACATCCCGACCTATGCGCGCTTCGGCTCCGGCCTGGCGAAAGCCCGGACGGGAACGTTCGGCGATCAGTCAGCGAGCGGCGTCGGCTTGTCGATCGGCTACGAGGGCAAGCAGCTGAAGGCGGACGTCGGCACGTCGCCGATCGGCTTCCCGTACCAGAACATCGTGGGCGGCGTGCAGTACGACGGCGGCATCACGGACAAGGTGACCTACTCGCTCGCGGTGACGCGCCGCGCGGTGACCGACAGCGTGCTGTCGTACGCCGGCGCGCGCGACGCCGGCTCGGGCCTCAAGTGGGGCGGCGTGACGAAGAGCGGCGCGCGGGCGTCGCTGAGCTGGGACGACGGCACGAGCGGGCTGTATGTCAACGGCGAATTCAACTACTACGACGGGCATCACGTCGAGCGCAACTACTCGGGCAAGGGCGGCGGCGGCGCGTATACGCGCTTCTATCAGGATGCCAACCAGACGTTTACCGCCGGCATCAATGCGACATGGATGCGGTTCAGCAGCAACCAGTCGTATTTCACGTACGGCCAGGGCGGCTACTTCAGCCCGCAGCAGTATGTGATCCTGAACCTTCCGATCGACTACTCGGGGCGCACGGGCGCATTCACGTATCAGGTCAACGGCTCGATCGGCGTGCAGCACTACCGCGAGAACGCCGTGCCGTATTTCCCGCTCGACCCGTTGATGCAATCGTCGGCCGCGGCCAATGCGGCGGCTATCACCAACGCGCTGCCGGTGACGCTCGATCCGGGCGCGGTCTATCCGGGGCAGAGCAAGACCGGTATCGCATATTCGATCGCCGGGCGCGGCGAGTACCAGCTCGCCTCGCAGCTCGCGGTAGGGGCGGCGGCGTCGTTCGGCAATGCGTATCAATATCGCGAGTGGGTCGCCGCGGTCTACCTGCGCTACAGCTTCACGCCGCAGGTCGGGCTGCAGCCGTTTCCGCCGAGAGTGTTCACTTCGCCGTATCTCGCCGGCCAGGATTGAACCGCCGAGCAGTCGGGCAGGCGAAGCGTGACGCATGACGTGTCACGTTTCACGTAGGCGGGCGGACGGGGTGCTTCGACGGGCCTGCGGCCGCGCCGTCCGGCGTGCGCTCCGAAGCGTTCGTCGAGCGCATGCACGACCCTGTGCGCGGCGAGACGGCGCATCGCCGATCGCGTCGGTCGCTTTCCGGCGCAGCGCGCGATGGTCGCGCGCCCGTCGCCGCATCGGGCGGTCGTGCCAGGCTGTGTATCGGCGGTCGGGCCAGCCGTCAGCCGTTGAACTCGCAGCTGTCGGTCGTCGTCAGCGTCGCAAACGGGCCGCCGAGCGTCGCGTTGTGGTGCGCAACGATCTGTTCGGCCGGCAGGGCCGGCGTATCCATGCAGGTGTGCGCGTCGGTCACGAGCACCGCGCGAAAGCCGTGATCGGCCGCCGCGCGGCAGGCCGTGTCGACGCAGTACTGGGTTTTCATGCCCGCGACGACGATCTCGCCGATGCCGGCCGCATGCAGCCATTCGGCGAGCTGCGTGCCCGCGAAACAGCTCGATCGCGACTTGTCGAACACGACGTCGCGCGCCGGATCGATCGCGAGGGCCGGCAGCAGTGCGGTCAGCGGCGTGCCGGGCGCAATCGGCGAACCGGCGGGCCCGGTGTGACGCACGGCGAACACCGGGGCGCCGGCCTCATGTGCACGACCGATCAACCGGTTGATGTTCGCGAGCACGCGCTCGCCGTCGTACGGACGCTCGGGGCCGTGAAACAGGCCGACCTGCATGTCGATGACGAGCAGGGCGCGTTTCGGGGAAGGGGCTGCGGACATGGTGTTTCTCCTGAGTGGCCGGTACGGACGGAGAAACGACAAGACCCCGTCCGGAACCGGCGGGGCCTGTGAGGGATTGCGCTACGACCTTGCGCGCACTCGCCGCACGAGCCCGCCGAAGGCGGTCGTGCGCGTCGTGGTCGAGGAGGAGGTCGTGGTATGGCGCATGCAGCGATCATGCCCGATCCGGGCCGGCCGCGTCAATCGCGCGGCGCGCGTCGGCCGCGGCTCAGTCGAGTGCCTTCCCGGCCTTTTCGTCCATGCAGCGCAGGGCGAGCAGCGTCATCGCGCCGCAGCCGATCGCATACCACGCGGGCGCGTTCGCGTTGCCGGTCGCCGCGATCAGCCACGTGACGAAGAATTGCGCGAAGCCGCCGAAGATCGCGACGCCGACGCTGTACACGAGCGCGCCGCCGGTGGCGCGCACCGCACGCGGGAACAGTTCGCCCAGCATCGCGCCGGTCGCGCCGATGTTGATCGCGTGCACGATCGACAGCGCGGCGATGATCGACAGCAGCGACGTGGCGCCCGGCCAGCGGTTCAGCGCGACGAACGCCGGATAGATCGCGGCCATCAGCACGACGCGCGTCCACCAGACGATCCGGTTGCGCCCGTACACGTCGGACAGGTGGCCGCCGAGCGGCGTCACCAGCATCAGGATCGCGCCGGCGACGCAGCCGGCCGTCATCGACAGCCAGGTCGGCAGGTGCAGCACCTGCACGCCGTAGATCGCCATGTAGAACACGATGATGTAGTGGATCGACGTGCCGCCGATCGTCACGCCGAGGCCCGCGAACACGGCCTTGCCGTGATGGCGCAGCACGTCGGCGAGCGGCAGCGACGCGACCGGTTCGTCGTGCACGGCGGCGGGCGCGGCGGCCGGCACCTCCTCGACGGTGCGGCGCAGCCAGTAGCCGAGCGGCACGAACAGCGTGCCGATGACGAACGGGACGCGCCAGCCCCAGCTTTCGAGTTGCGCGGCATTCAGCGTCGACGTCAGCGCGACGCCCGTCAGCGCGCCGGCAAGTGCGGCGAGCCCCTGGCTGGAGAACTGGAACGATGCGTAGAAACCGCGGCGGTGCTGCGGCGCCTGTTCGAGCAGCAGCGTCGTCGACGCGCCGACTTCGCCGCCCGACGCGAACCCTTGCAGCAGGCGTGCGAGGACGAGCAGCAGCGGGGCGGCAAGGCCGATCTGCGCGAAGGTCGGCGCGACCGCGATCGTCGCGGTGCCGAGCGCCATCAGCAGCAGCGTGAGGATCATCGCCTTCTTGCGGCCGACGCGGTCGGCATACATGCCGATCACGAGCCCTCCGAGCGGGCGCGTGACGAAGCCGACGCCGAAGCTCGCGACCGCGAGCATCAGTTGTCCGAACGACGAATGCACGGGAAAGAACAGCTTGCCGATCAGGATGGCGAAGAAGCTGTAGACCGTGAAGTCGTAGAACTCGAGCGCATTGCCGACGGCGGCCGCCGCGATCAGGCGGCGTTTCTTCGCGGCGGCACGTGCATCGACCGGCGTGCCGGCGAGCGAAAGGGCGGACGTTTCCATGTGGGGCTCCCCCGGTTGGCGCGTAACGATGGGATGAAGGGCCGTCAGGCCGCGAGCCAGGCTTCGGCGACGCGAACCCAGTAGCTCGCGCCGATCGCGAGAATGTCGTCGTTGAAGTCGTAGCCGGGGTTGTGCACCATGCAGCCGCCCTTGCTGCCGACGCCGTTGCCGATGAACGCGTAGCAGCCGGGGCGGGCCTCGAGCATGAAGGCGAAATCCTCGCTGCCCATCAGCGGCGCGGCGTCGGTCTCGACCCGCTCGGCGCCGAGCATCTGGCGCGCGATGTCGGCCGCGAACGCGGTGGGTTCCGCGTGATTGACGAGCACCGGGTAGCCGTAGTCGTAGTCGACCTCCGCCGTGACGCCGAAGCTTTCCGCCTGGCCTTTCGCGAGTGCGTCGATGCGGCGCGCGAGCAGCGCGCGCACGTCGGCGTTCAGCGCGCGCACCGACAGTTTCATCACGACGGTTTCGGGAATGATGTTGAAGGTCTCGCCGGCCTGCACGCTGCCGACCGTGATCACGGCGGCCTGCTGCGCATCGACCTCGCGCGCGACGATCGTCTGCAGCGCGACCATGATGCTGCCGGCCGCCGACATCGGATCGCGCGCGAAATGCGGCATCGCGCCGTGGCCGCCGACCCCGCGCAGCGTGATCGTCACGCGGTCGGCCGACGCCATCGCGGCGCCGGTGCGAAAGGCCATGTCGCCGGCCGCGCGGCCCGGCATGTTGTGGATCGCGAAGATCGCGTCGCACGGGAAGCGCTCGAACAGGCCGTCGTCCATCATCGCCTTCGCGCCGCCGAAGTTTTCCTCCGCCGGCTGGAAGATCAGGTTCAGCGTGCCCGAGAATCGGCGCGACGCCGCGAGGTAGCGCGCCGCGCACAGCAGCATCGCGGTGTGGCCGTCGTGGCCGCACGCATGCATCTTGTTCGCATGGCGGCTGGCGTACGGCAGGCCCGTGGCTTCGGCGAGCGGCAGCGCGTCCATGTCGGCGCGCAGCCCGACCGTGCGCGCGCCTTGCCCTTCGCGCAACACGCCGACGACCCCCGTCTTGCCGATGCCGCGATGCACCTCGTATCCCCAGCCGGCGAGCAGTTCCGCGACGAGATCGCTCGTGAGCGTCTCTTCGAAAGCGAGTTCGGGATGCGCATGGATGCGGCGGCGCACCTCGACCAGCTCGGGGGCGATCTCGGCGATGCCGGGGATGACGGGGTTCACGGCTTGCAGCATGGTCTCTCCTGTGGGGGCAGTCGGGCGTTTGACGCGCATGTGACGACCAAGGATATAAATTTCTTTTGGGTACCAGAAGCTGATAAATTGCTTTGGTGCTCACCGTCGGTTGCCGCTCGGGAATACCCTGAACCGGCGTCTGGTCGGCGTGTGTCGCGCAGCATCGGGTTTCCACGGATCACGCATTGCCGCCATGAAATACCATCAGTTGAAAGCGTTCGTCACGGTCGCGGAAGAAGGGAGCATTCGCGCGGCCGCGCGGCGCCTGAACGTGTCGCCGGCGGCACTGACGAAGGCGGTCAAGGAACTGGAGATCGCGCTCGGCGTGTCGCTCGTCGTGCGCACCGCGCGCGGCGTGCAGCTCACCGCGTTCGGCCAGCAGTTGCAGGTGCGCGCGCGGCTGATCGTCGCCGAGATGCAGCGCGCGCGCGACGACATCGAACAGGCGCAGGGCGCGATGACGGGCTCCGTTGCCGCGGCGATCACGCCGGCCGCCGCGATGACGATCCTGCCCGATGCGTTTCGCGCGTTCCGGCGCCGCTTTCCGGTGGCGCGGGTCAACCTGATCGAAGGGTTTCCGGGCGTGGCGCTGCCGCGGCTGCACGACGGCTCGCTCGATTTCGCGGTGGCCGTCGTCGTGCCCGAACTGCTGGCGGCCGAGTTCGATCATGCGGAACTCTATGCGAGCCGGTCGCTGATCGTCGCGCGCAAGGGGCATCCGCTCGCGGCGGCCACGTCGCTCGCCGATCTCGTCGAGGCCGACTGGCTGATGAACCCGTCGCCGGAAAGCTCCACGCAGGTGCTGTTCAACGCGTTCGTCGCATACGGGCTGCCGGTGCCGGCGCGGGTCGTCGAATGTCCGAGCTTCGGGCTGGCGCGCAGCCTGATGGCCGGCTGCGACCTGATCGCGTCGATGCCCGAGCAGTTGCTGCAGGGCGAGTGGGCGCACGACCAGTTCGTGGTGCTGCCGATACGCGAGCGCCTGCCGGGCGTGTCGGTGCAGGTCGTCACGCGCCGCGACAGCCCGCTGACGCCGGCCGCGGCGATGCTGCTCGACTGCCTGCGCGATTCCGCGCGGCGCAAGGGGCTGCGATGAGCATGCGTCGCCTGCGGATCGCATCGTTGTCGTGACGATTTTTCACCCGCGGCCGCTCCGGCGACACGCCGTTCAGGCTTGCGCGGCGCGAGCCGGTATCATAGCGGCCGGCCCGCCGCTCCGGCCGGCCTCCAACCACATCGCCACCCGGCATCCAGCAATCAGAGGCATCACATGACCAGTGCAACCCAATTCGACAACGTATCGGTCGTCAAGCGCGCGAACGTCTATTTCGACGGCAAGTGCGTGTCGCATACCGTGCTCTTCCCGGACGGCACGCGCAAGACGCTCGGCGTGATCCTGCCGTGCGCGCTCAACTTCGGCACGGATGCGCCCGAATTGATGGAAGTGCAGGGCGGCAAGTGCCGCGTCAGGCTCGACGGCAGCAGCGAATGGCAGACCTACGGCGCCGGCGAATCGTTCTCGGTGCCGGGCAAGAGCCGCTTCGACATCGAAGTGCTCGAGACGCTCGATTACGTCTGCAGCTACCTGTAACGCGCGTTCGGCGCTCGACAAGGAAAAAGCCCCGCTTGCGCGGGGCTGGTTGCAAGCGGATGGCGCCAGGCCATCCGGCGCGCCGATGCGCGTTACAGGCAGGCGTTGATGTCGCCGGCCGACGATGCATCGCCGCCGCGGAAACCGACCCAGGTCTTCGCATTCGCGGCGCCGGCCGGGCGTACGACGGCCGCGGCGCCGTTCGGCGGCTGCTGGCCCGGCGCATAGACGGCCATCGCGAGGCCATTCGCCAGCTCATACTGCGACGTCACCGGTTGCTGCGACTTGTCGGCCCAGGTCTTGGCGATGCACTGCGCCACTTCGTCGGCGGGTTTCTGGCTTTGTCCCACGTTCTGCAGGGCGGAATCGGCGGCATGAGCAGAAAATGCCACGGTCAATGCGATGAGCGGTAAGTATTTCGCGTTCACGTTATCTCCCTTGAGTCGTGATTGATTGAGCGGGATGCGCAGCAGAACTGCGTACAAGTGAGATTGCCTCGGGCAGGCACGGTTCCGGCCATTCCGAAACAAGTTGTTAGCGCGCTTGCCAAATGGCGGATCGGGTGCTGGGCACGTTGCCGCGGTGCGGCATGCACGGTGTGCGGCACGACGTCATGCGTTGCATGGCCGGTGCGCTGCGGGATCGTGTGGGGAGGTGACGGTCGCGGCGAACGGCACGTGTCTGCATGCCGTGCCGCGACTCTCGTTTTGATCGCGAAGTGGAATGGCTGATTGATGGCCCCGTCGCATGAACACCATCATGACAAACTTTCGCCCGTCGAATTGTTAACCAACTTCAAGCGCGGCAGGGCGAGTGCGCCCCGGCGCGCGGCGGCATGATGCAACGGGGCGTGCGCGGCCGGCGGCGCGCGCACGCAAGGGGTGTCAGCCGGCCTTGCGCGTGCCGATGCCGCGCAGGTTGGCCGGGACGATCGGGCGGAAGCGCTCGCGCTTCTGTTCGTCGTCGAAGTGCTGCAGCGCGGGCTTGACCAGGTCGCTGCGCGACACGATGCCCGTGATGCGCAGCGATCGCTCGTCGGCGACGACCGGCAGGCGTTCGAGGCCGAGCATCGCGAGCCGCGACGCGACGACGCGGCAGGTTTCGTGCGCCAGCGCGATTGCGGGCGCACGGTCGGCGAACGCGTCCGAGATCGGCGTGTCGACCGCGGCACGGCTGCGTTGCGCATCGAGCGTTGCGCGATCGACGAGGCCGAGCAGACGGCCGTTCTCGACGACCGGGTACGCGCGATGCGTCTGCGTTGCGCCGAAGTACCGCGACTCGACGGTGTCGAGCGTCGCCGCGCCGTCGATCGCGACGAGCCGGTCGGCGGACGTCATCACTTCGCCGATGTCGTGCCGCTCCAGCGGATCGACCCCGTATTCGCGATAGATGTGATAGCCGCGGCGCGCGATCTTCTCCGTCATGATCGAGCGCTTCATCGCGACGGTCGCGAAGCCGTGCGCGACCAGCGTTGCCGCGAGCAGCGGCAGCAGCGCGTTGGCGTCGTGCGTGAGGCCGAACGCGAACACGATCGCCGTCAGCGGCGCACCGAGCGTCGCGCCCAGCGTCGCTGCCATGCAGACGAGCGGCCACAGCGCCGGATCGCCGCCGGGCAGCAGCGGCGACAGCACGGTGCCGAGGCCCGCGCCGAGCATCAGCAGCGGGGCGAGCACGCCGCCCGACGTGCCGGAGCCGAGCGCGATCACCCACATCACGGCCTTGACGATCAGCAGCGCGAGCGCGATCTTCAGCGCGATATGCTGGTGCAGCAGGTCGCCGATCACGTCGTAGCCGACACCGAGCGCACGCGGCTCGAGCCAGCCGCCGACGCCGATCGCGATCGCGCCGAGCGCGGGCCACCACATCCAGTGCACGGGCAGCTTCGCGAAGGCGTCCTCGACACGGTACAGCGCGGCCGACAGGCCGCACGCCAGCGCTCCCGACAGCAGGCCCGCGACGAGGCACGACAGCAGCGCGACGGGCGTCGGCGCGGCCGTGCTCAGCGGAAACAGCGGATCGACGCCGAAACACAGCGCGCGTGCGAAGCCGGCCACCGCGCACGCGAGCGCGACCGGCAGGAAACTGCGAGGCCGCCATTCGAACAGCAGCAGTTCGACCGCGAGCAGCACGGCGGCGACCGGCGTGCCGAACACGGCCGTCATGCCGGCGGCCGCACCGGCGACGAGCAGCGTCTTGCGTTCGGCTGCCGTCACGTGCACGCATTGCGCGATCAGCGAGCCGAGCGCGCCGCCCGTCATGATGATCGGGCCTTCGGCGCCGAACGGGCCGCCGCTGCCGATCACGACGCCCGACGACAGCGGCTTGAGGATCGCGACCTTCGGCGACATGCGGCTCTTGCCGAACAGGATCGCCTCGATCGCTTCGGGAATGCCGTGGCCGCGGATCTTTTCCGAACCGAAGCGCGCCATCGCCCCGACGATCAGCCCGCCGATCACGGGCACGACGATCACCCATGCGCCGAGCGTGTTGTGCGCGGGCGAGCGGTCGGCGAACGAGAACTGCTGGAAGAAGAACAGGTTCGTGAACAGGTGGATCAGGCTCAACAGCACGAACGCGGCAAGCGTGCTGAGCAGGCCGATCCCGGCGGCAAGCAGCGCGATCACGGGCAGGCGTTCGTTGGTCGAGAAGTCGCGTTTGTGCGGTGCGTTCATCGGAGTGGGAGTGACGGGGGTCAGTAGTCGATCTGGGGAACCTGGAACGCGCCCTTGAGCGATTTCAGCTCGGCGCGATGCAGGGCCGCGAGATGGGCAAGCAGCGTCTCGCCGGCGGGCTCGAGGTGGACCTCGACCTGCCGACGGTCCGCCTCGCTCGTCTTGCGCTTCACGAGGCCGAGCGTCTCGCAGCGCGTGACCAGCGCGACGACGCCGTGATGCTGCGCCTGCAGGCGTTCCGCGAGCTCGCCGATGGTCGCCCATTCGCGATGCGGATAGCCCTTGATGTGCAGCAGCAGCAGGTATTGCAGCGGCGTCACGCCTTCGCTTTGCGCGGCGCGTTCGGAGAAGCGCTCGAAACGGCGCATCTGGTAGCGGAATTCGGACAGTTGCTGGAAATCGCTTTTCGCCAGCGCGCGTCGAGTGTCGGTCATGGAGGTCGGGGAATCGGTTTCGATAACGGCAAATATATCATGACGTGATATAAATGGACGAATTTGCACGCAATGGCTGGACGGTGTGACGTATGGGCGGCGGGGCGCTACGCGGCGGCGAGCATCTGCGTCTGCCGGTAAAGGCCCGTGACGAGATCCGTCTGCGTGACGATCCCGACGAGCCGGCGCGACGCATCGACGACCGGAATATGGTGGTGGCCCGACTGCGCGAACAGCGGCACGAGTGCCGTGACCGGCATCGTTTCCGGCACGCATGCGACGTCGCGCGTCATCACGGAGTCGACGCACGCGGGCCGGCCGCCCAGCGCTTGCGGCAGCCGCGCGGACCAGCGTTGCCACAGCGGAGTCGGGCGGCGCGACGCACGCGTGAGGTCGGTGCGCGTGACGATACCGGCCAGGCGGCCCTCGCCGTCCACGACGGGCAGTGCCTTCACGCGGTGGCGGTCGAGCAGCGCGAGGGCGGCCGTCACCGACGTCGACGGCGCGACTTCGATTGCATGACGCGTCATCAGGTCGGTGCACGTGAGCTGGCCGAACGTGCGCGCATAGGCCTGCATCTCGGTTTCGCGCAGCAGCGTTTCGAGATCGTCCGGATCGACGTCGAGCCATTCGCCGCGGCGCTTCAGCACCGCGTCGAGATCGCCGCGCGTGAAGCCGCCGCGCGCCGGCGCGGCGGGTTTCGCGTCGGCACGCGCGCCGCCGTGCGGGTAGCGGTGCCCCGTCAGTGCGTGATACACGAGCGCGGCCGACAGCAGAACGGCCGATTGCAGCGCGATCGGTTCCAGCACGAAGCCGAACCCCAGTGCATGAATCGCCGGGCCGCCGACCACGGCCGTCAGCGCGACGGCGCCCGACGGCGGGTGCACGCAGCGCAGCGCGAACATGCCGCCGATCGCGCATGCGATCGCGACCGCGGCGGCGGTAACCGGATCGGCGATCCAGTGTGCGCATGCGACGCCGACCGTCGCCGCGACGAGATTGCCGCCGATGATCGACCACGGCTGTGCGAGCGGGCTCGCCGGCACGGCGAACAGCAGCACGGCAGACGCGCCCATCGGCGCGACGAGCAGCGGCACGAGGCCCGGCACGCCGGGCAGCAGCCGCATCGTCGCGCCGACAGTCGCGATGCCGACGAGGGCGCCTGCGCACGAACGCAGGCGTTCGCGCCAGCCGAGCGACATCGGATGGGGAATGAAGCTGTGCAGCCATTGCCGCAGCGTGCGGCGCGACGAAGGGGAGCCTGACGACATGGACGGTGAGCGGTAGAGACGACAGCGCGGTCGGGTGCGACGACAAGCGGCGAATTGTATCTCATTGTGATATAAATCGTCGCGCCGCTTCGGGCTTTGTCGTGCATGGCTTGCAAAAGCCTTTCATGCGATGAAAGTTTTCGGGTGGCGCAAGCGCGCAAATTTGTCTGCAGCGGCGTACAATTCCGGCCACCGAATCCCGTCATGCCAGAACCACGTACGCGATGTCCGCTCTCCCGCCTTTTCCCCGGCACGGTGATCGTTTCGACGTGGTTCGCGGCTGCGTTCCGTTTCCCCTCTGACGCGAGCGCCGCCGACGCCTCCCCACCGACTCTCCCCAAGCCAATTCCCAATTCAATGGACATGCTCGAAAACATGCGCCTGTTCGTGCGCGTTGTCGAGGCCGGCAGTTTTACTGCGGTCGCGAAGGAAATCGATGCGACCACCGCGCAGGTGTCGCGCGCGGTATCGAACCTCGAAGCACACGTACAGACGCGCCTGCTGCATCGCACGACGCGCCATCTCGGCCTCACCGAAAGCGGCGAACGCTATTTCGAGCGCGCGAAATCGATCCTCGCGGAAATCGACTACGCGAACGCCGAGGCGCGCAACGCGTTGCTGCGGCCGAGCGGCAAGATGCGCATCCATGCGATGACGGGTCTCGGGCAGAGCCATGTCGTGTCGTCGATCGTGCGCTACCAGGAGGACAACCCGGACGTGTCGGTCGAACTGACGCTCGCGCAGCGGATGCCGAATCTCGTCGAGGAGGGCTACGACGTGTCGATCGTGACGGCGTCGCAACTGCCCGATTCGGGTTACGTTGCGCAGACCTGCGGCACGAGCTGCAGCGTGCTCGTCGCCTCGCGCGAATACCTGGCGCGCCACGGCACGCCGCAATCGCCCGACGAATTGCCGAACCACGTGTGCCTGCGCCTCGATACGCCCGCGTCGCCAGCCGGCGAATGGCGGCTCGAACGCAGCGACGGCGAGGAGGCCGTCTACGAGCTGCAGCCGGCGCCGTTCCAGGTCAACGTGCCGGATGCACTGTGCGTCGCGGTGCGCGCCGGGCGCGGGATCGCGTGCGTCGCGCTGTATACGGTGCTCGACGACATCCGCGAAGGGCGGCTGATCCGCGTGCTGCCCGAGTACCGGCTGCAGACGGTGAGCGTGTATGCCGTCTACGCGACGCGCCGCTATCTCGACGCGAAGATCCGCACGTTCCTCGACCACCTGCGCACGACGCTCACGCCCGCGCTGGAGGAAGACCTGCGCGAACTCGACCGGCTGACGACCGAGCACGCGCCGGGCGGCCGCAAGCGCGCCTGACGGCCCGGGCCCCCGCGGGCGCGCGCCGCGGCGGCGTTCAGGCGCGCGGCGCGATGCGGATCCGTTCGAAGCGTCCCGCGAGCCACACGTACGCGGCGATGCCGAGCAGCCCGTGCGCGGCGACGAACCACAACGCGCCCGCGAACGAGCCGGTGCGGGCGACGAAATAGCCGATCACAAGCGGCGTGACGATCCCGGCCAGGTTGCCGAGGCCGTTGAACACGCCGCCGCTCAGGCCGACCATGCCTTCCGGCGCCGTGTCGGCGAGCACGGCCCAGCCGACCGCCGCGAGCCCCTTGCCGAAGAACGCGATCGTCATCAGCGCGATCACGACCGCATTCGACGACGCGCCGTTCGCGAGCACGAGCAGCGTCGCCATCGCCATCCCCGCGACGAACGGCGTCTTGCGCGCCCGCGACGGATGCATGCCGCGCCGGACCAGCCAGTCCGACAGCACGCCGCCGAGCACGCCGCCCGTGAATCCGCAGATCGCCGGCAGCGCGGCGACCCAGCCGGCCTCCATGATCGTCATGCCGCGCCCCTTGATCAGGTAGATCGGGAACCACGTGATGAAGAAATAGGTGAGCGCCGTGATGCAGTACTGGCCGAGATAGATCGCCCACAGGTTCCGGTGCCGGAACAGTTGCGACACGTCGTGCCACGACAGGCGCGGCCGATGGCGCACGCGGTTCGCCTCGAGATCGACGAGCGCACCGTGTGCGCGGAGGTAGTCGCGCTCGGCGTCGGTCACGCGCGGGTGGCTGTGCGGTTCTCGATACCATGCGAACCACAGCGCGGCGAGCGCGATGCCGAGCAGTCCCATCCACAGAAACACGTGCTCCCAGCCGAGCGCATGCGTGAGCCATGCCATCGCGGGCGTGAACAATACGACGGCCATGTACTGCGCGGAATTGAACAGCGCCGACGCGGTGCCGCGTTCGGCGGTCGGAAACCAGCACGCGACGATCCGCGAATTGGCCGGGAATGCCGGCGATTCGACGAGGCCGAGCATGAAGCGCATCGCGAACAGCGCGAGCGTCGCGGCCGCACCCTGCACCGCGATCGAGCCGACCGTACCCTGCAGCATCGTGAAGACCGACCACAGCAGAAGGCTCAGGCCGTAGACGCGCCGCGCGCCGAAACGGTCGAGCAGCCAGCCGCCCGGGATCTGGCCGATCGCATAGGCCCACGCGAACGCGGAAAAGACGATGCCGAGCTGCACGGGCGTCAGCCCGAGGTCGTGCGCGACGCCGGTGCCGGCGATCGACATCGTCGCGCGGTCGGCGTAGTTGATGACGGTGACCGCGAAAATCAGCGCGAGGACCGCATGGCGGACGCGGCCGGTCGTGTGCGACGCGGCGGGCGATGCGGCGAGGGCGGCGCCGCTGGATCGTTGGGGCATGCGTGTCTCCTTGGGTGGGTTCTCGTTCATGACGGGCCGGCGAACGCGCGTGGCCGGTTGCGGCGCCGGGCGCCCCGAAGGCAGTCTCCTCGGGCGGCAGCGACGCGCGATGCCGCAATGCGTCCGGCAACGCGCGTTCCTCCGGCGCAAACCCGTCATGCGCGTGAACGGACCGTCGCCTCCGTCGTGCGGGAGGCATCCGGCGTGGTAACGGAAGCAGTCGCGTCGCGCGCGACGGTCAGCACGTGATGCTGGTCGGCGGGCGCTGGCCCGCGAAGCACGCGGCGAGGTTCGCGAGCACGATCCGGCCCATCTGCTCGCGCGTTTCGTGCGTCGCGCTCGCGCGGTGCGGCTGGACGACGACGCGGTCGAGTTCGAGCAGCGCGGCCGGCACATGCGGTTCGTTCGCGAACACGTCGAGGCCGGCGCCTGCGATCGTGCCATCGGCGAGTGCGCGCACGAGCGCGGCTTCGTCGACCAGCTTGCCGCGCGCGACATTGATCAGGAATCCTTTCTGACCGAGCGCGGCGAGCACCTCGGCCGTCACGAGCACGTTGCCGTGGTCGGCCGACGCGGCGATCGCGAGAACATCGCTGTCGCGCGCGAGCGCGGCGAGGTCGGGCACGAAGCGATAACCGCTGTCGCGATGCTCGCGCGGGCCGAAGTAGCTGACGGGCATCCGGAACGCCTGCGCGCGCTGCGCGAGCGCGCGGCCGACGCGGCCCAGCCCGACGATGCCGAGCCGCTTGCCCGTCACCCGGGTCGCGAGCGGCTGGGCCGTCTTGCCCCAACGGCCGGCGCGCACGATCCGCTCGCCGGCGCCGAGGTCGCGCAGCGTCATCAGGATCAGCCCCATCGCCATGTCGGCGACGTCGTCGGTCAGTACGTCGGGCGTCGTCGTCACATGGATGCCGCGCGCGCGGGCGCGGTGGAGATCGACCGCGTCGGTGCCGATGCCGCTGATCGCGACGATCTCGAGCGCCGGCAGCCGGTCCATCAGCGCGGCGGACAGGCCGTTCGCGCCGCCGGTCACGACCCCGCGAATGCGCGGGGCAACGCGATCGAGCAGCGTGTCCGGCCGTTCGGCCGCATGCAGCCGGTGCACCGCGTAGCGGGCCGACAGTTCGGCGTCGATCGCGTCGGGGAGCGGCTGGGTGAGCAGGATGTCGATGGTCATGAAGGGCTCGGTCGTCGTGCGCGGCAAGGGCCGCACATCAGGTGCAACCGAGTATAGAAATCGTATCGATATCCGTCTAACATCAAAAGACTATTGATCGATTCAAGAATTGGATGATCGAACTGCACCAGCTTCGCTGTTTCGTCGCGGTTGCCGAGGAACTGCATTTCGGCCGTGCGGCCCGGCGCCTCTTCATGACCCAGCCGCCGCTCAGCCGGCAGATCCAGCTGCTCGAGCACGCGCTCGGCATCGCGCTGCTCGAGCGCAGCAGCCGGCAGGTCAGCCTGACCGCGGCCGGCGAGCGGTTCCTGCGCGACGCGCGGCACCTCCTCGAATTCTCCGCACGCGCCGAGCAGGCGGCGCAGCGCGTCGCGCACGGCGGTGCGGGCCGCATCACGCTCGGTTTCACGGCCGTCAGCGCGTACCGGATGATTCCGGTGCTGCTCGCGCACGCGGCGCACGCGCTGCCGGACGTCGACGTCGAACTGCGCGAGATGGTGTCGACCGTGCAGATCGACGCGCTGGCGTCGCGCATGCTCGACGCGGGTTTCGTGCGCCAGCGCGCCGCGCGCCAGCCACTCGAATACCGGCTCGTGCAGCGCGAGCCGATGCTTGTCGCGGTCGCCGCCGGCGCGCCGCTTGCCGCGCGCGAGCGGATCGGTCCCGACGCGCTCGACGGCCAGCCGTTCATCGCGTATTCGCCGAATGAAGGGAAATATTTCCACGACATGATCTCGGGGATGTTTGCGGGCGCCGGGCGGCTGCCGAACTACCTGCACTACGTCGGGCAGACGCACACGATTCTCGGCCTCGTGCGCGCGGGGCTCGGCGCCGCGCTGGTGCCGGCGTCGGCGCGCGAGCTTCATGTCGATGGCGTGGTGTTCCGGCCGCTCGCGGGCGTCGACGTGGCGGCCGAGCTGTATCTCGCGTGGCGAACGGACAACGACAATCCGGCGTTGCCGGTGTTCAACGCGATGGTCGAGCGGTTTCTCGCGCAGGAGCAGGGCGGCGCGGTCGCGTGACGCGTCCGGAAATGCACTCGCGCGACGTGACAAGCTTTCAGTCCGGAAGCTTGCCGGATGCGATCACAAGCAATCCTGACCGAGCGGAACGGGTCGCAGTCCTGCGAGTCCTTACCGTATTGAAAGCTGACCCGGGGCCCGCGTTCCAGCGGCGGAACGCAGCGCTTCGCTGCACTGCGACAATCGCTTGACGCTACATGCCGGTCGGCGCAGGATACGTCCGTGCATTTGGAGCGGGACGCGCCGGCCGCGCGGTTTCCGCATCCGCGATACGCAAAAAAACAACGATGAGCCTTTACGCACTCGTACCGGAATACCGGCGCCGCGTCTGTCGGCCCGCCGCAGCAACGATTCTCCCGACGCCTGTCGCGTCACGCATCCGTCATCCCGTTTCGTACCGCAACCCGGTACAGGTTCCCGCTCGCGCGCCAGTCGCACCGGCCGGCGGCGCGGACGCGGCCCGCCGCATCGCGTCGCGATCCGCCGCGCCCGATCTCCGCATCCTGAACGGCGCCTACACCGGCGTGTCGTGACGCCCGCCGGCGCCCGTCCTGGTATCGCGCCGCCGGCTTGCCCGATCGTCCGGCGGCGCCGGAGTCCGAAGCATTTCCATTGAGCGTGAAGACGCTAACGCACGCAGTTCGATTCGAGGTTCAAGGAGAGAAACTCATGTCGCAGCTTTCGAATGAAGAGAACGGCAGTTCGGGGAGTGGCAAGGCAAGGCTGATCAAGTGGGCGATCATCATCGCCGGCGTCGCGATCGCGGCACCGGCCGCGCTGTTCATCCTGAAAGGGGTGATCGCGCTGGTCACGGCGGGCGTGATCGGCCTCGGCGCGATCTATTTCGCGCCGGTCGTCGCGATGAAGTTCGCGAACCAGAAGGTCAGGATGATCGTCGAGGAGGCGCAGTCGAACCCGATCGAGACGCTGATCAACCAGCTCGCGGAAAAGCGCCAGGCCGCGCAGAAATTCGCGGACAGCATCACGGCGTTCCGTACCGAGGTGAAGAACTTCGAGAGCAAGACGGAACTGTTCGAGAAGCAGTATCCGGACGACGCGCCGCGTTTTCGCGCGCAGCTCGACACGATGAAGCAGCTCCTCTCGTTTCGGGAAGGCCGCTACAAGCAGGTGCAGGCCGAACTGAAGAATTTCGCGTCGGCGATCGACCGCGCGAAGGCGATGTGGGACATGTCGCAGGCGGCCCAGCAGATGAACAAGCTCGCGGGCCGGCAGACGGCCGATACGTTCGAGCAGATCAAGACCGACGTGGCCGTCGATTCGGTGATGCGCTCGGTCAACAAGGCGTTCTCGGAAATGGAGACGTCGCTGATGGATAACCCCGAGGTCAAGCAGGCGCAGCAGCAGGCGGTGATGAACGCGCCCCACGCGCCCGGGCTCGATGCGGCGAACCCCGCGCAACTGCCGTCGAAACAACAATAACTTCCTGCAGGCCCGCAACCATGAAAAAACTTCTTGGCGCAATCGCGTTTCTGGTAGTGCTCGTCGGCGTATGGGTCGTGCATCAGGGCGGCCTGTCGACGCTGCTTCCCGTGCATGACTCGACGTCCGCGCAAAACGTCGACACCGGCCAGTCCGCGCCGACCTCCACGTCCACGTCGGCCGGCGTGCTGCCGGCCGGCTTCACGCCGCAGGCCAGCACGCTGAAATCGATCGCGGAAAACGGCATCGTGCGGATCTCGGTGCAGAACCCGAGCGAACCGTTCTTCGGCGAGGACAAGGGCACGCCGCACGGCTTCAACGTCGAGTTCGCGCGGCTGCTGTTCGCGGATCCGTCGTTCTCGCACGGCGGCAAGCCGGTCGTGGTCGATACGCGTCACGAGGTCGACACGTACCCGGGCGTACCGAAGCAGCTGCTCGACACGGACGCCAAGGGCAACCACGTGGTCGACGTCGCGATGGACGGCTTGACGTTCCCGGACAACACGCCGGCCGGCGTCGTCTATTCGGTGCCGTACGTCGACGATTTCGGCTATTCGCTGATCGTGCGGCAAGGTTCGGCGATCCGCTCGACCGACGATCTCGCGGGCAAGACGGTCGGCATCCTGAAGGGCGACCCGGACGTGCGTGCGTTCGTCACGCGCCAGTATCCGAACGTGAAGTTCGTCGAGGTCGACGATTCCGATCCGGCGTTCATCGCGAAGAGCGTCGACGGCCGTACGGTCGATGCGTTCATCTACGACTATCCGTTCGCGGTCAGCTCGATCAAGGACACCGACCTGAAATTCGCGGTGACCAAGCTCGACGGCTCGAACATCGCATACAAGATCGGCGTGCGCGCCGACGACCAGGATCTGCTGATCTACCTGAACGCCGCGATCGCGAAGCTCAAGCAGTCGCCGCAGTATCTCGACCTGCTGCGCAAGTACTTCGTCAGCGACCAGGCCGTGACGACCGCAGCCGCGTCGGGCGAACTCGTGTACGTGGTGAAGTCGGGCGATACGCTGAACATGATCGCGGCGAGCAAGCTCGGCAGCGGCCAGCGTTATCGCGAGATCCAGCGCCGCAACAACCTCGCCAATCCGAACCTGATCCTCGCCGGCCAGCATCTCGTGATCCCGGTGCGGTAGCGGCGGCGTGACGCGAATGCAGGGGCGTGAAAGGACCTGAACGACAGCGCGCGGCCCGGCGGAGAAGATCCGCCGGGCCGCGCGCCTGTGGGCGTCAGTGGGTGATCGACAGGAACAGGTAGGCGGCGAACAGCGACAGGTGCACGACGCCGTGCAGCACCGTCGTGCGCCCCTGGCTGAGCGTCAGCGTGCTGACCAGCAGCGTCAGCGACAGCAGCACGGTTTCCATCGGGCCGATCCCCAGCGTGAGCGGCTGGCCGACCCAGATGAACACGGCCGCGACGGTCGGGATCGTGAGCCCGATGCTCGCGAGCGCCGAACCGAGCGCGAGGTTCATGCTGGTCTGCAGGCGGTTCGCGCGCGCGGCGGTGACGGCCGCGAGCCCTTCCGGCAGCAGCACGAGCGCGGCGATCACGATGCCGACCGCGGCTTCGGGCGCGCCGAGCTGCATCACCGCGTGCTCGACGGCCGGCGACAGCAGCTTCGCGAGCAGCACGACGGCGACGAGGCTCACGAACAGGAGCAGCAGGCTGATCAGCGCGGTGCGGCTGCTCGGCGGCGCCGCGTGCACCGACTCGTTCCCGCTGTCGTGCGCGGTGAGGAAGTAGTCGCGGTGACGCACGGTCTGCACGAACACGAACGCGCCGTACAGCACGAGCGACGACACGCCGGCGAAGGCGAGCTGCGACTTCGAAAAGAACGGGCCCGGCGCGGCGTTCAGGTAGTTCGGCATCACGAGCGACAGCACCGACAGCGACGCCAACACCGCGAGCGCCTTGCTTGCGCCGCGCCCCTGGAAGTCCTGTTCGCCGTGCTTCCACGCGCCGACCAGCAGGCAGATGCCGACGATGCCGTTGCAGATGATCATCACGGCGGCGAACACGGTGTCGCGCGCGAGGCCCGATTTCTCGGGGCCCGCGCCGAGCATCACCGACACGATCAGCGCGACCTCGATGACGGTCACGGCGACGGCGAGCACGAGTGTGCCGAACGGTTCGCCGACCCGATGGGCGACGACTTCGGCATGGTGGACCGCGGCGAACACCGCGCCGGCGAGCGCGGCGGCGAACAGCGCGATGACGAGGCCTTCGGCCGGCACGGCGCGCGACAGCGCGAGTACCAGCCACGCGGCAAGCGGGGCCAGCAGGGTCCAGCGCGGGAGCTGGTTGGACGAGAGCGGCATGGAGGGTTTCCTTATGCGAGCGGCGGCGCGCGACGCGCCGTCACGGGTTGACGAAGCCCGGCCGTACTATCCGCCGAACGAGGACGATGAAACCGAAAGGTGGCCGCGCACGACGGCGCGGCCCCGGGTTCGCCGCCATGCGGCGGCGAGGGGCGCGGGCGGGCCGAAGCCCGTCGCTGGATGAAACGGTTAGATGCGGCTGGCCGCGGACGAAGCGGTGAGCACGTATGACGATGCACGGGCCGGAGGCTCGGTTCCGACCCCGAAAGGGCGGCCGGCAATGGACGGCGGTGGCGGCGTGACACGCGGTTTCCCCCTGAAATCCGGCGGTTTGTCGAATTTTATCAGGCGTTCGGGGGCTACTATCTCACATTCGGACGCTTACGTTGACCTTTCGGTTTACAAAAAGTGCCCCGATTTTTCAATTTTTTGTCTTTGCCGTTCCCGTAACGGTTTCCTGCACGACACATTCGGGCTCACCCTGACATAAATCTACCGACCGGTCGGTTTATAATAGCCCGCACCTCCACTTCTTGACGGATCGCAAGCGATGGCTGTTTCTTCTGCACATTCGGTGAACTCGGGCGCGCTGGCGCCGTCGGCCGTCGTCGGCGTGATCGGCGCCGGCGCGATGGGCGCGGGCATCGCGCAGGTCGCGGCGGCGGCCGGCCATCCGGTGCTGCTGTACGACCTGAACGAAGCCGCGTGCGACAAGGCGCTGGCCGGCATCCGCGCGCAGTTCGCGCGACTCGCGGAGAAGGGCCGGCTCGATCCGGCGCAGGCGGACGCGGCCGGCAGCCGGATCCGCGCGGTGCGCACGCTGGCCGACTTCACGGGCGCCGCGCTGATCGTCGAGGCGGCGGCCGAGCGGCTCGACGTGAAACGCGAGATCTTTGCGACCCTCGAGCGCCATGTCGACGACGCGTGCCTGCTCACCACCAACACGTCATCGATCTCGATCACGTCGATCGCGGCCGGGCTGCGGGCGCCGCAACGCGTCGCCGGCCTGCATTTCTTCAATCCGGCGCCGCTGATGGCGCTCGTCGAGGTGGTCAGCGGGCTCGCGACCGCAGACGAGGTCGCGCAGGTGCTGTATGCGACCGCCGCCGCGTGGGGCAAGCAACCGGTGCTGGCGAAATCGACGCCGGGCTTCATCGTGAACCGCGTCGCGCGGCCGTACTACGCCGAGGCGCTGCGGGTGCTGAACGAGCAGGGCGGCTCGCCGGCGTCGATCGACGCGGTGATGCGCGAGGCCGGCGGCTTCCGGATGGGGCCGTTCGAGCTGATGGACCTGATCGGCCACGACGTGAACTTCGCGGTGACCGAGTCGGTCTTTCGCGCGTACTTCAACGATCCGCGCTACACGCCTTCGCTGATCCAGCAGGAACTCGTGAACGCGGGCTTCCTCGGGCGCAAGTCGGGGCGCGGCTTCTATTCCTACGCGGACGGTGCGACGCCGCCCGCGCCCGATCTCGAGGCGCCGCGCGACGCGCCGGCCGACGTCGTGCTGCACGCGCAGGACGGCCCGGCCGCGGCGCTGCGGGCGCGCTGCGCCGAACGTATCGCGGGCGCACGGCAAGCCGGCGCGCATGCCGACGACCTGCTTGCAACGGCCGGCCGTGCGTCGATCGCGCTGACCGACGGCCGCACCGCGACCGCGCGAGCCGCGCAGACGGGCGTGGCCGATCTCGTGCTCGTCGACCTGGCGCGCGACTATGCGCAGGCCGGGCTCGTCGCGCTGACGCGTGCGCTCCAGTGCAGCGACGCGGCCTATACGGATGCGGTCGGCCTGTTCCAGCAGGCCGGCTTCCGGGTCGTCGGCATCGCGGACGTGCCGGGCATGGTCGCGATGCGCACCGTCGCGATGCTCGCGAACGAGGCGGCCGACACGGTAAACCAGGGCGTGTGCTCGCCCGCCGATCTCGATCTCGCGATGGAGAAGGGCGTGAACTACCCGTGCGGCCCGCTCGCGTGGGCCGATGCGATCGGCATCGGCCGCGTGCATCGCGTGCTGTCGAACCTGGCGGCGAGCTACGGCGAGGACCGCTATCGCGTGTCGCCGCGCATCGCCGCGCTGCACGCGGCCGGCCGTACGTTCCGTTCGTAACGCCCGCTTCGTTGCCTCGATCACGATAACGACATCACTCCATTGGAGGAGCCCCCGATGACCCACCCGACCCATCCCGCCGCCGCCCTCGAGCCGATCGAGACCGCCAGCCGCGACGAACTGCAGGCGCTGCAGCTCGAGCGCCTCAAGTGGTCGCTGCGCCACGCGTACGACAACGTTGCGCACTATCGCCGCACGTTCGATGCGGCCGGCGTGCATCCGGACGACCTGAAGTCGCTCGCCGACCTCGCGAAATTCCCGTTCTCGACGAAGCACGACCTGCGCGACAACTACCCGTTCGGCCTGTTCGCGGTGCCGCGCGAGCAGGTGGTGCGCGTGCACGCGTCGAGCGGCACGACCGGCAAGCCGACGGTGGTCGGCTACACCGCGCGCGACATCGACACGTGGGCGAACGTCACCGCGCGCTCGATCCGCGCGGCCGGCGGCCGTCCGGGCGACACGCTGCACAACGCGTTCGGCTACGGGCTCTTCACCGGCGGCCTCGGGATCCACTACGGCGCGGAACGCCTCGGCTGCATGGTCGTGCCGATGTCGGGCGGGCAGACCGAGAAGCAAGTGCAGCTGATCCGCGATTTCGAGCCGAAGATCATCCTCGTCACGCCGTCGTACATGCTGAACCTGATCGACGAGATGGTGCGGCAGGGGATGGACCCGGCCGCGTCGTCGCTGAAGATCGGCATCTTCGGCGCGGAGCCGTGGACGCAGGCGCTGCGCGAGGAAGTGGAGACGCGCGTGGGCATCGACGCGCTCGACATCTACGGGCTGTCGGAAGTGATGGGCCCGGGCGTCGCGTGCGAATGCGTCGAGACGAAGGACGGCCCGGTGATCTGGGAGGACCATTTCTATCCGGAGATCATCGATCCGGTCACGGGTGAGGTGCTGCCCGACGGCAGCCAGGGCGAGCTCGTGTTCACGTCGCTGACGAAGGAGGCGATGCCGGTGATCCGCTACCGCACGCGCGACCTCACCGCGCTGCTGCCGCCGACCGCGCGCGCGATGCGGCGCCTCGCGAAGATCACGGGCCGCTCCGACGACATGCTGATCGTGCGCGGCGTGAACGTGTTCCCGAGCCAGATCGAGGAAATCGTCGTCGCGTTGCCGCAGTTGTCGGGCCAGTTCCAGATCACGCTGACGCGCGACGGCCACATGGACCGGCTCGACCTCGCGGTCGAACTGCGCTCCGAGGTGGCCGCGACCGTCACCGAAAGCGACCGTGCGGCGCTCGCGCGCGAGCTGCAGCACCGGATCAAGACGATGGTCGGCGTGTCGTCCGGCGTGACGGTGCTCGCGGCCGGCGGCATTCCCGCGACCGCGACCGGCAAGGCCCGCCGCGTGATCGACCGCCGCCAGGTCGCCTGATTCTCCCGTTTGCCGTTTGTATTACCCGAGGAACCTGTTCGATGGATGGATTGAAGACCCTGGCCGTCGCGGTCGATGCGCGCGGCATCGCGACCGTCGCGTTGCAGCGCGGCGACGTGCTCAACGCGTTCGACGAGACGATGATCGCCGAGCTGACCGACGCGTTCACGGCGCTCGGCCGGCGCGAGGACGTGCGCGCGATCGTGCTGCGCTCGGACGGCCGCGCGTTCTGCGCGGGCGCCGACCTGCAGTGGATGCAGCGTGCGAGCGCGAACGACGCGGCCGCGAACCTGCGCGACGCCGAGCGGTTCGCCGCGATGATGCGCGCGATCCGGCAATGCCCGAAGCCGACGGTGGCGCGCGTGCAGGGCCACGCGTTCGGCGGCGGCGTCGGCCTGTGCGCGGCGTGCGATATCGTGATCGCGAGCGATCACGCGCGCTTCTCGGTCAGCGAGGCGCGCTTCGGGATCCTGCCGGCCGTGATCGGCCCGTACCTGGTCGAGGCGGTCGGCCAGCGCCAGGCGCGCCGCCTTGCGCTGACCGCGACGCAGCTCGCTGCCGCCGAGGCCGTCGCGATCGGCCTGATCCACCAGGCCGTGCCGCTCGACGCGCTGGACGAGGCGCTCGACAGGACGCTCGCCGAACTCGGCCGCAACGGCCCGAATGCGCTGACGGAAATCAAGCGCTTCTTCGACGCGATCGGCGAGTATCCGCCGTCGGACGAGCGCGCGGCATTCACCGCGCAGACCATCTCCCGCGTGCGCGCGACGCCGGAAGCGAAGGAAGGCTTCGCCGCGTTCTTCGCGAAGCGGCCGCCGGCATGGGAGGCGGGCGCGGAATGAGGGCCGCCGGCGGCGCTCGCCGGTGAACCGGGCGGGGCGCATTTTGCGGCGCGGGCGGGCGCTTGCTCTACAATGCGTGACCTCCGGCGTGCCGCCGGCCCAGCTCCGACCGATTCGCCCTCCGATGATCGTCAACCGCCTTATTTCCGAGATCCTGTTCGGCTTCACCGGCCTGATCGGCATCATCAATCCGATCGGCATCGCATTCCTGTTTCTCGAACGTACCGAGGCGCTGACCGAGCACGAGCGGAACCTGCTCGCGAAGAAGGTCGCGTTCAACGCGTTCATCGTGCTGCTGGTCGCGTTCTTCGCCGGCACGCCGGTGCTGCATTTCTTCGGGATCTCGATGGAAGCGCTGCGGATCGGCGGCGGGTTCGCGGTGGCCGTGGCCGGGTGGCAGATGCTGAACGAGCCCGACGGGCCGGGCGGCGGCGATACGCCGGTCAAGCCGATCGACGCGAACGCGATCATGACGCGCGCGTTCTTCCCGCTGACCGTGCCGCTGACGGTCGGCCCCGGCTCGATCGCCACCGCGATCGCGCTGAACGCGAACCGCACGCACAAGCTGTCGGAATTCATGCTGTCGAGCATCGTGTCGGTCGCCGTTTCCGCGCTGGTCGCGGTCGTGATCTGGCTGACCTACAGCCGCGCCGCGCTGCTGTCGCGCTACCTGGGCAGCGAAGGCACGAAGGTCGCGAAGCGCGTGTCGGCGTTCCTGCTGCTGTGCATCGGCGTGCAGATCATGCTGACCGGCTTTTCCGCGTTTCTGCAACCGATCGCCGACCAGGCCAAGTAAGCGGCCGGCGGCGCGTCTCCCGCCGTACGCAACCCCGCACCGACGATCGCCCCCTTCGCCCCTTTCGCGCAGGCCCGCGCCGCACGCAATTCCGCCGCCCGGGATAACATGCGACGGTCCGGCGGAGGCGCGGTGCGCATCCTGCCGTCAGCTCAACTTCAATGGCGAGGCGTGCAATGGAATATGTGAAATTCGGGTCGACCGGGCTCGAGGTGTCGAATCTGGTGCTGGGTTGCATGACGTTCGGCGAGCCGTCGCGCGGCTCGCATCCGTGGACGCTGCCGGAAGCGGAGAGCCGCCCGATCATCCAGCGGGCGGTCGAGGCCGGCGTCAACTTCTTCGATACCGCGAACATGTATTCGGACGGCACGTCGGAGGAGATCGTCGGCCGCGCGCTGCGCGATTTCGCGAAACGCGACGAGATCGTGATCGCGACCAAGGTGTTCTACCGGATGCGGCCGGGGCCGAACGGCGCCGGCCTGTCGCGCAAGGCGATCATGACCGACATCGACCAGAGCCTGAAGCGGCTCGGTACCGATTACGTCGATCTCTACCAGATTCACCGCTGGGACTACGGCACGCCGCTCGAGGAAACGCTCGAGGCGCTGCACGACGTCGTGAAGGCCGGCAAGGCGCGCTACATCGGCGCGTCGTCGATGCACGCGTGGCAGTTCGCGAAGGCGTTGTACACGTCGAAGCTGAACGGCTGGACGCGTTTCGCCAGCATGCAGAACCACCTGAACCTGCTCTATCGCGAGGAGGAGCGGGAGATGCTGCCGCTGTGCGAGGCCGAGGGGATCGCGGTCATTCCGTGGAGCCCGCTCGCGCGTGGCCGCCTGACGCGCAACTGGGACGAGTCGACCGAGCGGCAACAGAGCGACGCGGTCGGCCAGCGGCTGTACGACGCGACGGCGGAAGCGGACAAGGCGGTCGTCGAGGCGGTCGCCGCGATCGCGGCGGCCCGCGACGTGCCGCGTGCGCAGGTCGCCCTGGCCTGGGTCGCGCAGAAGCGCGGCGTCACCGCGCCGATCGTCGGCATTTCGAAGCCGCACCAGCTGGACGACGCGCTTGCCGCGCTCGACCTGAAACTGACCGACGACGAGATCGCCGCGCTCGAACGCCCGTACGTGCCGCACGCGGTGGCCGGCTTCAACTGAGCGGCCGCACGGGGGCGCCGCCGTGCCGGATTCAGTGCGCGGCGGCGAGCATCGGGTAGGTGAACAGGCCGAAGTGGACGACGTTCAGCCCCGCGTGCGCGAGCGCGGCCGCGAGCAGCCCGCCGCGCCGCCACGCGAGGCCGTAGCCGGCGCCGGCCACCGTGCCGAGCACGATCCATGGCCAGCCGCCGGCCGCATGCGCGGCGCCGAACAGCACCGCGCCGATCGCGAGCGCGGCCCACGGCCCCCATGCGAAGGCGCGGAGCGCGCGCGTCAGGCCGCCCTGCACGTAGCCGCGAAACAGGGCTTCCTCGGCAAACGTCACGAGCAGCAGGTTGTTCGCGAGCCACAGCCAGCCGGACGGCGGCCACTTGGGCGCCCAGCCGGCCATCCCGAGCGCGAGCGCGCCGGCCAGGCATACAGCGGCCGTGGCCGCGGCCGCCGCCACGCCCGTGCGCAGCGCGCGCGCCGGCGGGACGTCCGGCGCGACCCACGGCAGCACCCATGCCAGCCACAGGCCGACGAGCGGCTTGTCGAAATTCAGGTACATCGTGAACGGTACGGCGTCCGGCGTGAAGCGGGTCGGCCCGATCACGCGCGGATTGTGGAAGCCGGGGATCAGGTGCAGGCTCAGGCCGATCGCGATCGCGACGAAGACGACGTGGGCGGCGACGCGCACCGCGCCCGGGCGCCCGGGCAGCGCGCCCCAGGCGGCCGCGGCCAGCAGTGCGAGCGGCGCCAGCGCGACCGGCGCGAGCTGGCCGAACGCCAGCGCGCCCGCATAGCCGAGCGCGGCGAGGCCGATGCTCAGGCTGTGCAGCGGGCGATGCCACGCGAACGCGGCGGCCCCGAACAGGGCGATCCAGATCGTGGCGCAGGGAAGGAGCGAAAGGGACATGACAGGAGCGGCATACGTCTGACGATACGCCGCGCATCATACCGTAGCCGGTCCGGCCGGCTGCCGGGACGGCGATCAGCGGCCGGCGGTTTCGGTCATGCCGTCGCGGCCCGGGATGTGGGCGCGGTTGCGCACGCGCATGCGCCGCCGGTACCAGAAGGTCCACAGCAGCAGGCCGCCGAACACGGTGTAGCCGACGATCGGCGACACGACCAGCACGCGCTCGACCGGCCAGGTCACGACCATCCAGCAGCGCAGCAGCATTTCCAGCGTCATGAAGGCGCCCCAGACGAAGGTCATGCGCCGCAGCATCTGCCGCACGCCCGGCTGGGCGGCCCAGACCGCCTCGAAATGGGCGGCGCCGCCGTCCATCTCGCGCGCCACGGTGGCGCGGGCGAGATAGAAGATCATCGGACGTGCGCGGAACAGCGACAGCAGGAACACGACGCCGATCGAGCCCGACGCGAGGGATTCGCGCATCAGCAGCGTGCGCGGGCTGCCGCCGAGCGCCATGCCGACGATCGACAGCGCGATGCCGAGCAGCACGATGGCGGCCACCGCGTCGACGCGGCGCGAGCGGATGAATTCGACGATCGACCAGACGATCGGCGGAACGGCCGACGCGTACAGCGCGCCGGTTTCGCCGAAGGACGGATGCGCGGCCCGGTAGGCGACCCAGGGCAGAACCAGGTTGACGAAGAGTTCGAGTATCAGGCCGGCTCGCGGTTTCACGGTGCGCCATTCCAAGCAGGTTGGGGCGAACGCGCGACGGGCGTGGTTGCCCCGGGTTGCCCCGAAAAGGGTTCGGTCCAGTATATCGAAGAATCGCGCGGGGCCGCGCCCTCGCCGTCACCCGTGCTCCGCCGCCGGCAGCGTGATCGTGACCGTGGTGCCCCGCTGCACGACGCTGTGCACGTGGATGTGGCCTTCGTGCCGTTCGACCACGGCCTTGACGAACGCCATGCCGAGGCCGACGCCGCTGGTTTCCGGCTGTCCGGCGGTGCGAAAGCGCCGGTAGCGCTCGAACAGCCGCGTCTGGTCCGCGCCGCTGATGCCGCGGCCGCTGTCGCGGATCGTGCAGCGCACGGTCCGGCCGTCGCCGCCCGGCTCGACCCTGCATTCGACGCGCGTCGACGGCGCGCTGTACTTGATGGCGTTGTCCAGCAGGTTGATCAGCGCGCGCGACAGCAGCGCCGGGTCGCCCTGCACGATCGCGTCGTCGCGGCGCGGCACGTCGTCGATCGACATGGCTTTCCGGTGCGCGAGCGGCCACACCGCGTCGCGCGCCTCGTTCATCAGGTCGGCGAGGTTGACCGGCACGCGTTCGTATTCGCTGGCCTCGGCCCGCGAGAGCTGCGCGAAGCCGTCGGCCATGGCGAGCGTGTGCCGCGCGAGCTTGGCGATCCTCGCGAGCTGCCGCTTCGTCTGCTCGTCGTCCGCGCGTTGCGACTGCGCGTCGATCAGGATGATCAGCGAGGTCAGCGGGGCGCGCATGTCGTGCGAGAACAGCGTCAGCATGTCGTTGCGCTGGCGCTCCAGCATGTCGCGGCGTACATACGCGTTGCGCAGCGTCTCGAGCGCTTCATGGATGCGGGCGATCTCGGGCCCGATGCCGCGCGGCATCGGGACCTGCGTCGTATCGCCGTCGCTGAGCGCGACGATCCGCCGGCCGAGTGCATCGAGCGGCTTCGACAGCAGCCGCTGCGTGCCGCGCGCCAGCGACACCAGGATCGCGACGCACAGCACGGCGGCGCATGCCGACAGCACGACCTTCATCCGGGCAGCGTGCCGGTCGCCGCCGGCGCGACGCCGGGCGAGATCGAGCACGCGGTCGCGCAGCCGTTCGGCCGGCCGGAAGTGCGGCACGATCGTACGCGAAAAGTCGGCCGCGCCCATCGCGTAGGCGCCGGTCCGGCCGCCGCCGGCGACGGTCGCGTCGACGAGCGGCAGGATGTGTTCGTCGAAGGCGGCGTCGAGCTGCGCGTATTCGCGCGCCACCTCCGGATCGTCGAGCTGCGGGCCGATCTCGCCGTCGATCAGCGTGCGCAACTGCTCGATGCGGCCGCGCAGCCGCATGATGTCCGCGTATTGCGCCCGGTCGAGCGCCTGCCGCGCGAACATCGGCGCGATGAGCAGCGAGCCCGTGCGGCCCGCGTATTCGCGGAGATCGCCGAGCAGCCGTGCCAGCAGGATCGCGCCCGACGTGTGCGAATCGCGCATCGCCGTGTCGGTCATCGCGCCGTCGATCAGCAGCGACAGCGTATCGACGATGCGGAACAGGCGGGCCTGCGCGTGCTGGATATCGTGAACGGTGCGCGCGGAAAGCGGCCGCGCGTCGAGCGCATCGACTTCCGCACGCGCATCGGCGAGCATCGTCCGGGTCGAGTCGAGTGCCTGCAGCAGGTTGCCGCGTTCGCGATCGTCGAGCATGGCCGCCTGGGCGATGCAGGTTCGAAAGCGGGCGAGCGCCTCGTCGGAACGGGTGCGGGCGGCGACCAGGTCGCGCACCTCGGCGGCACCGTCGTCCTGCAGGCGCACCAGCAGGTCGTTCGTCGGGCCGCGCTCGGCCGAGATCACGTTGGCGGCGACCATCGCGCCGCGGACGAATTCGAAGCTCTGCAGGTCGGCGTTCTCCTGCCGGTATTGCCGGAAACTTCCCCAGATGATCGTGCCGCACAGCAAGGCCAGCAGCGTCGTGACGAGTGCGAAGCCGATATGCGTCTTCTGCTGGATCGTCAACGATCGAACGTTAACTGCGTGTTCCCGGTTGAACGAGAATGATCGATTCATGACACACCATGTTTGCAAGCTATCCCGGGCGGGTCCGTATTCTCGGCCTGTCGGCGCCGTGACGCAGCAAGGTTTCATGAGGGACGGCGCCGCATTCACGGGGGCGCGATCCCGACCGGGAAGCCGGATCGCGCTTCGCACAGGATCGCCTTGCGTCAAGCGCCTGTCGATACCGGGCGGATCGTGCCCGATCCGGAGAAACCCTGAGCGCCGGTCGGGCAGGCGGCGCAAGGCGACAAATGATTCGGATTGCGAATGGTGTTGGGCGGTCGTATCCGACCCGGTGCGCGGCGTCGGGTCCGCACCGGACGACGGCAACGAGGCGGGGCAGGCTGCGCGGGACGGGCGTGGCGGGCAGGCGCGTCGCCCGTGTGCGGGCGACGCTTCAGGGGCGCGACGGCAGGCGTGCGGCGGCGTGTATTGCCGCCGCGGCCGTGCGCGCGATCAGGAAACGGCGGGCTGCACGATGATCTTCACGTTCCGGTCCTTGTGGTTGACCAGTTCCTCGAAGCCGTGCGAGACGATGTCGCCGAGCGCGATGCGCCCGGTGATGAGCGGTTGCACGTCGATGCGGCCGTCCGCGATGAAGCGGATCACGTCCGCGAATTCGCCGTTGTATGCGAGCGAGCCGATCACTTCCTTCTCCGTCGATACGATGTCGAAGAAATTGAAGGGTGCGGGCTCCTCGAAGATGCCGACCATCACCGACTTGCCGGCCTTGCGGATCACGTCGATCGCGAGTTTCGCGGTGGTGGTGTGCCCGATGCACTCGAACGACACGTCGGCGCCGTAGCCGCCGGTCAGCGCCTTGACTTCGGCGATCGCGTCGGCCGTTTTCGGATCGACGACGACGCTCGCCCCGACTTCCAGCGCCTTCTGCTTGCGGGCGGCCGACATTTCCAGCGCGATCACGCGCCCGGCGCCCGCGGCCTTCGCGCACATGATGGTACACAGGCCGATCGTGCCCGCGCCGACCACGACGACGGTCTGCCCGACGATGTTGCCGGCCTTCTTGACCGCATGCAGCCCGACCGCGAGCGGCTCGATGAGCGCGCCGGCCTCGGTGGGGAAGTCGTCGGGCAGCTTGTACAGCAGTTCGGCCGGCACGTTCACGTATTCGGCGAACGCGCCGTTGTTCATCAGCCCGGTGAATGCGAGGTTCTCGCAGATGTTGTACAGCCCGTGCCGGCAATACCAGCAGGTGCCGCAATGCTGGCATGCGTCGGCCGTCACGCGATCGCCGGGAGCGAAGCCCGTCACGCCCGCGCCGAGTTCGGCGATCTCGCCGCTGAACTCGTGGCCGAGGATGCACTGGCCCTTCAGGCCGGTCAGCGGGTGCGGTGCGTCGACCGGGATGAAGACGGGCCCCGCGACATATTCGTGCAGGTCGGAGCCGCAGATCCCGCACCAGTGCACGCGAATCGTGACCCAGCCCGCCGGCGGGCGCTCCGGTACGGGAACCTGTTCGACGCGGATGTCGTGGCGGCCGTGCCAGACGGCGGCCTTCATGCTGGGGGCGGTGCTCGATGCCGGTGTACTCACGTTGCTGTCTCCGTCAGGTTGTCGTCGGGCGCGAGGCAGGGTTGCCGGTGCGTCCGTCGCGCGAGTGCGCGCTCGACCGGCATGCAGGAACGGGGCCAGCGTGAATCGGCGTCTGGAACGGCGCGCCGGCGGGCGGGACGTGTGCGATGCGGCATGGTCCCTGTCCGTTGACAGGCCGCGATGCGGCGGGGGGGCGCGGGCGGAGATTGCTGCGGCAGCGCATCCGCGCGCCGGGTGAGACGTCGGGACATTCGTCTCACCACGGTGAGACGGATCGCGAGACGAGCGACGCGGCACGGTCGGGCTCGACGGGCACTCAGGCGACGGCTTCGTCCACCGTCACCGGTGCGAGCGGCGTGATACCGGCGGCGCGGCCGGGGTGGCAGGCCGGCCTCGGGCGACACGAGCCACACGCGCTGGACGCCGCGTTGACGTGCGTGCGCGACGGTCGCTTGCGGCGCAGTATCCGGCGATGACGGTGCGCGCGGCGGCCTTGCGGCGGGGGAAGGTCGACCGGGCCGCGTCGAGCGGCAGCGGGGCGTCGTGCGCGGGAGAGGCATGCGGCGTGCGCAACGTTGTTGGGACGAGGCCGACAGACTGGAACAGGATGCCGCGTGCACTCATGTCTTGTCGTTGCCGCGATCGCTGGAGCGGATCGTCGTGCAATTTACCTCTTTACTTGAAGTTAACTTCAATTTGTATGATGTGCGTCGGTCCGATCGCGGCCGCGTACACGTCCCGTCGCACGCGGCCGCTTCAACGGAGGTGGAAGATGGCCGGAGCGCCTGTCGCGGCCGATGCCGCGATGCTGCCGCTGCGCAGCGAGCGGGCCGTGCGTTCGAGCGTCGCCGCGTCGCGCGGGGCGAGCGGCGTCGGGCCGATGCTTGCGATCGCCGTTGCGTTCGCCTTCGCCTCGATCGGCGAGTTCCTGCCGCGCGAATCGATGAGCGGGCGCCGGGCGCGGCGCCGTTCACCCTGCACGGAAACCCGTCAAGCATGCCCGACACCATGGAAAGCCTGATCTTCGAAGAGTACGCGCCGTGCGATGCGCCGGCGTGGAGCGCACGCGATGCGATGCCGCCGCGTGGCGGCGTCGCGCATCCGCTCGTCACGATCGGCCGCGCGCCGGTTCCGGCGTGTGCGGCGGCGCTGGCGTCGCCGTTGCGCCCGCAGCTGTTCGTCACGGTGCTGGAAGCCGGCGACGATGCATTGCTGGTCCGGTGGGTCGAGAGTGGCCGATGCCATTACGGCGAACAGCGCTGGCGCTTGCGCGTCGCGCTGCAGCCGGGCCGCTGCGCGATTTCGGGGCGGCCGATCGAGCCGGGCGAGCCGGTGTTCCGGCCTGTGCGGCGGCCGGTGCCGGCCAACGGCGACGAGATGATTCGCCCGGCGTCGGTGCCGGGCGCCTGCGGCGCAGCGCGTGACGCCGCGCCGCGGGACGACGACGGGCGCGTGCCGGCCGACCTTCCCGGATGACCGCCGGCCGGCCGCGGCGCCGTGTCAGCGCTTCAGGTCGTGCCGGTACTGGATGAACCCGGCGTGGTTCGCGAGCTTGTCGTACAGCGCGCGCGCGGTCGTGTTGGTTTCGTGCGTCAGCCAGTACACGCGGCTCGCGCCGGCTTCGCGGGCGTGGTCGTACACGGCCTCGATCAGCGCGCCGCCCGCGCCTTGCCCGCGCGCGTCGGGCGCGGTGTACAGGTCCTGCAGGTAGCAGTAGGGCCCCTCGGTCCAGCACGAGCGGTGATAGATCGAATGCACGATCCCGACCAGCGCGCCGGATGAGTCGAACGCGCCGAGCACGAACATCGGCTCCGCCGGGTCCATCAGGCGGGCCCACGTCGTCGTGAACACCGCGTCGCTCAGCGCGGTGTCGTAGAACGTCTGGTAGCCCTGCCACAGCGGGCGCCACGCGGCTTCGTCGGCCGCGACGAGCGGGCGCACCGTGACCCGCGTCGCATCGTGCGCGCGGCCGGCCGCATCGCGGGCGCGCGCCTGCGCATGGCGGATCGCGGTGAGCGACTGGCGCTGCGCGCCGTGCGCGTCGAAGTTCTCCGGTGCAAGCCACGCGTCGAGCGCGGCGCGAACGTCCGGCCATTCGCCGTCGATGATCGAGTACCACGCGGTGTCGCGATTGCGGCCCCGGTACATGATCGCCTGCCGGAACGTGCCTTCGTAGCGGAAGCCGAGCCGGGCGGCGGCCTTGCGCGACGGCGCGTTCAGGTCGTCGCATTTCCATTCGTAGCGCCGGTAGCCGAGCGTGTCGAACGCGTACTTCATCAGCAGGAGCTGCGCTTCGGTCGATACGGGCGTGCGCTTGAGCAGCGGCGAGAACGTGACCGAGCCGACTTCGATCACGCCGTTGGCCGGATCGATGCGCATCAGCGCGAGCGTGCCGACCGCGCGGCCGCTGGCGAGATCGATCACCGTGTAGTGCAGCGGATCGGCGCTCGCTTGCGCGCCGCGCGCGTAGTCGCGGTAGCTCGATTCGTCGGTGTACGGGCCGTGCGCGAGATAGGTCCAGTCGCTGCCGTCCGGCGCCTGTGAATAGGCGGCGAAGAGGTCGGCCGCATGGCGCTCGGCGTCGAGCGGTTCGAGCCGGCAGTAGCGGCCTTCGAGCACGATGCGCGCGGGGCGCTGGCGCGCGGACCAGTCGGGAACGGGGTGGCCGATGGGTTGCTGGAAAGCGTTGGTAAGCGTGGACAAGGCGGATCTCGCTGCGGTTGGCGGCCGGCGACATGCCGGCATGCAGACGATCGTAGTCGCGACGAGGTACCACGAGAAGCGCCAGAGTACGGTAAATTTATGGTGCCACGCGCTGCCGCTCGCGCGCTACATTACGACACTTTCACGCTGCGACGATCCGATGACGACTGCCTTTCCTTCCGGCGCCGCGCCGTTGCTGCCGCTCGACGCGCCGCTGGCGCGCACGCCGGGCGCACCTTCGCTGCAGCGCCAGTTGCTGCGCCGGGTGCGCGACGCGATTCTCGGCGGCGCGATGCCGGCCGGCACCCGGCTGCCCGGCACGCGCGCGCTGGCCGAGACCCTCGGCGTGTCGCGCAACACGACGGCCGCCGTCTACGAGCAGCTCGTCGCCGAAGGCTTCCTGCAGTCCGACCGCCGCGGCACGCGCGTCGTCGGGCTGTCGCGGCCGGCGCCGCCGCGCCGGCGTGCCGCGCCGCCGGCCGTCGCGCAGCGGCTCGGCCGGATTCGTCCGAGCCGCATCGGCAGCGGCGAATCGGAGGCGTTTCGGCCGGGCGTGCCCGCGTTGTCGCAGTTCCCGGTGGACGCGTGGCGCCATGCGATCGACCGCGCGCTGCGCCGCGCCGGCCGCGACCTGCTCGGCTACGGCGATCCGCTCGGCGAGCCGGCGCTGCGTGAATCGATCGCGCGGCACCTGGCCGTGACGCGCGGCGTGCGCTGCGATCCCGAGCAGATCGTGATCACGGAAGGCGCGCAGGGCGCGATCTCGCTATGCGCGCAGTTGCTGACGAATCCGGGCGACACGGTGTGGGTCGAGGAGCCCGGCTATCGCGGCGCGCGCACCGCGATGCAGGCGGCCGACCTCGACGTCGTGCCGATGCCGGTCGACGCGGAAGGGCTGCGCGCGGACGCGGACGACTGGCGCATGCGGACGCCGCGCCTCGTCTATACGACGCCGTCGAACCAGTTTCCGACCGGCGCGGTGCTGTCGATCTCGCGCCGCCTGGCGCTGATCGACGCCGCGCGCCGGCATCGCGCGTGGATCATCGAGGACGACTACGACAGCGAATTCCGTCACACCGGCGAGCCGATCGGCGCGATGCACGGGCTCGCGCCCGATTCGCCGGTCGTCTATCTCGGCTCGTTCAGCAAGACGATGTTTCCGGCGCTGCGCATCGGTTTTCTGGTGCTGCCCGAGGCGCTGCTGGCGGCAGTGCGGCCGGTGCTGCCCGAGATGCTGCGCGGCGGGACGCGTCACGTGCAGCTCGCGCTGGCCGATTTCATCGAGACGGGGGAATACGGGCGCCATCTCGGGCGGATGCGCCGGCTGTACCGCGACCGGCGGCGCTTGCTGCTCGCCGCGCTCGACGGCGGCCTGAGCGTGCCGCATCAGATCGAGGGCGGGCCGTGCGGGCTCCATGTCGCGCTGCGGCTGCCCGCGCGCTACCGCGATCGTGCGATCGTCGACGCGGCCCGCGCGCACGGGATCGGGCCGTTCCCGCTGTCGGGCTTCTCGATCGACGCGGCGTCGGCGGGCAACGGGCTCGTGCTCGGGTTCGGCAATACGTCGGCCGATGCGTTCGAGCCGATGTTGCGGATGCTGTCGGCGATCGCGGAGCGGGTGGGCGGCGGCGAGGGCTGACGCGCGCCCCGGCGAAGGGCGGGTGAAGCGCGCTTGCCGCGAGCGGTTGCGGATTGCCGGAGTGTCGGCGGCAGCGACAGGTCGCGATGTGCCGAGCGTGGCACAAACCGGTGCGTTGGACGGCAACGGCTGGCAGCGAGCACGTTGCACCCCGGCCGGGCTCGGGCATTTCGGGGTATTGAATATTCGGATTGACGAATCGCGCACTTTGTTCGGAACGACCGCCGTCGCGGCTCCGCGCCCGTCGCGCTGCCCGCTATGCGGGTTTCGATTCGTATGTTCCAACAGGCCGCTTGGACTATAAATGGAGGCGTGTGCCGGTGCTTGTCGGGCGGCTGCGCGTCTCGCGCATGTCGTCGCCTCGACGCCCGGGGGAGGTGCACCGTGGTTCGCCATACGCTTGCTCGCGCCGTGCTTCGCACCGCGTTGATCGGGGGCGTGTTTGCCGCTTGCTTGCCGCCGCCGGCCGCCGTTGCCGGAACCCTCTCGCCGCCCGTCACGCCGCCCGCGATGAAGCAGCGGCCGGGCGCCATGCCGTATGCGATGCCGGTCGATTTTCCGGCGATCGTCGACCGTTACGGCCCGGCGGTCGTGACCATCATGACCGCCGCGCCCGACCAGCAGGCCGGCGGCCCGTCCTTCACGATCCTCGATCCCGACGATCCGCTCGCCGCGTTCTTCCGGCACGGCGCGCCGCCGCCCGCGCAGGGCCCGCAGCCGCCGGCGCCCGACACGTCGCCGCGCGCGGTGTCGGGCAGCGGCTCGGGTTTCATCGTCAGCGCGGACGGCCTGATCCTGACATCCGCGCACGTGGTCGACGATGCGACCGACGTGACGGTGCGGCTCACCGACCGCCGCGAATTCAAGGCGACCGTGCTGGCCGTCGATCCGCAAAGCGACGTCGCCGTGCTGCGGGTCAGCGCGACGAAGCTGCCGTTCGTGCGGGTCGGCGATTCGTCGAAGGTGCGGGCGGGCGAGCCCGTGATGACGATCGGCGCGCCGGACGGATCGGGCAACACGGTCACGGCCGGCATCGTCAGCGCGACGTCGCACCGGCTGCCGGACGGCAGCGCGTTTCCGTTCTTCGAAACCGACATCGCGCCCAATCCCGACAACTCGGGCGGCCCGGTGTTCAACCGCGCGGGCGACGTGATCGGCATCGCGGTGCAGGTCTACACGGGCGCCGATCGCTACGCGAGCACGACGTTCGCGATCCCGATCGCGTTCGCCACCAAGGTGCGCGCGCAACTGCAGACGCAGATGCAGGCGCAGCAGGCCCAGGCGCCGGGCGCGTCGTCCGGCAACGCGATCGGTGTCGACGTGCAGGATGTCGGCATGGGGCTGGCCGCGGCATTCGGGCTGCCGCGCCCGGCAGGCGCGCTCGTCAACGGCGTCGCGCCCGGCTCGCCGGCCGCGGCGGCCGGCGTCAAGCCCGGCGACGTGATCGTGAAGCTGGGCGACAAGACGATCGGCCGCTCGGCCGAGTTGAACGACCTGGCCGCCGCGCTGCCGCCCGGGCAGAAGGCGCCGCTGCGGCTGATCCGCAACCGCGCGCCGGTGATGCTGACGATCACGGGCGCCGACGAGGCGGCCGGCGGCCCGGGCCCGGCCGCCGCCGGCCCGGCCGCGCCGAAGGCAGCGGCACGATCGGGGCCGGAGGCCGGCGACGGCAGCGATCGCCTGGGGCTGACGATGCACGCGCTGAGCGACGACGAGCGTCGTTCGACGGGGCTCGCGGTCGGGATGATGGTGGACGCGGTGCGCGGCCCGGCCGCCAACGCGGGCATCCAGCCGGGCGACGTCGTGCTGGAACTCAACGACACGCTGCTCGAGACGCCGGACGACGTGCAGTCGCTCGAAGCGAACAGCGGCAGCGTGATCGCGGTGCTGATCCAGCGCAACAACGCGCGCAAGTTCGTGTCGGTGCGGGCGCATTAGAGTGTTGACGCGCCCGGCGCGGCCTGTCTACCATCACCCCAGCCGGCCCGAAATCCGTCAGCCCGGCGTTCAGGAGCCATTCGGCATGAAAGCAGCTCGCTTCATCGTAGTAGTACGCAGGCGCAGGGTCCGGTAGCGGCACCGCGCCGGCACCCATGCGCCCCCGACTGGTTCGGGGGCTTTTTTTTGCATTGCGCACGGCCGTGCGGCACGTGCGCGGAGGGCATCCGCTTGCGACCGAACCTGCAGACCGCTTCCGAACCGGCGGCGCCGCGACTGGCGACGCTGATCCTGCTGTGCGCGTGCTCGGTGCTGCCGCTGGGCCTGTTCCTGCCGTCGCTGCCGGAGATCGCACGCGACCTGCACGCCGACTATGCGCTCGTCGCGCTGTCGCTCGGCGGATACGCAGCGGTGGCTGCATCGCTCGAGTGCGCGATGGGGCCGCTGTCGGACCGGTTCGGGCGGCGGCCGATCGTGCTTGCGAGCGTCGCCGTGTTCACGCTCGGCTCGCTCGTCTGCGCGACGGCGACCGACGTTCGCGTGTTTCTGGCGGGCCGGCTGATGCAGGCGGCGATCACGTCGGTCTATCCGGTGTCGATGGCGACGATCCGGGACACCGACGGCGGTGCGGGCGCGGCGAGCCGGATCGGCTATGCGGCGATGGCGGCCGCATTCGCGCCGATGGCCGGCCCGACGCTCGGCGGCGTACTCGCGCAGACGGCCGGCTGGCGTGCGAGCTTCTGGTTGCTCGGCACGGTCGGCGTCGCGCTGTTCGCCTGGTGCGCGGTCGATCTCGTCGAAACCCATGCGAACCGGTCGTCGAGCCTCGTGCAGCAGCTTCGCGCGTACCCGGCGCTGCTCCGGGCGCGCCGGTTCTGGGCCTATGCGCTCTGCATGGCGTTTTCGACCGGTGCGTTCTATGCGTTCCTGGCCGGTGCGCCGCTGGCCGCGCAAACGGTATTCGACATCCCGCCGGCGGAGATCGGCATCTACATGGGGAGCGTCACGGCCGGTTTCGTGTGCGGCAGCTTCCTGGCCGCGCGTTGCGCAAGCCGCTACGCGCTGGCCACGACGATTCTGTGCGGACGCGTGGTCGCATGCGCGGGGCCGGCGATCGGCCTCGCGTTCGCGATCGGCGGGGCGACGCATCCGGTCGCGTGGTTCGGGCCATGCGTGCTGGTCGGCATCGGCAACGGGCTGACAAATCCCGGCGCGCATGCCGGTGCCGTATCGGTGCGCCCGGCGCTGGCGGGCAGCGCGTCGGGGCTGGCCGGCGCGATGACGATCGCCGGCGGCGCCGCGTTGTCGTCGTTGACGGGGGCGGTGCTGACCGCCGGCAACGCGGGCTATGCGCCGCTCGCGATGATGTTGCTGTCGGCCGCGCTCGCGCTGGCGGCGGCCCTCTGCGTGCGGATGTTCGACGCGCGGGAGGCCGCGGCGTGAAGGCCGGTGCGACGAATTTCCGTTTGGTGCGATCGGCGGAAAGGGGGCGACGGGAGGCCGAATCCGCCGCTCCCGATGCCGGGATTCGCGGAATCTTCTCGGCTACCGAGCGCGGCGCGATCGACGCGTTTCGCGTGCCTGGTCGCGACGGCCGGTTCGGCCCGGGCGGACCGTCATGCGGATCGTGTCGGGGGACGGCTGCAACGCGGGTCGAAGCACGTGAAAACGCATCGACGAACGCGTTGAAACCGCCCTGACTGTGGCGCATGCCGGCGCCGCCACGATCCGGCCGGTATCGGGAAATCGCAAGGCGGCCGCGGACGCGCCACCGCCTTGCGAATGCCGTTACGGCTTCGGGCCGACGACGAACTCGAAGGTCGCGACGCCGTCGACGCCGCCCGTGACGCGGTCGCCGGGCTGCAGCGCGCCGACGCCGGCCGGCGTGCCCGTGAAGATCAGGTCGCCGGCCTTCAGCTCGACCGAGCGCGACACGTAGGCGATGACGTCGGGCACGGGCCAGATCATGTCGGCGAGGTCGCCTTGCTGGCGCGTCTCGCCGTTGACCGCGAGCCAGATGCGGCCGCTGGCCGGATGGCCGGTGGCGGCGGCCGCGCGCAGCGCGGTCACGGGACCGGACGCGTCGAAGCTCTTGGCCCAGTCCCACGGACGGCTCAGCTTCTTCGCTTCGGCCTGCAGGTCGCGGCGCGTGAGGTCGACGCCGACGGCGTAGCCCCACACGTGGGACAGCGCGTCGGCCGGGTCGATCGACCGGCCGTCCTTGCCGATCGCGACGACCAGCTCGATTTCGTGATGAAGATCGCCGGTCAGCGGCGGATAGGGGACGGTGCCGGCGGCGGGGACGATCGCGTCGGCCGGCTTCGTGAAGAAGAACGGCGGTTCGCGGTCGGGATCGGCGCCCATTTCACGGGCGTGGTCGGCGTAGTTGCGGCCGACGCAGAAGACGCGGCGCAGCGGAAAGCGCGCGGACGACTGTTCGACCTCGACGGAAGGACGCTCGGCAGCGTCGATGACATAAGCGGACATCGGATGGCCTCGTTCGGTGGGAAGACGGATGCCGGCGCCCGGGCGGCGCACGGGCCGGCATGCATGCAACGATACCCGACGCGCGGCCGGCAGGATGCGACGCAAGTGCGTTTTACCGGGACAAAACTACGCGTCGGCCGCCGCCGGGGGATCGTCGCCGTCCGGCAGCGCGGCGTTCGCGTCGCGGTACGCCTTCGGCGACACGCCGACCCGCGCGCGGAAGCGCCGCGCGAAATACCCTTCGTCGCGGAAGCCGACCGAACGCGCGATGTCCGCGATGCGCCGGCTCGTGTGCGCCAGCAGCGACTGCGCGAGCGCGATCCGGCGCTCGGTCACGAGATCGGTGAAGGTGCTGCCGGTTTCCTTGCGCACCAGGTGCGCCAGGTAGTTGGGCGACAGGAACGCGGCCTCGGCGGTCGCGGCGAGCGTGAGGTCCTCGCGGGTCAGGTTCGCCCGCACGTGCCGCAGCACGCGCGCCAGCGCGTCGCGCCGGCCCGCGCGCTGGGCGCCGCGCTGCGCGAGCTTGTCGAGCGCGCCCGCGTACTGCGTGCAGACCAGCCCGATCAGCTGCAGCAGGTAGCCGCGCAGCAGCGTCGTGGAGCCGAAGGTGCGCACGCGATCGGTGTCGAGCATGCACAGCGCGAGGCGACGCGCCTCGTCGTAGGTGTCGCCGGTCAGGATGAAGTCGAGGTGCTCCTGGAAGCGGAACGGCGTCAGCTCGGGAAAGCGGTGCGCGGGCACGTCCTCGAGATCGAGCGGATCGACGTCGAGATCGGCGCGCAGGAACGCCTGGCTGAAGTTGATCACGATGAAGTGCGCGCCTTCCGGGTGCGGGATCAGGTGCTCGCGGTGCGGCAGCACGAACGCGAGCGCGCCGCGCGGAAACGGCCGCGTGACGCCGCCGATCCGCTGCTCGGTGTCGCCGCCGAGGTTGAACTGGATCTGGAAATACGCGTGCCGGTGCGGCTCGGTGATCGCCTGACGCGACGCCTGGTCGCGGATGTAGAAATCGAGCCGGTCGCTGCGTTCGGGCATCCCGTACAGGCGCGGCGGGGCGGTGGAGGGCATGAAGGATTCTGCTGTTCGTGACGCTGTCGAGTCGCGATGGTACAGCGAACCGGCCGTCACCGGAATGCGCGGGGCCATCGCCGGGCGATCCGGCACGGGGCGGGCAGCGAACGGGCGATCGCGAACCGGCACGCTCGGCGGCGGGCGGCAGCGGCAACGAACCGGTGCGCCGCCCGTGCCGCCCCCGGTGCAGACGGATGCCGCCTATGCGTCGGGATGGAAGCCGAGGTAGCGCTGGGGCGCATCGCCGCCATCGCTCGTCGTGAGCCGGGGCGACGCGCTGACCGAGGCGAGCGCATCGGCCGTCGCGCTCCGGTTGGTCAGCAGCGTCCACGTTGCGGTGTCGCTGCCGCCGGCCGCCTCCGGCTCGCGCAGGGCCGTCAGCGCGGCGAGCAGCGTGGCGGCCGGCGGCGCATGAATCGCGAATCCTTCGTTGGCGACGGCCGCGGCGTCGATCCCCAGCATCGCGCACAGTCGCGCGCGCAGCGGCGTTTCCGCCTCGCTCGCCGCGCGCGAGCGCGCGATGCTGTCGCGGGTGGCCGCATCGACGATCGTGCCGCCACGGACGAACGGCGCCTGCTGCCACACGTCGGGCGAGCATTGCTTGCCGCCCGGCGCCAGCGGCACGAACGGGTTCACTTCGGCCGGATAGATCCGGCACACGAGCGGGCGCTCGTCGTAGATCGCGCAGCGCAGGTCGTCCTGCAGGTTCGGGCACGGCCCGGCGTGGGCCGCGGTGAGCATGACGGTGACGCGGACGGGCAGCGAGCCGCTGAGCGCGGCGCTCGAGCGTGCGCGCTTGTACGCGGCGAACGCGTTGTCGGGCGCGGGCTCCTCGAGCCAGGGCATCGCATCGCACAGCAGTTCCACGTGGCCGCCGCGCTGCAGCCACGCGATCGCTTCGTCGATCGTCAGCGGAATGCGCAGGTCGCGGCAGCATCCGCCGCAGCCATTGCAGGAAAAATCGAGTTCGGTAGGGGTGTCGTTCATTCTGGGTCGATGGGGATGGCGGGTGTGGCGTGAAGTGTCGCGCCGCCGCCTGCGGTTTCGTTCAGCCCGTTCAGCCGGCGGCCAGCCGTGCCACGCGACGGCGCAGCTCCGGCACGACGTCCGCGTCGAACCAGGGATGGCGCTTGAACCACGCCTGGTTGCGCGGCGACGGATGCGGGAGCGGCAGCACGGCGGGGCCGTAGTCGCGCCATGCGTGCACGGTGTCGGTCAGCGTGGCCTTGCGCGTGTCGCGCAGGAAATGCCGCTGGGCATACTGGCCGATCAGCAGCGTCAGCCGGATCGACGGCAATTCGGCGAGCAGCCGGTCGAGCCACAGCGGCGCGCATTCGGGGCGCGGCGGGTTGTCGCCGCTCGCGCCGCGCCCCGGGTAGCAGAAGCCCATCGGCACGATCGCGAAACGCGTCTCGTCGTAGAAGGCGTCGGCGTCGACGCCGAGCCAGCCGCGCAGGCGCTTGCCGCTCGCGTCGTCCCACGGAATGCCGCTCGCGTGGACGCGTGCGCCCGGCGCCTGGCCGACGACCAGGATCCGCGCGTCGCGACGGGCGCGCACGACCGGGCGCGGGCCGAGCGGCAACGCGGCCTCGCAGGCACGGCATGCGCGGATTTCGGTGAGCAGCGCGTCGAGCGGCGCGTGCGTTCGTTTCTGCATCGATTCGTATCGGGGACGGATGGGGCGCGCGGCGCCGCCCGGGTGAGGCGTGCCGGCCGCCGGCTGGCGGCCCGGACAGGCGTGGCGCGGGGGCGCACCGCCGGTCGTCACGCGGCGCGCATCATGCCCGTGACGGGGCCGGCGCGCCGCCTTCGGCGACGGCAGCATCATACAACGCGGTCTGTGCAATTGCCGTGGCAATTCCCGCGTCGTCGTGCGATCCGTCGAGCATGCCCCAGCGCCGGTATTGGGACAGGAACCACCGGGCTTCATGCGGATCGGGCCGGTTCACCGCGCCGCCGTCGTGGAAACGGATCGGCAGCGGCGGCGCGGCGAACGGCCCCGCGCCGTAGTCGCCGAGCAGGCGCGGCGCGATCAGCCGGGCCGGCACGCCGAGCGCGTCGGGCGACGCGAGCCAGTCGGCCGCCTCGCGGCGGTGCGCGGCGCCGTCGAGCCACGCGCAGGCATCGACGAGCGTGCGGATCAGCGCGCGCGCGGCGGCCGGATACAGCGCGACGAAGTCGCGCCGCGCCGCGAGCACCTTCTCCGGATGATCGGGCCAGATCTCGCTGGTGACGGCGACGGTCCGGCCCGCGCCGCAGGCCTCGGCCACCGCGTGCCACGGCTCGCCGGCGCAGAAGCCGTCCAGTTCGCCGCCGGCGAGCGCGGCGACCATCTCGGGCGGCGGGATCACGACGCTGCGCACGTCGCGCAGCGGATCGACGCCGTGGGACGCGAGCCAGTGGTTCAGCCACATCGCATGCGTGCCGGTCGGGAAGGTCTGCGCGAGGAGCGGCTTGCGGCCGAGCGTCGCGAGGGCCGTGCGCACGCTGCCGCTGTCGCGATACGCGTCGGCGAGGCCGCGCGACAACGAGATCGCCTGGCCGTTGCGGTTCAGCACCATCAGCGCGGCCATGTCGGCCTGCGGGCCGCCGATCCCGAGCTGCAGTCCGCAGACGAGCCCGTACAGCGCATGCGCGGCGTCGAGCTCGCCGCTCAGCAGCTTGTCGCGCACGGCGGCCCACGACGGCTGGCGGCTGAGTTCGAGCGTGAGGCCGTGCGGCGCGCCGAGGTTCAGGCGCTGCGCGACGATCAGCGGGGCCGCGTCGCTCAGCGCGACGAACCCGAGGCGAAGATGCGCGCGTTCCGGCGCGGCGGGCGGGAGAGTGTTCATGGCGGTCATGGCTGGGGTGACGCGTCGAGCAGTTGCCGCGCGACGTCGACGATGCGCAGGCCCTGATCCATCGCGCGCTTGCGCAGCGCCGCATACGCGTCGTGCTCGGACAGCCGGCGCTGGTCCATCAGCATGCGCTTCGCGCGGTCGATCAGCTTGCGCTCGGCGAGCTCGCGCTCGACGTCGGCGAGGCGGCGGCGCAGCGCGTCGTCGTGCGAGAAGCGCGCGAGCGCGACTTCGAGGATCGGCGCGAGGCGCTCGGCCGACAACCCCTCGACGAGATACGCGCTGACGCCCGCGCCGACCGCCGCGCGGATCAGCGTCTGGTCGGCGTCGTGGCTGAACATCAGCACGGGGCGCGGCGCGGTGGCGTGCATCACCGCGAGTTGCTCGAGCGTGTCGCGCGACGGCGAATCGGTATCGATGATCACGACGTCGGGGCGCTGCTCCTCGACGGCCGCCGGCAGGCGCGCGGGCGTCGCGACGTCGTTCAGCATCTCGTAGCCGAGGCGCGCGAGCGCGTCGCCGAGATCGCCGATCGGCTTGTCGGTATCGGTGACGAGCAGCACGCGCAGGCGGGCGGACAGGGCGGGCGAACTCATGAGGCGGGCAACGGGGGCAGCGGCACGTCGAGGCTGCGTGCGAACGAGGGCAGCCGGCCGCGGGGGCGGCCGGCAGCGACGGGAAGGAGAGGCGGCCGACGCCGCGCGCCGTCGCGCATGTCAGGCCGCGCGCGACAGCGCCGCCGCGGGCACGGTCTCCGCGTGACGCACGGCCGCTTCGCCGATCGCGCCGCCGACGAGGATCACGGCCGGGCTGCCGAGCCCTGCCGCGGCGACGCCGCGGGCAAGCAGGCCGAGCGTGCCGGTCCAGCGGCGTTCGTCCGGCGTGCCGGCCCATTGCACGGCCGCCGCCGGCGTCGACGGCGGCAGCGCGGCGAGCAGGCCGGCCGCCAGGCTGTCGACGCGGCTCATCCCCATGTAGATCGCGAGCGTGGTGCCGGCGGCCGCGAGACGCGCCCAGTCGGGTTCGCCGTGATCCTGCCGGTGCGCGGTGACGAACGTGACGCCGTGGCAGTGCGCGCGGTGCGTCAGCGAAATGCCGAGGCTCGCGGCGGCCGCGAATCCCGACGAGATGCCGTTGACGATCTCGACCGGAATCGCGGCGGCGCGCAGGGCGGCGAGTTCCTCGCCGGCGCGGCCGAACAGCAGCGCGTCGCCGCCTTTCACGCGCACGACGTGCGCGCCGCGCAGCGCGTAGCGGTGCATCAGTTTCTCGATGAACGCCTGCGGCGTGGAGCGGCAGCCGCCGCGCTTGCCGACGCGGATCACGCGCGCGCGCGGTGCGAGTTCGGCGAGGCCGGGCGCGACGAGATCGTCGAGCAGCAGCACGTCGGCGGCGGCCAGCACCTTCGCGGCCTTCAGCGTCAGGAGATCGGGGTCGCCGGGCCCGGCGCCCAGCAGCGTGACTTTACCAGTCGTCATGTCGTGTTCCAGTGTCGCCCGCGAGGTGGCGGCGGTCGATAGCGCGCGGCCTGCGCGGCGGCGGGCGCTCGAAGCGCAACTGCCGCCGGGCCGTGCCGCGCACGGTGGGGACGCCGTTGTCCGGATCGGCCCGCCGTGGCCGGCGGGCAGGGTTTGCGGGGACTGCTCACCGGCGCCGTTGCCGGTGTGATGCAACGGATTCAGCAATATCCGGGCCAGCCGGCACGACGTGTGCGGAGCGGCGCGTCGCCCGTCGCCCCGCGCGCAGGCGGCCGAGACGGACGGGCCGCCGCCGCGCCGCGTCGGCATGCATCGTGCCCCGCCGGCGCGCACCGCGATGTCGCACGGCGGCGGTGCTGCAGTGCACCACCTCTGTGCCTCGCTGCATCACGACGCATCGTGCGCCGTGGGCCGCCGTGCGTCGCGCGCGGCCCGGCGAGCCTTGCGCGGCGCGGCTGGCGGGCCGGTCCGGGCCGACATGGCACGGCGCTTGCGTCAGCCGGTTCGGACGGATCAACGGCGATTCGTCCGCAGTACCGATTACCGACGCGCCCGGCAACGGGCTTCATGGGCAACGGCGTCCTACGCATCGGGTCTCGACGAGACCGGGTGCGCAGGACGCCGTTTTTCGTTTGGCGGATGACATGACCGACAAAGCTACCCGTATCGATCTCTTCAGCCTCCGCACCGCGCCGATGCGCGCGTTCCACCTGACGTGGATGGCGTTCTTCGTGTGCTTCTTCGCATGGTTCGCATGCGCGCCGCTGATGCCGCTGATCGCACGCGAATTTCACCTGACGGCGGCGCAGGTCGCCAACATCAACATCGCGGCGGTGGCCGCGACGATCGCCGTGCGGCTGCTGGTCGGCCCGCTGTGCGACCGCTTCGGCCCGCGCCGCGTGTACGTCGGCCTGCTGCTGCTGGGCGCGATCCCCGTGTTCGCGGTGTCGTTCACGCACGACTACCTGTCGTTCCTGATCTGCCGGCTCGGCATCGGCGCGATCGGCGCGGGCTTCGTGATCACGCAGTACCACACGTCGGTGATGTTCGCGCCGAACGTGGTCGGCACCGCGAACGCGACGACGGCCGGCTGGGGCAATGCCGGCGCGGGCGCGACGCAGGCGCTGATGCCGCTGCTCGTCGCGGCCGGCCTGATGCTCGGCTTCGGCGACGATGCGTCGTGGCGTGTCGCGCTGGTCGTACCGGGCGTCGCGATGCTCGCGATGGCCTGGGCGTACTGGCGCTTCACGCAGGATTGCCCGCAAGGCGACTTCGTCGCGCTGCGCAAGCAGGGGGTGACGGTCGACAGCGGCAAGAAGGGCGGCTGGGCGAGCTTCGTCGCGGCCTGCGGCAACTATCGCGTGTGGATGCTGTTCGTCACGTACGGCGCGTGCTTCGGCGTCGAGGTGTTCATCCACAACATCGCGGCGCTGTACTACGTCGATCACTTCAGCCTGTCGCTGAAGGACGCGGGTTTCGCGGTCGGCATGTTCGGGCTGCTCGCGCTGTTCGCCCGCGCGTTCGGCGGCTGGCTGTCCGACCGGATCGCCGCGCGCCGCAGCCTCGACGTGCGCGCGACGCTGCTGTGCGCGCTGATCGTCGGCGAAGGGCTCGGGCTGCTCTGGTTCTCGCATGCGCAAAGCGTCGGCGCGGCGCTCGTCGCGATGCTCGCGTTCGGCCTGTTCACGCACATGGCTTGCGGCGCGACCTACGCGCTGGTGCCCTTCATCGACCGCAAGGCGCTCGGCGGCGTGGCGGGAATCGTCGGCGCGGGCGGCAACGTCGGCGCGGTCGCCGCGAGCTTCCTGCTGAAGGGCGTCGGCGACGTGCAGTACACGCTGAGCCTGCTCGGCCTCGCCGTCACCGCGACCGCGCTGTGCGCGATGGCCGTGCGCTTCAGCGACGAACACAAGGCGCGCGAAGCCGAGCTGCGCGACCGCGCACTGGCCGCCGCCGCGAACGCCGCCAACTGATCGAGCGAAGGAATCGTCATCATGAAACTCATCGTCATCGGCCACGGCATGGTCGGCCACAAGTTCCTCGAATGCGTCGCGGCGGAAGCCGGCGAGGCGGGCGCGCCGCAGGTGACCGTGCTCGGCGAGGAACCGCGCCCGGCCTACGATCGCGTGCACCTGTCCGAATTCTTCGCCGGCAAGTCGGCGGACGACCTGTCGCTCGTCGAACCCGGCTTCTTCGCGCGTCATCCGCGGTTCGACCTGCGCCTGAATGCGCGCGTCGCGTCGATCGATCGCGTCGCGCATGCGGTCACGCTTGCGTCGGGCGAAACGCTCGGCTACGACAAGCTGGTGCTCGCGACCGGCTCGCGCCCGTTCGTGCCGCCGATGCCGGGCCACGATCGCGCGGGCTGCTTCGTGTACCGGACGATCGAGGATCTCGAGGCGATGCAGGCATGCGGCGCGCACGCGAAGCGCGGCGTCGTGGTCGGCGGCGGGCTGCTCGGCCTCGAATGCGCGAAGGCGCTGCGCGACATGGGGCTCGACACGCACGTCGTCGAATTCGCGCCTCGGCTGATGGCCGTGCAGGTCGACGACGGCGGCGGCAAGATGCTGCGCACGAGGATCGAGGCGCTCGGCGTGACCGTGCATACGGGCAAGAACACGCTCGGGATCGTCGACGGCGAAGACGGTGCGCACCGGATGACGTTCGCCGACGGCACGCACCTCGACGCCGACCTGATCGTGTTTTCCGCCGGCATCCGCGCACGCGACGAGCTGGCCCGCGCCTGCGGGCTCGAGATCGGCCCGCGCGGCGGCGTCGCGATCGACGACGCCTGCCGCACGAGCGATGCCGACATCTACGCGATCGGCGAATGCGCGGCATGGAACGGCATGGTGTACGGCCTCGTCGCCCCCGGCTACGACATGGCGCGGGTGGTCGCGAAGCAGCTCGGCGGCGATCCGGGCGGCGCGGCCCGCGCGGCGGCCGTGTTCGCGGGCGCCGACATGAGCACCAAGCTGAAGCTGATGGGCGTCGACGTCGCGAGCATCGGCGACGCGCACGGCGCGACGGCCGGCAGCCGCACCTACCAGTACGCGGACGAGCGCCGCCAGGTCTACAAGAAGCTCGTGGTGTCCGACTGCGGCAAGTTCCTGCACGGCGCGGTGATGGTCGGCGACGCGGCCGAGTACGGCACGCTGCTGCAGATGATGCTGAACCGCATCGAGCTGCCCGAATCGCCCGAATTCCTGATCTTGCCGTCGTCGGACGGGGCGGCGAAACCGGCGATCGGCGTCGACGCGCTGCCGGCGGCTGCGCAGATCTGCTCGTGCAACAACGTGTCGAAGTCGCAGATCTGCACGGCGGTTTCCGACGGCGCGACGAGCCTCGGCGCGCTGAAGTCGTGCACGGGCGCCGGCACGTCGTGCGGCGGCTGCGTGCCGCTCGTCACGCAGATCATGAAGGCCGAGATGAAGAAGCAGGGCCTCGCGGTCGACAACCATATCTGCGAGCACTTTCCGCATTCGCGCCAGGCGCTGTTCCACCTGATCCGCGTCGAGCGCATCACGACCTTCGACGCACTGCTCGCGAAGCATGGCCATGGCCTCGGCTGCGACGTGTGCAAGCCGGCCGTCGCGGGCATTCTCGCGTCGTGCTTCAACGAGTTCGTGCTGAAGAAGGAGCACGCGGGGCTGCAGGATTCGAACGACTACTACCTCGCGAACATCCAGCGCGACGGCACGTATTCGGTGGTGCCGCGCATGCCGGGCGGCGAGGTCACGCCCGAAGGGCTGATCGCGGTGGGCCAGGTCGCGCGGAAGTACGGGCTCTACACGAAGATCACCGGCGGCCAGCGCGTCGACCTGTTCGGCGCGCGCGTCGAGCAATTGCCGTCGATCTGGGAGGAGCTGATCGCGGCCGGTTTCGAATCGGGCCATGCGTACGGCAAGGCGCTGCGCACCGTGAAGTCGTGCGTCGGCTCGACGTGGTGCCGTTATGGCGTCGGCGATTCGGTCGGCCTCGCGATCGATCTGGAGAACCGCTACAAGGGGCTGCGTGCGCCGCACAAGATCAAGTTCGGCGTGTCGGGCTGCACGCGCGAGTGCGCGGAAGCGCAGGGCAAGGACGTCGGCATCATCGCGACCGAGAAGGGCTGGAACCTGTATGTGTGCGGCAACGGCGGGATGAAGCCGCGCCACGCGGAACTGCTCGCGTCCGATCTCGATCGCGCGACGCTGGTCCGCTACGTCGACCGTTTCCTGATGTTCTACGTGCGCACCGCCGACCGGCTGCAGCGCACGAGCGTGTGGCGCGACAACCTCGAAGGCGGGCTCGACTACCTGATCGACGTGGTCGTGCACGACCGGCTCGGGATCGGCGCCGAGCTCGAGGCCGACATGCAGCACGTGGTCGACACCTACGAATGCGAGTGGAAGAAGGCCGTCACCGATCCCGACACGCGCAAGCGCTTCCGCCACTTCGTGAACAGCGACGCGCCGGACACGACCATCGAATTCGTCGAGACGCGCGGCCAGATCCGGCCCGCGACGCCCGGCGAACGGACGGACGGCAAGCCCGTGTCGACGCCCGTCGCCGCCGGGGGCGCGACGCAGGTCCTGAGCGAACCCGCCACCGCCTGACCCTGACCGACACCAGCGTCTTTTCCAAGGAGCCTCTCATGAACGATCGTCTTCCTCTGTCCTGGACCCGCGTGTGCCAGCTCGACGACATCGTGCCGAACACCGGCGTGTGTGCACTCGTCAACGGCGAGCAGGTCGCCGTCTTTCACGTCGCGCATGCCGAAGACGGCGGCGTGTTCGCGATCGGCAACGTCGATCCCGTATCGCAGGCGGCCGTGCTGTCGCGCGGGTTGATCGGCAGCCTCGGCGAGCGCGTCGTCGTCGCGTCGCCGCTGTACAAGCAGCATTTCGACCTGCGCACCGGCGAATGCCTGGAGGCGCCCGGGCAGTCGGTGAGCGCGTATCCGTCGCGGGTCGAGGACGGCGTCGTGTGGGTCGCGGCCTGATCGCTCCGGAGCGCGCATGACCGCCACCCCCGTCAAGAGCGTGTGCCCGTACTGCGGCGTCGGCTGCGGAATGGTGCTGCACGTCGAGGACGGCGAAGTCGTCAAGGTGTCCGGCGACGCCGACCATCCGACCAACTTCGGGCGGCTGTGCACGAAGGGCGCATCGGCGCACGTCGCGCTGCGCCGCTCGGGGCGGCTCGACCGCGCGTTCGCGCGCCGCGCGCGGGAGGACGACCTGGTGCCGCTGCCGGCGCGCGACGCGATCGCCGAAACGGCGCGCCGCCTGCGCGCGGTGCTCGATGCGCACGGGCCCGACGCGCTGTCGTTCTACGTGTCGGGGCAGATGTCGATCGAGGCGCAATACCTCGTCAACAAGCTCGCGAAGGGCTTCGTCGGCACCAACAACATCGAGTCGAACTCGCGCCTTTGCATGGCGAGCGCAAGCACCGGCTACAAGCAGTCGCTCGGCGCGGACGGCCCGCCCGGGTCGTACCAGGACTTCGATCGCGCGAACCTGTTCTTCGTGATCGGCGCGAACATGGCCGACTGCCATCCGATCCTGTTCCTGCGGATGATGGATCGCGTGAAGGCCGGCGCGAAGCTGATCGTCGTCGATCCGCGCCGTACCGGCACGGCCGACAAGGCCGACCTGTTCCTGCAGATCCGGCCGGGCACCGACCTCGCGCTGACGAACGGGCTGCTGCACCTGCTGCATGCGAACGGCCGCACCGACGCCGCGTTCATCGATGCGTACACCGAAGGCTGGGACGCGATGCCCGCGTTCCTCGCCGAGTACACGCCCGAGCGCGTCGCGGCGATCACGGGGCTCGCGGAAGCCGACCTGCGCACCGCCGCGCAATGGATCGGCGATGCACCGGAATGGATGAGCTGCTGGACGATGGGCCTCAACCAGAGCACGCACGGCGTGTGGAACACCAATGCGATCTGCAACCTGCACCTCGCGACCGGGCGGATCTGCCGGCCCGGCAGCGGGCCGTTCTCGCTGACCGGCCAGCCGAACGCGATGGGCGGGCGCGAGATGGGCTACATGGGGGCGGGGCTGCCTGGCCAGCGCTCGGTGCTGTCCGACGACGACCGGCGCTTCGTCGAGCAGCTGTGGCGCGTGCCCGCCGGCACGCTGCGCAAGGAGACGGGGCAAGGCACGGTCGACCTGTTCGCGCGGATGGCGGCCGGCGACGTCAAGGCGTGCTGGATCGTCTGCACGAACCCGGTCGCGACCGTGCCGAACCGGCGGAACGTGATCGCCGGGCTGCAGGCCGCGGAGCTGGTGATCGCGCAGGATGCGTTCCTCGACACCGAGACCAACCGCTACGCGGACATCCTGCTGCCGGGCGCGCTGTGGGCCGAGGGCGACGGCGTGATGGTCAACTCCGAGCGCAACATGACGCTGATGCGCGCGGCGGTCGCGCCGCCGGGCGATGCGCTGCCCGACTGGCGCATCGTCGCGGAAGTCGCCCGCGCGATGGGCTTCGGCGAGGCATTCGATTACGCGTCGGCCGCCGACGTGTTCGACGAGATCGTCCGGTTCTCGAATCCGGCGACCGGATACGACCTGCGCGGCGCGAGCCATGCGACGCTGCGCGACGGGCCGGTGCAGTGGCCCGTCGCACCCGGCGCCGCGCGCGAGCGGCACCCGATCCGCTACCTGAACGACGGCGTGAGCCAGACGCCGCGTCCGGCGGCCGACGGGCGCGCCGCGCCGCGCATCGCGTTCCCGACGCCGTCGGGCAAGGCGCGCTTCCTCGCGCGTCCACATGCCGATCCGGCCGAGCGGCCCGACGACGCGTTCCCGGTCGTGCTGAACACCGGACGGCTGCAGCATCAATGGCACACGATGACGAAGACGGGCAAGGTCGCGATGCTGAACAAGCTCAACCCGCGCCCGTTCGTCGAACTGCACCCGGACGACGCGCGCGCGCTCGGCATCGTCGCGAAAGACAGCGTCGAGATTCGCTCGGCGCGCGGCCGCGCGGTGCTGCCGGCGGTTGTGACCGAGCGCGTGCTGCGCGGCAACTGCTTCGCGCCGATGCACTGGAACGACGTGTACGGCGACGACCTGTGCATCAACGCGGTGACGAACGACGCGATCGATCCCGAATCGCAGCAACCCGAACTGAAATACTGCGCGGTCGCGCTGCGGCGCGTCGAGACGGATGCGTTCGCGTCCGCCGGCGACGAGACGGCGCAACCCGATGCACGCGCCGACGACGCGCGGCCCGCGCCGGCGATGGTGCAGGCGACTGCTTCACAGGAATCCGACATGGCAGACCTCGACACTTTCGCGGCCGCGCTCGGCGTTGCCGACCTCGCGCCGCCGCCGCTGACGGACACCGAACGGCTGTACGTGGCCGGGCTCGTGAGCGGGCTGAAGGCAAGCGCCGGCCGGCGCGACGGCGGCGTGCCGGTGCTGCCGGCCGGCGCGCCGCTCACGCCGCCGGTGCGGTTCTGGCTCGACGGGATGCTCGCGGGCCTGTTCAGCCGCGCGTTGCCCGCCGGCACGCAGGGCGCCGCGGCGCCGGCGCCGCCGGCCGATGCCGGCGCGCCCGGCGGCGTGCGGATCGTGCGTGCGCGCCCGAAGGTCGTGCTGCTGTGGGCATCGCAGACCGGCAACATCGAATCGCTGACCGAGGATTACGCGACGCAGTTGATGAACGCGGGCTTCGAGATCCGCACCGCGTGCATGTCCGACTACCCGGCGGCGTCGCTCGCGGGCGCGCAATACGTGCTGCTGATGACGAGCACGTTCGGCGACGGCGACGCCCCCGACAACGGCAGCGAATTCTGGGAAGCGTTGCAGGCCGGCAGCGCCGCGCGCCTCGATGGCGTGCACTTCGCGGTGCTTGCGTTCGGCGATCGCAACTACGACCGGTTCTGCGGCCACGGCCGCCGGCTCGACGCGCGGCTCGCGGAACTCGGCGCGGCGCGTCTTTGCGCGCGCGTCGATTGCGACGTCGAATTCCAGCACGACGCCGACCAGTGGCTCGAACGCGTCGTCGCGCGGATCAAGGAGGCCGACGCCGCGCTGCACGCGGTGCCGTCAGACGGCCCGGGCCCGGCGGGGCTGCTGCCGTCGAAGGCGCATCCGGCGCCGTCGAAGCTCGTCGCGAACCTGCGGCTCAACCGTCCGGGCGCGGCCAAGGACACGCGCTGCGTGTCGCTGTCGACCGAAGGCGCGAACCTCGAATACGAAGCCGGCGATGCGCTCGGCGTGTGGCCGACCAACTGCCCGGAGCTGGTCGACGAACTGCTGTCCGTCACCGCGCTGAAGGCCGATGCGCCGGTGACGGTGGCGGGCGCCGGCGACATGCGCCTTGGCGATGCGCTCGCGCGCCACTTCGACATCACCCGCCCGCATCCGGACACGCTCGCGTTGATCGCGTCGCGCAGCGCGAACGGCGCGCTGAAGTCGCTGCTCGGCGACGACCGCAAGGGCGACCTGAAGCAATGGCTGTGGGGGCAGCAGCTCGCCGACGTGCTGCACGAGTTTCCGGTCGAGCTGTCGGGCGCGGAACTGGTCGGGATGCTGAAGCGGATGCAGCCGCGCCTGTATTCGATTGCGTCGAGCCCCAGCGCGCACCGGGGCGAGATCCACCTGACCGTGTCGGCGGTGCGCTATCACAACGGCCGGCGCGCGCGCAAAGGCGTCGCGTCGACCTTTCTGGCCGATCGCGCTGACGACGGCCGCGTGCCCGTGTTCGTGCAGAAGTCCGCGCATTTTCGGCCGCCGGTGAACGGCGACGTGCCGATCGTGATGGTCGGCCCCGGCACCGGCGTCGCGCCGTTCCGCGGCTTCCTGCACGAGCGGCAGGCGCGCGGCGCGCGCGGGCGCAACTGGTTGTTTTTCGGGGAGCAGCACGCGCAGACCGATTTCTACTACGGCGACGAGCTGGGCGCGATGCGCGACAGCGGCTTCCTGACGCGGCTCGATCTCGCGTTCTCGCGCGACCAGGCCGACAAGATCTACGTGCAGGACCGGATGCGCGAGCAGGGCGCCGAGCTGTTCGCGTGGCTGGAGGACGGCGCGCACTTCTACGTGTGCGGCGACGCCGCGCGCATGGCGAAGGATGTCGATGCGGCGCTGAAGGCCGTGGTCGCCGAGCATGGCCGCATGTCGGACGACGACGCGAACGACTACGTCGCGCGGCTCGCGAAGGCGCGCCGCTATATGCGGGACGTGTACTGAACGCGGGCGGCGCGGCTCGATGCGGCCCGCCGGCATGCGGGCCCGGCTTCGGCGACGAGCGGGCCTGCGACGGCCCGGGCCGTCGGGAGGGCCGTCGACGGCGAACGCCGCGCATGACAGTCCGGGCGGCGGGCATGGCGTTCCCGCGTGAACCTCCGGCCGCCGCCGGTTTGCATCACTGCTGGCGGTCCCACGCGCTTGCCTGCTCGGCACGGACGAAGGCTTCCGACGATTTCGGCAGCAGGTTGCGGAACGCGCCGCCGTCGCTTTCGATCACGTCGACCATTTTCGCGATCATCTCTTCCGGATCGTGCTGTTCGAGCGGGAACGTCAGCTGCTCGGGCGTCACGATGTGGACGGCCGGATCGCGCCAGCGCCGCGCCGTTTCCATCATCCGGTCGTTGAAGCCCGTGCTATACGGGCCGGGGTTCACGACCGCGACGCGGATCCCGTGCGGCGCCAGCTCCGCGTGCATCGCTTCGGCGATCGATTCGACCGCGTGTTTCGATGCGCAATAGGCGCCGGTAAACGGCCCCGTGATCAGGCCCGCGATCGACGACACGAACACGATCTTGCCGTGTCCGCGCGCAAGCATGCCGCGCGCGATTTGCTGCGTGAGTTCGAGCGGCCCGAACACGTTGACGTCGAACAGCGCGCGGACGATCCCGACCGGCAGGTCGACGAGCGCGCCGGCTTCGCCGACGCCCGCGTTGTTCACGAGCACGTCGGGGGCGAGTTCGGCCGCGCGGGCGCGATCGTGGGCCGACGTGACGTCGAGCTCGATGGCGCGCAGCGCGGCGCCGCGTTGCGCGGCGGCGGCCGTCAGTGCGTCGATCTCGGCGGCGACGCGTACGCCGGCCGTCACGTCGTGGCCGCCGGCGGCGAGGCGCAGCGCGACTTCGCGGCCGAAGCCGGTGCCTGCGCCGGTGATGAGGATGCGTTTTCGGGTCATATGCTTACCTGGTGGTGTGGAGGATGGCCTGCAAGCGGTCGCGACCATGCCGGGCGATCGCGGTGTCTTCGTCGACGCTGCCGCCCGACACGCCGATCGCGCCCACGCAGCGCCCGCTGCCGTCGAAGAGCGGTTCGCCGCCGCCGAACGTGACGAGCCCGCCGTGGCTGTGCTCGATCCCGCGCAACGGACCGTTGCCCGACAGCGCGCCGAGCGTGCCGGTCGACGTGCGGAAGCGGATCGCCGTCAACGCCTTGCGTTGCGCGAGGTCGATCGCCCCCAGAAAACAGTCGTCGGTGCGAACGAACGCGAGCAGGTTCGCGCCGCCATCGACGATCGCGACGGCGACGCCCTCGACCTGCAACGATGCGGCATGCGAGAGTACGGCGTCGATCGTGCGGCGGGCGGCCGCGAGCGGCAGCGCGGGGAGGGACGGGTTCATGCGACGTTCCGGTGATGCGACAGGGCCAGTGTAGGCGGTGGCGGTATATGGGAGAATCCGCATTCCACTCGAAAGAGTTTCAAGTTTTTCTAATGATGAGCCGACGCGATCCGATGGCCGGGCTGCACGTGTTCATGACGGTCGCGGCGACCGGCAATTTCACGCGGGCGGCCGCCGCGCTGGGTCTGACGCCGGCCGCCGTCAGTCTCTCGATCGGGCAGTTCGAGGGCGAGCTGAACGTGAAGCTGTTCAACCGCAGCACGCGCGGCGTGAGCCTGACGGAAGCCGGGCAGCGCTACTGGCGGCAGACGGAGCCGGCATACCGGCAGGTCGTGCAGGCCCGCGACGAGCTGAAGGACGGGCGCAGCGCGCCGAGCGGCGTGTTGCGCGTGACCGCGCTGCCGCTGGCGCGCTCGCTCGTGATCGCGCCGGTGCTCGCCGTATTCCGTGAGCGCTATCCGGACGTGCGGCTGGAGATTCGCTATGAGAACGAACTGGTCGATATCGCGAAGGACGGGTTCGATGCGGGGATCCGCCTTGCCGACCGGCTGCAGCCGGGGACCATCGGCGTGCGGATCGCGCCGGCGCTCTCGTGTGCGCTGGTCGCGTCGCCCGGTTATCTGGCGCGGTACGGCACGCCTGCGTCGATCGCGGCGCTCGGGGGGCACGCGTGTATCCGCTTCCGGTTTTCGGAGAGCGGGCGGCTGCACAAATGGCTGCTGCACGACGGGCGCCGCGACGTCGATCTCGATCCGGAAGGCGTATTCGTGACGAACGACGCCGATGCGGTGATCGACGCGGCGCGCGCCGGGGTCGGGATCGCGTTTGCGTTCATGCGCGAACGGATCGAGCAGGACCTGCGCGACGGCGCGCTCGTCGAGGTGTTGCCGGGCGCGTGCCGGACGCTGCCGCCGATGTGGCTGTATTACGTGAATCGCAAGCACGTGCCGGCCAAGCTGCGCGCGTTCATCGACGTGCTGCGCGAGCGCGACGGGGCAGGTGTGGCGTAATCCTTTCGCCGGCCGGCGGCGGCGATCTGTCCGGCGGCGCATGATGGCGGCTCCATCCACGAAACCATGGAGTCGCGTCATGACGGCATTTCCCCGTTTCCCGGTTCGTACCTTGATGATCGCCGCCACGCTGGCTGCCGCTGGGCTCTGCAGCGCACCGGCTGTCGGCCAGACGTCGACCGTACCCGCAGGTTCGGCCGAGGCGACGGCCGACAACGCGGTACTGCTGACCGTTTTCCTCAGGCACGACCAGTCGCGCCCGCTTGCCGAGCTGAATGCGCAATTGGCGAAGCAGGGCTTCTACAAGGCGTTTCCGCCGCCGGGCGTCGAAGTGGTGAGCTGGACCGTGACGATGGGGATCGGGCAGATCGTCGTGCTGCGGTTGCCGGCGTCGCGGCTGCGTGAAGTCAATCGGGTGCTCGAGGATACGGCGTGGGGCGCGTATCGGACGGAGTTTTATCCGACTTACGACTACAAGGCGATCGGGTTGGGGGAGCATGAGCGGGCGAAGTGAAGCTTGAGTCCCGGCGTTTCTGACTTGTAATAATGCCGTCATCGGTCAGGTGACCTGACAGGGCGCGGGACTCAACATGCTTTGACCGGGACGTTTTTCTCAATGTTGGCTGGTGCCGGGAATGCCAGCAATTCGACCGGAAAGTGAATGGGGGGAAATTAAAAATAAATATCGACTGATATTAGTCGGAAATTTGTCATCCTATTAATTTAAATTATTTCAATAGGAAATTTTAAACGACAAACGTTTGCCTTGTTTTCGCCTCCGAAAAATCTTGCGCCACATCTTGAGGGAATGGTTCTTTTCCTGTGTGATATCGCATCCGGCTCGCTACATTTTGATCAATAGTTGCCTTCATTGGCATGTTTTTCTGGTAGTATCCGCGCGCATCGGGCGAAGCGCGCACGGTGGTCGGGGGCGAATGTCGTCGAATTAACGCTGCTGTCGCCCTCGCGACGGCAGCAGTAGTGCATGTAATGGATTGACCAGTTTGACGTCAATGTCAAACGGAAACGACTCACGAATAATGCGAGAGACCAGAAAACTTCCGCTTGTCGTCGATCTCGACGGCACGCTGACGACGTCGGATACCTTGATGGAGTCCGTGATAAGTGTCGTCAAGCATCAACCCGCGAATCTGTTGCGACTGCCTTTCTGGCTCGCCGGCGGTCGCGCCGCATTCAAGGGCAAGGTCGCCGAGCAGGCCGATTTCCGGGCGGAGACGATTCCTTACCGAGAGTCGCTTGTCGATTACCTGGCTCACGAACGCAAAGGCGGCCGCAAGATCGTGCTGGCGACGGCCGCCCATCGCTCGATCGCCGAGCGGGTAGACGCCCATCTTGGCCTGTTCGATCTCGTCATCGCGACCAGCGGCGACACCAACCTGAAAAGCGAAACCAAACTCGCCGGCATTCGCGAGCAGGTCGGCGACGATTTCGTCTATGCCGGCGACAGCAAGGCCGACATGCCGATCTGGGCCGGTGCGAAGGGCGCCATTCTGGCCGGCGTCCCGCCCGGTATTGCTGCCGACATCCGGAGCAGCATTCCCGTCGAGCGGGAGTTTTCGAACGAGCGTGCCTGCTTCTCGACCTGGTGCAAGGCGCTGCGCGTCCATCAATGGTTGAAAAACCTGCTGTTGTTCGTGCCGCTGCTGACGGCTTTTGCGTTCTTCGACGCCGACAAGGTCACGACGCTCGTGCTCGCGTTTCTGGCGATGTCGCTGGGCGCGTCGGCAACCTACATCGGCAACGATCTCTGGGATCTGGACAGCGACCGGCGCCATCCCCGCAAGCGCAATCGCGCGTTCGCGAACGGGACGCTGTCGATTGCCCGGGGGCTGGGCGCCGCCGCGCTGCTGCTCGCGGCGGCGTTTGCGCTGGCATTCGCGGTGTCGGTCGAGTTTGCCGGCATGTTCGCGCTCTATCTGTTGCTGACGACCGCATACAGCTGGCGCCTGAAATCGGTCGTACTGCTCGATGTCGTCGTGTTGTCGCTGCTGTACACGCACCGGATCGTTGCGGGCGCCATTGCGGCGGACATCGCGGTCAGCCGCTGGCTTCTCGCATTTTCCGTGCTGGCCTTCCTGAGTCTTGCGCTCGTGAAGCGCTGCTCCGAGCTCGTGTTCCTGCGCCAGAACGACAAGCGTGTATCGGCGGGCCGGGATTACCGCGTGGGGGATCTCGAGGTGCTCTGGCCGTTCGGGATCGGCGCGTCGCTGGCCGCAGTGGTCGTGTTCGGCCTGTTCATCAATGCTCCCGAAACGGCCGCGCGCTACACCGTTCCGCATTTGTTATGGCTCGTGCAGGTTGGCCTGATCTACCTGTTCGGCCGGCTGTGGATCGCAACGGTCCGCGGCACGATGCACGACGATCCGATCGTCCATATTCTCGAAAATCGCGGTAGCTTCGGCATGCTTTGCGTGATGGTGGCGCTGGTGCTGGCCGCTCACTTCATGCCTGCGCTGTAAGCGGCACAAATCCCATGACGGAAAAGAACCGAAACCGCGTGCGGGCATTCTGCCGCTTCGCCATCGTCTACGTGCTGCTGTTCGTGTGCGCAGGAAACATCACCAACAGCGTGCTGTTGAAGTGGGGGTTCCGTGACGACCAGAAGGCCAGTTTCCCCACGACCTACAGCCTCGTCGGGATGATGAACGGCGACGCGCCGAAGCCGTTCGTCTACCGCTCGTCGTTTCCGAAGGCCGCGAAAGCGATGGCCGAGCGCCTCGACGGGGCGACGCGGGACAAGCTGTTCAAATCGATCACTCGGCATGATTCGCTGCGCAATACCTATTTCACGAGCGTGCCGGGCGAATACTGGACGCCGGTCGTGGCGATCGTCTATCACCTGACCTACATCGCGATCGTGCTGTCGATGCTGTTTTCGCTGTTGCTGGTCTACAAGCTGGCGAGGCTGCATGGCCTGAGCTTCGGGCATTCGGTCGGCTTTCTGGCGGCATTCAGCTTCGTCTATCCGCTCACGTTTCAGCAGGGCGGCTACTACTACGATTTCTTCGAACTGCTCGGCGTGCTCGGTGCGTGCTATTTCCTGCTGACGAAGCGGCTGCTGGCGTGCACGGTGACGATCGCCGTCTTTTCCCTGAACAAGGAGACGTTCTTCCTGGTTCCGCTCGCGTTGTTCTTCCTGCACGACCGCGACACTGCAATGCGCAAGCGCGTGATGTGGCTCGTGCTGCAACTGGGTATCTGCGTGGCGACCCGCCAGTTCATCATGAGCGGGTACGGCGCCAATGCCGGCGGATTCGTCGAATATCACGTGTGGGACAACCTGCGGTTCTGGCTGAATCCGGCGTCCTATCTGTCGTTCTACAACCTCATCGGTAAAGGCATCTATACCCCGAGCCTCGAGAACCCGTTGATGCTCGTGCCGCTTGCGGTGTTCTTCAGGGCGGCGTGGCAGGCGACGCCAACCCGGTACCGTGCCTACTTCGTCGCGGCGTTCATGCCGGTGCTGGTGCTGTTCTCCTTTTTCGGCTACCGGGACGAAGCGCGAAACTTCTCGGTCGCCTTTCCCGCGATCGTATTGGTCGCACTGCACGGTGCGAACCGCTTCAATGCGATTTTTGGCGGCGGCGCGGATGTGCCGGATGGGGCTCGTGTCCCGTCCGGTCGTCGATTCGACGCTGCAACGGCGAAGGAGGCCGCGTAATGAACTGGCTGATCGTGATTGCGAGTGGTGTGTTCGGCGGGCTTGCCAGCGTGTTGCTCAGGGTGGCTGCGCTCAAGGGAATCGCGCTCGGCGAATCGAGCGTCTTGCCGTGGATTGTACGTGGCGCGGCCATTGGCGCTTACGGCGTCGGGTTCGTGCTTTACGCGGTCGCGCTGCGCAAGACGTCGCTCGGCATTGCCTACCCGACGATGGTGGCGGTTTCGATGCTCGTCGTGCTGTCGTTCACGGCGGTGCACGAACATCTGTTGCGGCCCATGCAGGCCGTTGGCGCGCTCGTCATCCTGATCGGCGTCTGGATGGTTACGCGGGTGGCGTAATCCGGAAGGGCGCCAATACAGGGGAGGACCCCGTCCGGGGCGCCCCGGCAGTGTCGATTTTTCTGTTCTGCCGGAAATGGGCGCCACATCATCCCGCCTGTCCCCATTGCCTCCAATACCGCGCTCCCGCGAATTCGTGCTCGCCTGTTCGGCGCGGCCGGAAGAATTTCCCCTAAATGCAGGGCTCGTCATTCGTCCGACGAAAAACCCGCCCCGGTTCCCTGTATCATGCGCACCTTGCGTTTTCGGCCGCACGATTTTGATGCGATGTTTACGTGCCCGGGAAGCCACAAAACCGCACAATGCGAATCGGAAAGATTTTGTAATATAAAGCCCGTATACTTGTAAGTTCTGATTCAGGCGTTCCCTGCCTTTTCTTCCGGCCGACCGCCCACGCAGAACAACCAGATTCGTCGCCGCCTGGGCCGCTTGCGCCGCGACACGCTATGCATCGCCACTGAATAATCTATGTCTTCCCGCCACTCTGGTTCGCCCGGCCGCGCCGCGGCGGTGATCGCCCGTGCCCGGGCGTTGATCCGCAACGAACGCGTGCTGTCGCCGCTGCTCGCGCTCGGCATCGGCCTGCTGCTGATCGTGGTTTTCCAGCATCTGTCGGAATCGGTCGACTACCGGTCGGTGATCCGCCAGCTGCGTCACATGTCCGCCGGCGAGTGGAGTGCGTCGCTGGCCGCGACCGCGCTCAGCTATCTCGCGCTCGTCGCCCGCGATGCCGTCGGCCTGCGCTACGTTGCCGCGAAAGTGCCGCGCGCCGCGCTGTGGATCGGCGCGATCGCCGGGTCCGCGCTTGGTAACGCGACCGGCTTCGGTGCGCTGACGGGCGGCGCGGTCCGCGCGCGCGTGTACGGCGTGTCGGGCGTCACGCCCGCGCAGATCGGCCGGATGACGGTGTTTACGAGCGGCACGCTGGCGCTCGCGATGGTGCTGATGACCGCCGTCGGCATGGTTTGCGTGCCGGAGGCGCTGGCCGAGATGCTGCACGTCGTGCCGGGCGTGCTGACGTGGACCGGCGCCGCGCTGCTCGTCGCAATGGCCGCGCTGGTCGCGATGTGCGGCAACACCGCGCGTCCGGTCGTCACCCGCTTCAAGTGGCTGTCGTTCGACGTGCCGGCGCGGCGCGATCTCGTCGCGCAGGTCGTCTACGCGGTGCTGGACGTCGTCGCGGCGGGCCTGACGCTGTGGGTGCTGCTGCCGGCCGCGCCGGTCGGTTTCCCGACCTTCATCACCGTTTACGCGGCGGCGTTGCTGCTCGGGATGATCGGCCATACGCCGGGCGGGATCGGCGTGTTCGAGGCCGCGATGGTCTTCACGCTCGGCCGCGAAGTACCCGCGCACGTGATGGTGGCCGCGCTGATCGCGTATCGCGCGATCTATTTCGGCGTGCCGCTCGTGCTGTCGGCCGGCCTGCTGGCCGGTTTCGAGGGCCGCGCGCTGCGGCGCCGGCTGGTGACGCGGCAGGCCGTGCGCGTGTCGCAGCTCGCGCCGGTGTTCCTGAGCCTCGTGACGTTCGCGGTCGGCGGGATGCTGGTGATCTCGAGCGCGACGCCCGCGTTCTGGCACCGGATCGCGATCCTGCGCCATATCGTGCCGCTGTGGGTGCTCGAAGGCTCGCAGGTGATCTGCAGCGTGCTCGGCGTCGCGTTGCTGTTCGTCGCGCGCGGGCTGCTGCGCCGGCTCGACGGCGCGTGGTGGATGACCTTCGCGCTGACGCTGGCGAGCCTCGCGCTGTCGCTGGCAAAGGGCCTCGCGTTCGTCGAGGCCGGCGTGCTCGGCACGCTGCTGGTGCTGCTGATCGTGAGCCGCCGCCGCTTCAACCGTCATTCGTCGCTGCTCGCCGAGCGCTTCACGGTGAGCTGGTTCGTGTCGGTGACGATGGTGCTGATCCTGGCCGTGTGGGTGCTGTTCTTCGCGTTCCGCGACGTGCCGTACACGCGCGAGCTGTGGTCGCATTTCTCGTTCGACGCGCGCGCGCCGCGTGCGCTGCGCGCGACGCTCGCGTCCGGCGTGTTCGTCGCGCTGTTCGCGCTGTGGCAACTGCTGCGCCCGGCGCCCGGCCGCTTCGTGAAGCCCGCGCCGCAGGACCTGTCCGACGCCGAGCGGATCATTCGCGCGCAGGAATGCAGCGATGCGGGCCTCGCGCTGATGGGCGACAAGTCGTTCCTGTTCTCGGAATCGCGCCAGGCCTTCCTGATGTACGCGAAGTACGGCCGCACGTGGGCCGCGCTGCACGACCCGGTCGGGCCGCGCGAGGAGTGGCCGGCGCTGATCGGCAAGTTCATCGCGCTCGCGCACGCGCACAGCGGCCGCGCGGCGTTCTACCAGGTGCGTGCGAACGCGCTGCCGCTGTATCTCGACGCCGGGCTCACGCTGATGAAGCTGGGCGAGGAAGCGCATATCGCGCTCGACCAGTTCGACCTGAAGGGATCGAACCGGTCGCACCTGCGCTATGCGCTGCGCCGCGGCGACAAGGATGCGCTGACGGTCGAGGTGATCGCGCCGTGTGACGTGCCGGCCGCGCTGCCGGGGCTGCGCGACATCTCGGACGGCTGGCTCGACAGCCGCGACGCGCGCGAGAAGAGTTTCTCGGTCGCCGCATTCCACGACGGCTATCTCGCGACGCAGTCGGTGATGCTGGTGCGGCAGGCCGACAAGCCGATCGCGTTCGTCACGTTCATGACGACCGACCTCAACACCGAGGCGACGGTCGGCGTGATGCGCCATCTGCCGGACGCATCGCCGTACGCGATGGAGTATCTGTTCACGCAGCTCGCGCTGCATCTGAAGGAGGCGGGCTTCCGCAAGCTGAGCCTGGGCATCGCGCCGTTCTCGGGGATGGGGGCGGCCAAGATGCCGTCGCCGTGGCACCGGCTCGGCCTGATGGTCTGGCGCTTCGGCGGCCGCTTCTACAACTTCCGCGGCTTGCGCGCATTCAAGAGCAAGTTCGAACCGCACTGGGAGCCGCGTTACCTCGCGGCCTCGGGCACGGTCGGCGTGTTCGTCACGCTGGCGGATCTGTCATTGCTGGCTGGAGGTCGGCGTTCATGATGTTGAAGAAGGGAATCGCGCGGGCGGCAGCCGCCTGCGCGGGAATGATGCTGGCCGGCGCCGCGTGCGCCACGCAGCCGGTTGCAGTGAAGGCCGAAACCGTGTCGGGCGGCCGCTACGGGCCCGTGACCGTGACGCGTCCGAACGGGCCGCTGCGCGGCTTCGTCGTGCTGTTCTCCCGCGAGGCCGGCTGGAACGCGGCCGACCAGCAGGCCGCCGATGCGCTCGCCAAGGCTGGCGCGATGACGGTCGGCGTCGATTCGGAGCGCTACGCGATGAATCTCGCGCAGAAGCAGGAGGCCTGCCACCACCTCGACGGCGACGCCGAGGCGGTCAGCCACCAGCTTGAACGCCTCGTGCAATCGTCGCGCTATTTCACGCCGATCGTCGCGGGCGTGGGCCAGGGCGGTGCGATCGCGAAGCAGATCCTGTCGATGGCGCCGGAGAACACGATCGCCGGCGCGGTATCGGTCGATCCTGCCGCGAAGCTCGATCCGCGCTTCAAGCCGTGCGCGCCCGATCCGACGATCGTGCGCCGCGCGATGCCGGGCTTCGTCGAGACGGCCGCCTCGGGCGACACCGCGAAGCTCGTGTCGCTCGTCACGTCGCACCTGCGCGACAGCGGCAGCGGCGACGAGCTCGACGTGTCGGACCTGCCGCTCGTCGAGCTGCCGGCCAAGGGCGGCAGCGGCCAGCTCGCGATCGTGATCTCGGGCGACGGCGGCTGGCGCGATCTCGACAAGACGATCGGCGAGGCGCTGCAGCGCGACGGCGTGTCGGTGGTCGGCATCGACAGCCTGCGCTATTTCTGGAGCGAGAAGCCGCCGGCGCAGGTGAGCCGGGATCTCGCGCGCGTGATGCGCACCTACATGGCGCGCTGGCATGCGAACCGCGTGGCGCTGGTCGGCTACTCGTTCGGCGCCGACGTGATGCCGTTCGCCTACAACCGGCTGCCGGGCGACCTGCGCGACAAGGTCGCGGTGATGTCGCTGCTCGGCTTCGCGCCGGCCGCCGATTTCCAGATCCGCGTGACGGGTTGGCTCGGCATGCCCGCGAGCGACAAGGCGCTGAAGGTCGCGCCGGAAATCGCGAAGGTGCCGCCGCAGCTCGTGCAGTGCTTCTATGGCGCGGAAGAGAAGGACACGATGTGCCCGGCGCTCGCGAACACCGGCGCCGACGTGATCAAGACGCAGGGCGATCACCACTTCGGCCGCGATTACCTCGCGCTCGAGAAGAAGATTCTCGAAGGGTTCGGCAAGCCGGTGGCGGCGCGCTGAACAAGTACGTCGGGGCGGGAATGTTGCCGCCCCGACGCGCCGTCTTTACGTCAGCGTCACCTGGTTCTCGAATGCGATGCCGAGCTTCGCGTACCCCTGCGGTGACGGATGAATCTCGTTTTCCCAGTCGCCGGAGGGGCCTGTCGAATTGGCAGGGTCGGGGTTGAGCGTGCCGATCAGGTAGATCGGCCGGATATTGGGTTTGGCAATTCCGCGTGCAATGAGCCTGCCGTTGATTCCCGACAAGTACTGAGCCCATTGCTGAATAATGTACGTCGTCAAATCTAGCCAATCACCGGGCGGAATGGCGTATTCGGTGTACGCGCGTGACAGCCACGGGCCAATGCCGGGCCCGGCAGGCGCGTTGCGCGGTTGGGGGCAGTCGTAGGTGTGGATAAAGATGGGTACGCCGTTGGAACGACTGGTCGGTGCATCCCGTTTACTGACGACTGCGGCGAAACAGTCTTCGATCATTGCGAAGAAGGCTTGCCAACCGTCCGGACGCAGGTAGCGGTTGATCGGCCCGCTCGACGGAACGAGGGCGGTGTTTTGCAGTAACCGACGGGCAGCCTTGCCCGGATCGGTTTCAGTCGGGAGCGTCAGAATTGCGTCGAACAGGTCGTTGCCGCCTGCCGACAGCAGAATCGCATCCCATGAATAGGCAAGTGTTCCGCCAGCGAGATACGTGGCGAATTGCACTTCGCTCGTCCAGTCGACCATTTGCGTGAACGTCTTGCCGGGCGACGCCATCGAAACGGCCGCAGCGCTGTATGGCAAACGCAGGCTGAACAGCAGGTTGCTGGTTGCCCATGGCGGCAACTGCCCGATGGAGAACCATGAGTCGCCTTGCGCGAGAAACCGCCAGGTTGATGTGGTCAGGACGCTGCCGCGATCGCGGTTCAGGTCGCCCGGTTGCAGGACTGCCAGTGGATAGACGAATGACATGGAACCTCCGTCACAGGGTGTGGGGCAGCGCTATAGCGCGGGGTCGAGCGGCGTGATCCGAGCCAGCATCGTCGTGTACTCTTCCGCCGCAATCTGACGGAATTTCATTTTCACGATCAATGGTGCGTGCGTTGTTGTATCGGGGCCGGCCGGCGCATCGGAGAACAGGCATTTTGCAGCCGCCTCGACGATTTTCTCGAGATCGTTGGTAGTCAGTGCGTTGGCCGGGAAACCAGGTGGCAGGTTGCCGTCAAGCATGCGGATCAGCAGATAGATTGGCACCACGTCTGCGAGGCCGATCGGCAGTAGCTTCGATGCGTCAGATCCGAAATGCCGACGCACGATCGCTTGCGAACCCAGTCGCAGCATGAAGCGAAACGGAAATCCCGTTCGGATCGATAGCGTGACGGGATCGGCCGTGGCCATCTGCTCGATTGACGTGATGCCTTCCGCATGCAATGAAGCTGTCACGTACTTTGTCACTCCGTTTAACTGGATCAATTCGTCCGGAACGCTGTCGACCTTTTCGGACTGGTTCAGGTTGAACGCCGCCACTCGGCGAATTGCCTTGATGATTGCTTCAACGGGCATGGTTGTCAGCGCGAACGCGCCTAGAACATGCGTTGAGTCGTTGGACGTCGCCGCACCGGCTGCGACGACCGCTAGCGGCATGGCGAGAAACAGCCGTAACGAATACCAGTACACATCGGACGCATTGAGCGCTCGACGCCGGATGTTCAGCACGGAATCGCTCACGACGAACATCAGTGCGCCGGCAATCGCCGAGACGATCATCGACGTGCCGAGCCCGAAGATGCAGGTCGCCGTGCCTCCCGATGCGCAGGCCCCCACCGTGCATAACCACGCGGCGACGGCCGTGATGGCATAAGTCACGACAAGCAGGATCAGAAACGGCGGCACGAATACCCAGAGGCCGTATTGATCGTGATAGATATTCGCGAACAAGCGGTCACCCAGTGTTGGCCAGTGCGCCGGGAATTGGCTCAGGCGCTCCGTATCGCTGGTAAATACCGGGCCTCCTTGCTGTTCGGCGTACCGGATCGTCTTCAGCAGCGATTTCGACCAGAAGCGCTTCAGGTAGGCATCGAGCGCGTCGTTCTTGAGGCTGTTGCGGAATTCGTCATAACGCGCATACCAGCCGAGGCACAGGAATGCGATGAGCGGCGCACCGACGAGCACGGTGGCGATCCCGCTGATGAGGATGATGGTCCACGGCCATCGAATTGCGCAGAGCGATGAAAAGTCTCCATGAATCCAGGCCCCGACTATGTGGAGCCAGGCCAGGAACGAGCAGGGCCAATCTCCAGCGCCCGGTTGGTGAATTGGCCGGTTGGTCGCGCATGTTGCGATCACTGCTCCAGCCACATTGACGAGAATCAAACCTATGCTCAAGCGCCATGCGCGAACCGTTGCCGTCCAGTGATTCGTTCGAACGGGATTGACAGTGGGAGTCCAGGTTTTAAACGGATTCGAGGTAGCCATGATGTGCTCGCGAGTGATCACGCCCGCTTCCAGACACGATCACGCGTGCGGAAGAAAGGCTAATGTCGCGTCCCGCCGCCGAACGGCGAAACGATTCTCTTTGCTTCGATGAAGTGAATCAGGGAAGGGGCAGCGGGGTCAGCGCGGAGAGGCAAGGAGATGCTTCGACGCGCGCACGGGGGGAATGGTGGCTTCGCATGCCGGCGCGCGCGATGCGTTCGCGAACGGAACGATTGCGGTGGTGTTTGTTACGCCGCAAGACGATGACTTGTCCATGGCGAGTCCCCAGGTTGAAATTCTTTTGTATAACTTAATTATTGTGTCGAATCGTCGCGCGATTCATGCGTCCCGACATCGATCGAACAGAACGTGCCGCGCACTTGATCCGTAGAGTCAAGCTAGGTTATACGTTGAAAATGTCAAGCAATGACCGAATCAAATGCGGGATTTTGCTGATGTTGCCAGATCGTGCGAGGGTTGGCATGAGGAATGCAGATTGAATGATCCTATGAATGACTTTCCCATCGTGGCGAGTGTGACCACGCGCTTGCGAATCAAGTCAATCGTCTGACATTATCTCGCGCGGCGATGCCGGCGCTTCCGATCTCGCATCGCGTTGATAGAAACCCGGAAACCGGTCGAGCTGCCGCCGTGCGGCCGCGATGTCCGCGCCGTCGCCGAGCACGGCGCTCGAGAAACCCGTGCGCTCCATCAGCAGCAACTGGTCGATCAGCACATCGCCGGTCGCGCGCAGGTCGCCGGCGAAGCCGTAGCGCTTGCGCAGCAGGTACGCCTGGCTGTATGCGCGGCCATCGGTGAACGACGGAAACTTCAGGTCGATGCGCGCGGCCTGCGCGATTTGCGCGGCAAGCGGCGGCAGTTCCTCGTCGTTGCCGATCGTCAGCGTCGCGGCGTCGTGCCGTTGCGTGTCGCCGGCATGTTCGACCGGCGTCAGCAGCCGGATGCGTGCGGCTGGATGTTCTTGCGTCATGCGTGCTCCACCTGATGGCGCGCGTCGTTCGCGGCGGCCTTGAAGGGTTCGGGGCCGATGCGGCGCACCGTGTCGATGAAGGGTTCGCTGCGGCCGTCTGCATCGATCCGCGCGTCGAGATAGGTGTGGACGATCGCATCGACGACGTCGACGATTTCGTCCGCCGAAAACGACGGGCCGATCACCTTGCCGGGCCGTGCGGGGCCGCTCGCGCTGGAGCCGTCCGAGCCGCCGAGCGTGACCTGGTACCACTCCGCGCCGTCCTTGTCGACGCCGAGGATGCCGAGGTGGCCGCTGTGGTGATGGCCGCACGAGTTGATGCAGCCGCTGATGTGCAGGTCGATGTCGCCGACGTCGTGCAGCATGTCGAGATCCTGGAAGCGCTCGGCGATCGCATCGGCGATCGGGATCGAGCGCGCGTTCGCCAGCGCGCAGAAGTCGCCGCCCGGGCACGCGATCATGTCCGTCAGCAGTCCCACGTTCGCGCTGGCAAGCCCGATCTCGCGCGCGTTTTCCCACAGCGGGAACAGGTCGTCGACATGCACCCACGGCAGCACGACGTTCTGCGTGTGCGTGACGCGCGCCTCGCCGGCCGAGAAGCGCTCGGCGAGATCGGCGAGCGCGTCGAGCTGGTCCGGCGTCGCATCGCCCGGCGCCTGCAGGCGGCGCTTGAACGACAGCGTGACGATGCGCAGCGCCGGGTTGCGGTGCTCCGCGACGTTGCGTGCGAGCCAGCGCGCGAACGCCGGATGGCGGGCCGCGTGCGCCGACGCGCGCGCGCTTGCGTCGCGCAGGCCGGACGTGCGCGGCGCGACGCGCGGCGGGACGAACGACGCGGCGACGCGGTCGAACTCGACCTGCGGAATCGTATGCGGCCCGCCGTCGTGTTCGACGATCTGGCGGAACTCCTCCTCGACGTCGTCGATGTAGCGCTGCCCCTCGGTCTTCACGAGAATCTTGATCCGCGCCTTGTACTTGTTGTCGCGGCGTCCGTAGCGGTTGTACACGCGGACGATCGCCTCGATGTAGTTCATCACGTGGCGCCACGGCAGGAATGCGCGCAGCAGCGTCGCGATCGTCGGCGTGCGGCCCATCCCGCCGCCGACGCTGACGCGAAAGCCGAGCTCGCCGGCCGTGTCGCGCACGAGCTTCAGCCCGACGTCGTGCCAGTCGGTGGCCGCGCGGTCTTCCGTCGCGCCGGTGATTGCGATCTTGAACTTGCGCGGCAGGAACGCGAACTCGGGATGCAGCGTCGTCCACTGGCGCATCACTTCGGCGAACGGGCGCGGGTCGGCGATCTCGTCCGGCGCCACGCCGGCGCGCTCGTCGCACGAGATGTTGCGGATGCAGTTGCCGCTGGTCTGGATGCCGTGCATGTCGACGGTCGCGAGCAGGTCCATCACGTCGGCCGCCTTCGCGAGCGGAATCCAGTTGAACTGCACGTTGGTGCGCGTCGTGAAGTGCGCGCTGCGGGTCGGCAGGCGCAGCGTGCCGAGCGCGGCCTGCGCGTCGCACGCGGCGCGGTAGGTGGCGTCGTCGGGCACGTCGTAGTCGCGCGCGATGCGTGCGAGCACGCGCAACTGCGCGCTCGACAGCTCGCCGTACGGCACGGCGACGCGAAGCATCGGCGCGTGGCGCTGCACGTACCAGCCGTTCTGCAGGCGCAGCGGCCGGAACGCGTCCTCGCTCAGCGTGCCGTGCTGCCAGCGTTCGAGCTGGTCGCGAAACTGGGCGGCGCGGCTGTGCACGAGCGCCCGGTCGAAAACGGTATATCGATACATGACGTGATACGCAAGAGGCGCCGCGGCGCGAAGCGTGCGGCTCGGGAGAGACGTTGCGACGGGTGTCGGGCAACCGGAGACAGCGTAGGGAACGCCGGGCGGCGGGACAAGCAGCAGATCGGGACGAAAAGGGCGCAGCAGACGGCCGGCGCGAAGCCGGCGCGGGGACGGGCACGCGCGCATGCGCGCGGCGGGTTCAGGCGTCGGCGTCGACGACGAGCGCCGGATCGAGCGCGCGGATGCGCTGGTCGATGAAGTAGCCGCCGCCTTCCTGATAGCGCAGGAACAGGCGGCCGCACGTGCGGCAGCGGCTGACGGTGCAGCGGTTGTACGGGAAATGGCGCAGGGCGATCGGCGCATCGTCCGACGCGTAGTGCGTGCCGGCCGGGTGATGTTCGGCATAGGTCGGCTCGGGGTCGTCCGGCGGCGCGAGCGTGGCCACTTCGGTCAGTTGCGCCTCCTGCAGCGACAGCGGCAGCGTCGTCCATCCGGCGAGCGGCGTTTTCGTGCACGTGCACGGCTGCGTGACGTGCGCGGCTTCGGCGGTCAGTGTCAACAGCGCGTCGTGATCGAGGTAGGGCAGTGGGCTCATGGGCAATCGTGGCGGAGCGGCGGGATCAGCACTGTAACCCGCGCGCGCATCGCATGCACGGCCGCGGTGCGGGCGGCAGGCGCCGTGTACCGTGCGCGCTTCAACTGCCCTTGCGGAGCGACGGCTGCGCGACCAGCTCGCCCAGCACGCGGATCGCGCGTTCGATGTCGCGGCTCCACGGATGGCCGAAGTTCACGCGCACGCAGCGTTCGAAACCGTGCGTGGCGGAAAACAGCGGCCCCGGCGCGAAGCTGATCCCGCGTGCGATCGCCTGGCGGTGCAGTTCCATTGCGTCGATCGCGTCGGGGAACGCGAGCCACAGGAAGTAGCCGCCCTCGGGCCGCACCCATTCGACGCCGGCCGGCAGCCAGCGGCGCAGCGCGTCGTCCATCCGGTCGAGCTGCGTCTGCAACGCGCCGCGCAACTTGCGCAGGTGCCGGTCGTAGCCGCCGTGTTCGAGATAGTTTGCGACGCCGGCCTGCGCGGGAATGCTGGCCGACAGCGTCGTCATCAGCTTGAGCCGCTGCACCTTCTCGGCGTACCGGCCGGCGGCGGCCCAGCCGATCCGGTAGCCGGGCGCGAGCGTCTTCGAGAACGAGCTGCAGTGCATCACGAGGCCGTGCCGGTCGAACGCGCGCGCGGGCAGCGGGTAGTCGGGGCCGAAATGCAGTTCGCCGTAGACGTCGTCCTCGATCAGCGGCACGTCGCGCGCGGCGAGCATCTCGACGAGCGCGCGCTTCTTCCCGGCGGACAGCGTCACGCCGGTCGGATTCTGGAAATTGGTCATGAACCAGCACGCGCGGATGTCGTGCCGGTCGAGCGCTTGCGCGAGCGCATCGAGATCGAGGCCCGTGCGCGGATCGACGGGAATCTCGACCGCGCGCAGGTCGAGCCGCTCGATCGCCTGCAGCGCCGCGTAGAAGCCGGGCGCTTCGACGGCCACGACGTCGCCGGGCCGCGTGACGGCCATCAGGCACAGGTTCAGTGCCTCGAGCGCGCCGTTCGTGACGACGATCTCGTCGATCGGCTGCGAGATGCCCGTCGCGAGATAGCGCCGCGCGATCTGCTGGCGCAGCGCCTCGTTGCCGGGCGGCAGGTCGACGACCGTGCTCCACGGGCTGACGAGTCGCGTGGCCTGTGCGAGCGACTTCGCGAGACGCGGCAGCGGAAACAGGTGCGGCGACGGGAACGCGGAGCCGAGCGGCACGATGCCCGGTTGCGTGGCCGCGTCGAGCACGGAGAACACGAGGCTGCTGATGTCGACCTTGCGCTTGGCGCCCGCGCGGCTCGCGCGGCGTTTCGCGGCCGGGCCCGCCTCCGGCTTCGCGCCCGGCGCGACGTAGTAGCCCGAGCGTTCGCGCGCGCGGATCAGCCCCCACTGTTCGAGCAGGTAGTACGCGCGAAACACCGTCGACTGGCTCACGCCATGCTGCGCGATGAGCTGCCGCAGCGACGGCAGGCGCGTGCCGACGGCGAGGTTGCCGTTGCGGATTTCTTCGGCGATCGTGTGGGCGAGGGTTTCGTAGCGTTTCATCGGCGTGGGCGGGGCGCGTGGCGCGCGGCGGCTCATTGTCCGATGGACGCGGGTAAAAGGAAAGCCGGCGCCCGTGCGGGCGGTCATCCGGAACGCGGCGGTAGCGGCGCGCAAACGTTGTGCGCGATACCGATGGGCCAGCGCTTGGCCGATAGCGTCGCCTCGATCGGATGGGGCGGGGATTCAGCGTCGGCCTGCCTTCGTCTCCCTGCCGGGCGAACGACACGCGCGTGCGCGGAAGGCAGTTGCATTCGCGGCGGCCAGTCATTAGGCTGGCGGGGTTCTTGCGACCGGACAGTGCTTTCGATGGGCATGCGCGGGGAGCGCCATGCACGCCCGTCCGGTGCGCCGCTCGTCCCGATATCAAAACGATCAAAACCACACGCTGATGCCGTTGTCGAAACCGAACTGGCGGGTTGTCTGCATCCCGATGCTCGCGCTCTACGCAGCATGGCCTGTCGACGTCGCTGCATTGACGGAACCGGGGGCGGCCGCGACCGGCATGCCGACCCGGCCCACGGACGACACGGCCTATGCGGCAACGCTCGGCGCGCTGATTCGAGCCAACCTGGTTTTCACGAGCCCGGCGAGCCTGCCTGAATCGGCCGAAGCCAGGCTGGCGTTGCTGGTCGACGCGCACGGGAAGATCGTCGAAGCCAGCGTCCGGCAGTCGAGCGGATCGGAGATTTTCGACGCCGCGATGATCGCGGCGGTGCGCAAGAGCCTGCCGTTTCCGCCGCCGCCCGAGCATCGCGTGCGCTGGGTGAACCTGACGTTCCATCCCGGCGGCGCGTCCGCTTCCGCGGCGGCCAGCGCGCCGGCCGCGCTGCCGGAAATCGTCATCGCGCCGGCACCGTCGCCGAAGCGCGACGACGTCACGCGCGGCATCTTCCGGCAAAAGGGAGTCGGCCAGCTGGATGCCGACGGATGGACCGTCGCGCGCTCGACGGACGGCCATTTCATGCTCAGCGTGCCGGGCCGGTTCAGCGACAGGACACTCTGGTTCGCCCATCCCGGCCCGCAAGCGCCGAGATCGGCGGAGACGCTGCTGGCCCACGGCGGGATCGACACGTTGCTGGTCGCCAGCCGGCTGCAATACGGTGCGCCGGAAATCGCCACGCGCTGCTTCGAGTCGCTGGAAGCGGACTACCGCACGCTCGACGCGCGTGCGGTGCGCGGCACGTTTCTCGGCTATCCGTCGATCGACAGCCGGGTTGTCGACCCGAAGAAATCGGAGTTCGCGGTGGAGCGTATCGTGCTGGTCGGCGCCGACATCCTGTGGGTGCGTGTAACGGGCCCGATGACGCTCAGGGATGCCGTCGAACGCGATGCGTCCCGCATCGTCGGATCGCTGCGCATCGACGCCGCTGCAACGAACCTGGGCAGCCCGCCCGAAGACGCGTTCGCGCTGCCGAACTAGAACGAAAGCCGTTCACGCGAACGGGGCACCGGCACGCATGGCCGGCGCCCCGCACGCGGCACCGATGCATCACGCCGCGTTCGGCTCCGCGTTCCGCCCGCTCGCGCCGCTGCGCAGCGGCGGCAGCGGCTCGACCTTGCCGACGACGAACAGGTACGACAGCGCACCGACCACGCACAACGCGCCGGCCACCGCGAGCGGCACGACGAACGAGCCTTTCGTGAGCGACAGCATCACGCCGGTGAACGTCGTGATGAAGATGCCCGCGAGATTACCCGCGAAGTTCTGGATGCCGCCGAGCGACGCGACGTGCGCGGGCGTCGGCGCGACCTCGCCGACGAGCGTCCACACGTTGGCGCCCGCGAACGACAGGCTCGCGTAGGCGAGGGCGAACAGGCCGAGGCAGGCCCACGTGTTCTCGACGAACGCGGATAGCGCGATCGACGACGACAGCAGCATCCCGAGCACGAGGCAGGTCTTGCGCGCGGCGGTTGCGCTCCAGCCGCGACGGAACAGGCTGTCCGACACGTAGCCGCCGAGCCAGCCGCCGGGGATCGCGAGCAGCGCGGGCAGCATGCCCCAGGTGCCGAGCGACGCGAGCGAGAAGCCGCGCGACTGCAGCAGATAGCTCGGGAACCACGTGATGAAGAAGTAGATCGCGAAGTTCAGGCAGAACAGGCCGATCATCATGCCCCACACGGTGCGGTAGCGGAACAGGTCGAGCCACGACACCTTCGGCATATCGGTTGCGCCCGCAACGACCGGTGCGGCGCGCTGGGCGAGCAGCGCGTCGACGGCGTCCGGCGCGATCGCGCGATAGCGTTCCGGGTCGCGATAGAGGAACCACCACGCGAGCGCCCACACGATGCCGATGCCGCCCGTGATCACGAACGACCCGCGCCAGCCGACGATCGAGATCAGCCACGCGACGAGCGGCAGCGACAGTGCGGAGCCGACGCGCGAGCCGCTGTCGAAGATGCTGCTCGCGAGCCCGCGTTCGCTGCGCGGGAACCAGTTGAACGCGACCTTCGCGAACGACGGGATCGCGGCCGCCTCGCCGACGCCGAGCATCAGCCGCACGCCGACCAGTTGCCCGAGGCCGCGCGCGGCGCCCGTCGCGACGGTGAACACCGACCACCAGCCCACGGCGAGCGCGAGGCTCACGCGCACGCCGACCTTGTCGATGAACCAGCCGGCCGGCAGTTGCAGGAACGCATAGGTCCAGAAGAACGCGCTCAGCACGAGCCCCATGCCGACCGCGTCGAGGCCGAGGTCGGCGCGAATGCTGGGGGCGGCGATCGCGAGGTTGGCGCGGTCGATGAAGTTGATGACATTGGCCAGGAAGCACATCAGGATCATGGCCCATCGGATGCGTGGCATGCAGTGTCTCCGCGCGGAATGTCGTGGCGGACGACCGGCGATCCGCTGCGCCGGCCGTCTCGATGGGTGCTTATCGTGCGGCTTCGGACGTTTGCGCTGCGCGGTCGAATTTCGCGAGCGCTTCCCACAGGCCGTTCAGGTAGACCGCGCCGAGCGCGCGGTCGTACAGGCCGTAGCCGGGCTTGCCCGTCTCGCCCCAGATCATGCGGCCGTGGTCGGGGCGCACGTAGCCGGAGAAGCCGGTGTCGTGGTATGCCTTCACGATCGCCGCGATGTCGAGCGAACCGCAGCTCGACAGATGCGCGGTTTCCTCGAAATCGCCGTTCGCGTCGACCTTCACGTTGCGGATGTGCGCGAAGTGGATGCGGCCCATCGCGCCGAACTCGCGCACGAGCGCCTCGACGTCGTTCTGCGGGCCCGCGCCGAGCGAGCCCGAGCACAGCGTCAGACCGTTCGCGGGCGTATCGACGATCCGCACGATGCGCGCGAGATCGTCGCGGTTCTTCACGATGCGCGGCAACCCGAAGATCGGGCGCGGCGGATCGTCGGGGTGGATCGCCATCTTCACGCCGGCTTCCTCGGCAACGGGAATGATCGCCTTCAGGAAGTATTCGAGGTTCGCCCACAGCGCGGCCTCGTCGACGTCGCGATAGTCGGCGAGCAGTGCCTGCAGCTGCTCGGGCCGGTAGCTCGAATCCCAGCCGGGCAGTGCGATGCCGTCGTTCGGATCGATCCGGTCGACTTCTTCGGTGCTGAACGCGAGGCAGGTCGAACCGTCGTCGAGCGTCTTCGACAGCTCGGTGCGCGTCCAGTCGAACACGGGCATGAAGTTGTAGCAGATGACGCGAACGCCGGCCGCGCCGAGATGGCGGATCGTCTGGCGGTAGTTGTCGATCAGGCGGTCGCGGCCCGGCTTGCCGAGCTTGATGTCCTCGTGCACCGGCACCGATTCGACGACTTCGAACCGCAGGCCGGCGCGTTCGATCGTCGCCTTCAGCGCGTCGATCTTGTGCGCAGGCCAGACTTCGCCCACCGGTTCGTCGTAGATCGCGGACACGATGTGCGTGACGCCCGGGATCTGGCGGATGTATTGCAGCGAGACCGGATCGGACTCGCCGTACCAACGGAATGACATCTTCACTGGAGCGGCTCCTGGCTGGCGGTTCATGCAGCGGGCGAGCGGGCGGCGGCATGCCGGCCCGTCGACGGTGTGCGGATTATGAGTGGTATGCCAGTTTGACGGGATAGTGGTTTACCAGTTGTTCGGGCCGGACTCGGGCTTTCCGGGATGCTTGGCGGCTTCGTCTGATGCTGCGCACCGGATATCTCCCGAAATTGGTGTACCATTTTGGCGATCCGGCGCCGCGACGGCACCGGCCAGCCTGTTGCGAGCCTTTTCGATGACCGATCTTTCCAGCCTGCCAGCCGGGCGCGATACCGATGCCGCAGACCGCTCCTATATCGGCCTTGCGCGGCAGATTCACGCGATGGTGGCCGCCGGCGCGTTCGAGGCCGGCGCGCGGCTGCCGTCGGAGCGCAGCCTGGCCGACCAGTTCGGCGTGAGCCGTACGCAGGTGCGCGAGGCGATCATCGCGCTCGAGGTGCAGGGGATCGTCGAGGTGCGGATCGGTTCGGGCATCTACGTATCGGCGGCCGATGCCGCGCGGCCGGTGACGTTCGAGGTGCCGCGCGGCCCGGGCCCGATCGAGACGCTGCGCGCGCGCGGGCTGATCGAGGCGGAAGTGGCGGCGCTCGCGGCGACCGAGCGCAAGGATGCCGATCTCGACCGGCTGTTTGTCTCGCTGACGACGATGCGTGAACGGATGGACGACAAGGTCGCGTATGACGCGGCCGATCGCCAGTTCCACCTGCGCATCGCGGAGTCGACCGGCAACACGGTGCTGCTGCACATGGTCACCGCGATGTGGGACTGCGCGCGCAGCGATCCGCTGTGGGACAAGATCGAGGAGCACTTCCACTCGACCGCGCTGCGCGAGGCCTCGCAGGAGGATCACCAGCGGATCTTCGCGGCGATCATGGCGCGCGATGCGGCCGTGGCGCGCGAGGCGATGCGCGCGCACCTGTCGCGCGTGATAGCGGAGTTCTCGCAAGCCTGGCGCTGAGGTTCGTTCCGGCCGCCGGCAACGGCCCGGCGCAACCGCGCGGCGCGCACCGCTGCCGGCGGATGCGCGCGCCGTGTACGGCTTCTTCCGATTGCGCGACCGTACGTTTTATGGTGTCGTTGCGGGATATCGCATCGACTCGAAAAAGGACAGTCGAATGCAGCCGGGCGAATCAGACGGGGGCCGCTGGAACAGGGGTGTCGGCGCACGTACGCGCGCACGCATCGCCGTGCGCAGGCTGCTTATCATATTGACAGCGGGTTTACTGACGCCCGCGCCTTCGGCTTTCTCCGCATCCCCCGACACCCTCGACGACAACGTGCTGCGCGTGCTGGCATGGCCGGGCTACGCGGACGGCGATGTCGTCCGCGCGTTCGAGGCCGGGTTTCACGTGCGCGTCGAGGTGACGTTCGTCGACTCGGACGAAGCGTTGTGGGCGCGGATGCACAGCGCCGCGCCGCCGCCCTACGACGTGCTGGCCGCGAACACGGCCGAGATCCAGCGCTACGCGCACGAGCGGCTGCTCGCGCCGATCGACCTGTCGCGCATCCCGAACCGGCGGCGGCAGTTGCCGAACTTCCGGCAGCTCGCGACGATCGACGGGCTCGTGGAGGACGGCGCCGCGTATGCGATTCCATTCACGTATTCGTCGATGGGGCTCATTTACGACCGCAAGCAGGTTCCGGTCGCGCCGCGTTCGATGCGCGAGCTGTGGAATCCGCGCTACCGCGGCAAGGTGCTCGACTTCAACAGCGCCGAGCACAACTTCTCGTTCGCGGCGCTGGCGCTCGGCTATGCCGATCCGTTTCGGCTGTCGCCCGCGCAGACGCTCGCCGTCGCGCACAAGCTGATCGACCTGCGACGCAACCTGCTCACGTACTACACGCTTCCCGAAGAGGCGACCGCGCTGTTCGTCCGGCATCGCGCGGCGCTGATGTTCGGCAACTACGGCACGCAGCAGGTCGAACTGCTGCGGCGCGCGGGCGCGGACGTCGGCTACGTGATCCCGGACGAGGGCGCGCTCGCGTGGCTGGACTGCTGGGCCGTCACGCGCGCCGCGCCCCATCCCGAGCTGGCGTTCGCGTGGATCAACTACATGCTCGAACCGGCGGTCGGCGCGCGGCTGACCGAGCGCCAGGGGCTCGCGAACACGCTCGAACCGGCGCCGAGCCTCGACGCCGGCCGCGAGCATCTCGTCTGGCTCCAGCCGGTCGAGGACATCGGACGCCGCGAATCGCTGTGGCGTCGCATCGTGTCGGGCGACCGGCCGGAGCGGTTCGGAAAATGATCCGGCTCGGGCTCACGTCGAAGCTGTCGGTGCTGTTCGCGTGCATCGGCGTGATCGCATCCGGCACGACCGGCTATTACACCTATCGCGCGAACCGCGCGATGCTCGTGCAGGAAGCCCAGCACAGCCTGCTGATGTCGACGCAGCTGCTCGGGCAGCGCTTCACGAGTGCGCTGTCCGACGTCGCGGACGATGCGCTCGTGCTCGCGCAGTTGCCGTCGTCGGCGCTCGTCGCGGGCGCCGACAAGCCGGACGACGCGCCGCGCGCGCGGCTCGAGCAGGTGTTTTACAGCTTCATGAGCAATCACCCGGAATACCTGCAGATTCGCCTGATCGCGCGCGGGCACTTCGGGCTGGAACGCATTCGCGTCGATCGCGATGCGCACGGCGTCGTCGTGCTGCCCGAAAGCGCGTTCCAGGAGAAAGGACAGTTTTCCTACGTATTCGATACGCTCGCCACGGCGCCCGGCCATATCTACCTGTCGCCGATCGTGATCAACCACGAGACGGGCACGCACGCGGCCGAGGGCCAGCCGATCCTGCGCGTGGGCACGCCGGTCGTCGACGCGTCGGGCCGCACCGCCGGCGCGCTCGTCGTCGACGTCGAGCTGTCGCGCGTGTTCGCGCGGCTCGAGCGCGATTTGCCGCACGACTACGCGGTCTATCTCGCGAACGAGTGGGGCGATTTCCTCGTGCATCCCGATCCGTCGCAGGCGTTCGGCTTCGATCGCGGCCGGCGCGTGCTGATGCAGGAGCACTTCGGGGCCACGCGCGCGCTGTTCGACGGCGCGCGCGCAAACGTTACCCTCGACGGTCTCGCCGATCCCGCCGAGGCGCCGGGGCAGATGCTCGCATTCGCGCGCACGCCGTTCGGTCAGGACGAAGGCAACCGCTTCGTTGTGCTCGGCATGGCGCGTCCGCTTGCGGACGTGCTGGCGCCGGCGGGCATGCTCGGCGAGCGGATCGTCCGGATGGTGCTCGTGTCGAGCGTGCTGGCGGTGATCCTCGCGATCCTGTTCGCCCGTGCGATCACGCAGCCGCTGCAGGTACTCGCGCGCGCCGCGACGCACGTGTTCGACGATCAGGCCGCCGAGCGCCTGCCGGTCGGTCGCGCCGACGAGATCGGCGTGCTCGCGCGCTGCTTCGACAGCATGCGCGTCGAGATCCGCACTCAGGTCGCGATGCTGCACGCGAAGCAACAGGAGCTCACGCACCTGGCCGGCCACGATGCGCTGACCACGCTGCCGAATCGCCTGCTGTTCATGGAGCATCTCGACGCCGCGATCCGGCGGGCGGCGGCGCTGAGCGAAGGGTTGGCCGTGATGTTCGTCGATCTCGACCGCTTCAAGCAGATCAACGACCAGCACGGGCACTCGGCCGGCGATCGCGCGCTCGTTGCGGTCGCGAAACGGCTGAGTCACGTGCTGCGCAGCGGCGACATGGTGGCGCGGCTCGGCGGCGACGAATTCATCGTGCTGATCGCGGACGTGCGCTCGCCGGCCGTGATCGGCGACGTCGCCGCGCGCATCCAGCACGTGATGGCCGAGGAACTGGAGTTCGGCGACCGGCGCGTGGCCGTCGGCGCGAGCATCGGCGTCAGCGAGTTTCCGGCCGACGGCGCGTCGGCCGAGGAACTGCTCGTCAAGGCCGATGCGGCGATGTACGCGGCGAAGGCGTCCGCGCAGAGCGTGTGCGTGCGCTATCAGGAACTGGTCGGCGGCGCGGCCGGTGCGGATGGGGCGGCGGGCCGGGTTGCGTCGGGCGGCAGCCGCTGACGGCGGCCCGCGGGCCGTGCCATAGACGTGCAACGAGCCCGTCGCGGGACGGGCTCGTTGCAGGCGCGAACCGCGCGCAGGGGGCGCGCGGAGGCCGGCTTAGTGGCCGAAGTAGATCGAGTCGCGCGGGTTTTGCACCTTCGCGACCGGTGCGCCGCCCTGGACGGTCGCGGCCGGTTGCGCACCGTAGCCGCTGTTGTCGGCGGCTTGCACGCGGGCTTGCGCGGCCTGGATGTCGGCCGGGTAGTACGGGCTCGACTGGCCCGGCTTGTAGCCGGCGCTTTCGAGCTGGGCCAGCTCGCCGCGCACCTGTGCGCGGGTGACGGTGCTTTGGGCGAATGCGCCGAACGAGGCGGACAGGGCGACGGCGGCGACGACTGCGGAAACGAGCGATTTCATGATGACCTCCGATGTTTGTTGGCTTTCCGCGTTCGACACCTTGTCGTAAGCGGTTGATTACATCGTAGGCGCCGGCCGACCTAGGGTAAACGTGAGTTTCAGCGAAAGATCGTTGCAGGGGAGGCAATAATATCGAGATGAATCGATGCTGACCCCATCATGTGTTGCCGGATTTGCAAGGGCGCGGCGGCCGGTGCGTTCGACGCGGAGCGTGTGCTCGGAGCGGGGGATGGGGTACGGGCGGGTGCCCGGCGTCGAGGGCGCGGGCGAAGGGGCAAGTTGCGGGAGTTGGCGCGGGATCAGACGCCGTCGTCGTCGATTTCCTTGCGTTCCCGGCGTTCCTCGTTGCCGCGGCGTGCGCGCAGGCGCTGCCGCGACAGCACGGCGATCACCTGCTGGGTCGGCGCGCCGGACGGCAGTTCGTTGCGGATGCGGTCGGGCACCATCGGCAGGCCCGCGCGCTGCCGGCGCAGTGCCTTGGCGATGGCGCGGCGGCATTCGTCTCCGTGGCAATCCCATTCATCGCGGATTCTCAGGCAATAACGGCATGGTTCCATCCGGAGAGTCTAACCCGTCTTCGGGAACGGGGCAGGCGCGCCGCTGAACGCCGTCACGCGCCGGGCGCGGCGTTGGCGAGCGCGGTCGCATGCGCGTGGAAACGGCGGTGTTCCTCCGGCGGCACGAGCGAGCCGCCCGTCGCCCAGATGACGTGGGTCGACCGGCTGAGGTCGAGCGCGTGGCGGCGCACGTAGTCGCGGCCGGCCTGCGACCGGGTCAGCCAGCCGGGCCCGGCGACGGCCGCGGCGGCCGACGGTTCCAGTTCCACGCCCGTCGCGTGCCGAACCGCGAGCAACTGCGCGTAGAGCTGCGCATCGCTGACGGTGAAGACGCCCGACAGCAGGGACGCCATCAGCGGACTGACGAGGTGCGACGCCTGGGCGACGGCGAGGCCGTCGGCCTCGGTCCGGTTGTCGAGCCCGGCGTCGTAGACGGACACGGGCCGCCCGGGGCCGGCGGCCAGCTGGACCAGCATGCAGGGCGACGCGACGGGTTCGGCGAAAAAGCAGTGGACGTGCTCGCCGAACAGCGCCTTGAGGCCGTACGCGATACCGCCGGGCGCGCCGCCGACGCCGCACGGGAGATGGACGAAGAGCGGATGCGCCGCGTCCACGCGGCGGCCGGCCGCGGCGAGCTGCGCGGCGAGATGCCGGGCGCCGGCCGCGTAGCCGAGGAACAGCAGCGGCGAACCCTCGTCGTCGACGAAATGGCTGCGCGGCCCGTCGAGCGCCTGCGCTCGTCCGGCCGCGACGGCCTGTGCGTAGTCGCCGTCGTGTTCGATCACGCGGACGCCGCGCGTTCTCAGGCGCGCCTTCTTCCAAGGCTTCGCGTCGGTCGACATGTGAACGATCGACTCGAAGCCCAGCGCGGCGGCCATCACGCCGATGCTCAGGCCGAGATTGCCGGTGCTGCCCACGATGACGGTGTGCGCGGCAAACAGGTCGCGTGCGGCCGTGGACGCGAGAACGCGGCGGTCGCCGTCCGGTTCGAGCAGCCCGTGCCCGATCGCGAGCGACTCCGCGAGTGCGAGCACTTCATGAAAGCCGCCGCGCGCCTTGATCGAACCGGCGACCGGCAACGCGTCGTCGCGCTTGATGAACCAGGCGCCGTGCGGATCCGCCGGGTGCGACAGGTTGCGCTGCAGGGCGTCCGCCGGCATCAGCGGCGATTCGATTTTTCCGCCGCTCGCCGCGAGTTCGGGAAACAGTTCGGCCAGCAGCGGCTCGCAGCGCGCCAGCCGCGCCTCGGCCGTCGCAATGGCGGCGAGCGCCGGCGCGTCCGGCGGCAACGGGCTGCCGGCATGAGGATTCAGCCACAGCAGCGGGCGGAGCGATTGAAGGTCTGCTAATAGACCGGCGGGTTGGAGCGTGAAGGTCATGGATCGAATTTGCGTCGGAAAGTCCGGATAACTGGCTGGAATGCTACGATTTCCGCTGCTTGCGCGACAGCGCCGATTTCTAATCCATGTATTAGCCGGACTTATATTCATGCGACTCGACGGTTCGATCCTGGGGGCGTTGCTCTGCTTTGAAACGGCCGGCCGGCTGCTGAGCTTCACGAAGACGGCGCAGGCGTTCAACCTGACGCAAAGCGCCGTGAGCCAGCAGATCCGGCATCTGGAGGACCGGCTGGGTTATCCGCTGTTCGTGCGCCAGGCGCGCGGGCTGAAATTGACCGGGAAGGGCGCGATCCTGCTCGCGACGATGTCGAGCGCGTTCGTCGACATCCATCGCACGCTGCAGGCGCTCGACACGCCGGATGCGCCGCTGCAGGTCAGTTGCCTGCCGTCGTTCGCGCTGCAATGGCTGATGCCGCGCCTGTCCGAATTCCATCTGCGACAGCCGAACGTGCCGGTTCGCATGCAGGCCGAGTTCCAGGTGCTGGATCGTCAGTCGATGGAGACCGGCGACATCGACGTGGCGGTGCGCTACGACCCGGGGCAATACGACCGGCTGCATGCCGAGGCCATCCTCGACGAAACCCTGTTCCCGGTCGCCACGCCCGCCTATCTGGCGCGGCATCCGTCCTTTGCGGACGGGACCTCGCCGGACGGCGTCGTCCTGCTGCACGACGCCGCGCCGTGGGGCGGCGCACCCGAGTTCGTGGAGTGGCGCACGTGGCTGGCGGCTGTTCGCCCCGCATGGCTCGCGCATCTTGACGGCCCGCAATTCAATTTCTCCAGCCTGGCGATCACGGCCGCGCTGAATCATCAGGGCGTCGCGATGGGGCGCGCCGCGCTGGTGCACGACGAGATTGCGAGCGGACGCTTGGTGGATGTGTTCGGTACGCACGTGCGTGCGCCGGCGCGCTACATGCTGCTGTCGCGCAATCCCGACGATCCGCGCACCGCGGCCTTTTCGGCGTGGCTGAAGGACGCGTGCGCGCGTTTCGACGAAGCCCGATCGCGGCTGCATGTGGACCGCAGGCTGCGCGGGTAGCCTGTGCGGCAGGGGAGTTTAATCGGAGTGCGAAGCGATTCGGCTAAAGTCGCTCATGCTGCCTGCGCTTTCCTGTCCGTCTGCATACGGACGCCTTGCGCGTGGACGGCGCCGGCAAGCGTTACCTGAGCTGCCAGATGCCCCAGATCGCGATCAACAGGCCAAGGCCGAAGCCGCAGCCGAGCAACACATAGGTTTCCATTTCGTGCCTCTGAAAACGTGGCGGCGCCGATGAGGCGCCGCGTGCGAGCAGCAAAGTCGTTCGCGTATCGTCGCGCCGTCGGGCGGGGCGATACGCCGGGTTCGCGAATACTACGCTTTGCAGCTTTCAGAACGCATGCGGGACAGCGGGCGGTTATCCGGTGTGCGCGCTGCCCGCTTGGGGCGCGTGCGATCCGCCGTGCCGGAACACGCCCGACTTCCAGATCATCTGCGACGCCGCGATGAGCACGAACAGCAGGACGACCCTCCTGAAGAGGCGCGGCGACATCCTGTCCCGCAGCGGGCGAACGAGCCACATGCCCGCGATGGCCGGCAGGCTGGCGGCCGCCGAGATCGCGAGGTCGGCGCCGCTCGCATGCATGGCGCCGCTGAACGTCGTGATCAGCGTGACGATCGACACCACCAGGATGATCGCGATCTGCTTCGTGAACGCCCGCCCGGTCGCACCGGACGAGATCAGGTAGGTGGCGAGCAGCGGCCCGGGAACCGACGCGATGCTTTCCATCAGCGCCGCGCCGAAGCCGAGTACGAAGCCGACCGGCTTGCGCCATGCATCCGGCAGGTTCAACTTCGGTGCGGCGAGCATCAGCGCCGCCGCCAGGATCAGCAGCGCGCCGGATGCCGCTTGCGCGTGACCGGGATCGAGCGAGAGCAGGATCGCCACGCCGGCGATGTTGCCGATCACCGTGCCCGCGATCGGCGCGGCGATCTTGCGCGCCGTCGCCAGCACCTGGCCGCCTTCCAGCGCCTGCGGGATGTTGCCCAGGATGATCGGCATCGACAGCAGCAGCACCGCATGCCGAATCGGCAGGAACTGGCTGAGTATCGGCATCGCGATCAGCGGCACGCCGATGCCCGTGATGCCCTTCGCCATGCCGCCCAGCAACAGCGCGACGGCGATACCGGCCAGGTCGAGCGCCGTGAGACCCTGCAGGCTGGAGACCAGCACCCCTTCAGTCAGATTGAAATGAATCATGGCTTGTCGCGGCATATCCGGCGCCGGGCGCGCTCGACGGCGCCCGTTGCGCTCGCGTGCGTGACGCACGCATTCGTTGTGGTCCGGCTCGGGCCGGTCATCCGGTCGCATGGCGCGGCCCGTCGTGCGGCCGGGCGCGCATGCCGTCGACGCGGCGGTTCGAGGACGCATCTTACCTGAGCGTCGCGGCGGCATTCGATCCGGCTGCCGAGCGCGGTGAAGGTCGTCCGAACGATCGTCGCACCGGTTCAATATAATTCATGACGATCAGCCAGTTCATGCACGATGTAGATGCCATCAGACAAGGAGATGCAATGACGCTTGCCCAGTTGCAGGCACTGGCGGCCGTGGTCGAACTCGGGTCGCTCACGGCCGCGGCCGAGCGGCTCAGCCGCAGTCAATCCGCGATCAGCCATGCGCTGACCGAGCTGGAGGAGCTCACGCAGGTCAAGCTGCTCTGGCGCGACCGGCAGCCGGTCGTCCTGACGGCGGCGGGCGAACGCCTGTGGCCGTACGTCCAGAGCGTGGTGCGGGAGGCGCAGACGCTGCGCCAGCAGTTCAGCCTGTCGCGCGGCAAGCTCGAGGGAAAGCTGGTGGTCGCGTCGCTGCCGAGCGTGTCGCTGGCGTTCGTCGTGCCTGCGCTCGAGGCGCTGAAGGAGATGCACCAGGGCGTGTCGGCGGTGCTGCTCGAAGGCACGGACAGCGAAGTCGAAGGGTGGATCGAGGACGGTACGGCCGACATCGGCGTGGTGGCCGGCACGAAGACGTTCGCGCACGATCTGCCGCTGCTCGACGAGGATTTTGTCGCGGTGGCGGCCGACGGCCTGTTCGCCGGTCGCAAGCGCGTATCGGCGAAGCAGTTGTCCGCGGCGCCGTTCATTTTTTCGAAGGCGGGCTGCGGGCCGGTGATCGCGGATTACTTCGCGCGCTGCGGCGCGCCGCTGCGGGCCGCGTTCAACGTGGTCGAGATGCGCACCATCCTGTCGATGGCGGAGGCCGGCATGGGCGTGTCGATCGTGCCGCGCATCACGCTCACGTACACGCCGTTCGGCGGCCATGTACTGGAGCTGTCGCCAAGGCTGCAGCGCTCCGTGCGGCTGTCGTGGAATGCCGCCGGCAACGCGGTGACCGACGCGTTCGTCCGGCTCGTCGAGCTGCAGCGCGCGAACGCGGCGAAGGCGCTCCGGACGCGCGCGAAAAAGAGCCGGTAACGCACGGCCGCCGCGATGAACGGCATGCATGCGGGGCTTGCAGTTTATTCATGATGATGACGGTCGGGATGCAATATATTGTTCGCACCTCGCCCCGTTGACTGCGTTACCCCGAAGGAGATTCCCGTGCCGACACTATCCGCCTTGCTTGCGTTCGGGCTCGTATCGCTCGGCATGGTGCTGACGCCGGGGCCGAACATGATCTATCTGGTCTCGCGCTCGATCTGCCAGGGCCGCCGCGCCGGGCTGGTGTCGCTCGGCGGCGTCGCGCTGGGGTTCGTGTTCTACATGGTGTGCGCGGCACTGGGCATCACCGCGTTGTTGCTGACCGTGCCGTATGCATACGATGTCCTGCGCTTCGCCGGTGCGCTGTACCTGTCGTACCTCGCGTGGCAGGCGCTGAAGCCGGGCGGCCGCTCGGCGTTCCAGGTCCGGCAACTGCCGCCCGACAGCCGCGCGAAGCTTTTCGCGATGGGGTTCGTCACGAACCTCGCGAATCCGAAGATCGCCGTGATGTACCTGTCGCTGCTGCCGCAGTTCATTGCGCCGGGGCACGGCAGCGTGCTCGCGCAATCGCTGGCGCTCGGCTGCGTGCAGATCGCGGTGAGCGTCAGCGTGAACGCGCTGATTGCTTGCATGGCCGGCGCCGTCGCGGGTTTCCTCGCGGGCCGGCCGGCATGGGCGCTGGTCCAGCGCTGGTTGATGGGGACGGTGCTGGCCGGGCTCGCGGCGCGTATCGCGCTGGAATCGCGCAGCTAGCGCGGGCGCGGGCGGTGCTGTCGACCTGTGTTCCGTCGACGGCGCCCGGCCGCCTTACTCGGGGCAGTTGCCCTGCGCGCGCCCGGCGACCTGAACGGGCGCGGCTTTCTCGCGGCGCCGGCTGCGCGTCGAGAGCCAGCACAGGATCGAGCCGCCGCACACCATCGACGCGCCTTGCCAGAATTCGATCGACAGCGGCGCATGCAGCAGCGTGGCGGCGAGCAGGGCGGCGAGCACCGGAGTGAAGTACGACGCGCCGACGATCACCGTCACGTTGCCGTGCATGATGCCGGTATTCCAGGCCGCATAGCCGAACCCGAGCGCCGATGCCGCCAGCACGATGCAGACGACCGCATGCAGGCTGAACGTCATGCCGCCGCCGCCTTCGACCGCGAACTTGATCCAGAGCGCCAGCGCCACCAGCATGAAGAACGGCGTGACGCCGTTCTTGCCGTCGGCAAGGCGCGCGGTGATCGTGCAATAGCTGGCCCAGAGCAGCGCGCCGAAGAACGCGAGGCCGTAGCTCAGCGGATTGTCCGCGACGTTGTGCAGCATGCCGGCCGGATCGAGGCCCCGCTCGCCGCCGAGCACCCGGCAGATGCCGAGCATCGACAGCAGGACGCCCGGCACGACCAGCAGGCTGGCGCGCTGCCGGTTGAACACGATTGCCGCGACGAGCGTGAAGCTCGGCCACAGATAGTTGACCATCGAGACTTCGATCGCCTGCTGGCCGGTGTGCGCATAGCCGATGGCGAGGGACAGGCACAGTTCGTACGCGACGAACAGCAGCCCGCCCCAGATCAGATAGGGCTTCGGAAACCTGCTCAGGTCGGGGAAGCCGACGGTCAGCAGCAGAAGCGCGGAGGCCACCGTATAGATCATCGCCGCGCCGCCGGTTGCACCGAGGCTTTCGCTGACGCCGCGAACGAGCGCGACCACCGATGCCCACAACAACACGGCGCCGAGCCCGGTGAGCGTTGCCTTATTCCTGCGATTCATGCGTCCTGCCTGTTTCAAGTGCCGGTCCGATCCCGGATGGTTCGGTGCCGCCGCGCGGCGCCGCGATCGCGATGCGATACGGCAGGTGCCTGCGGAAACGCATAGTTTAACGGGGCGACGGCGACCGGGCCGCGACGGAGGCGGCGAACGGGCGTGCGAGGCCGCAGTCGGGCGCGAGTCGTCGCACTGCGCGTCGCGGTATAGTCACGCAGCTGCAATGACATGTCGCGCATCCAGTCGCGCGACACGAACCACAACGATCCGGAGGAGCCAGGGTGAATCGCCCGATGCTGATGGTGTCAGCCGCCGTCTTGACGATGCTTGCCGGCGCCGCGCGCGCCGATGCACCTTATGTCGATGCGCGGGAGGTCGCCCGCTGCACGCGGCTCGACTTGCGCAACCTCGCGTATCCCGCCGAAGCGCGTCGCGCGGGCCAGGGCGGGGAGGTGACGGTCGGCGGCGTCGTGCTGCCGGACGGCACGCTGTCGGACGTGACGGTGCTGAAGAGCAGCGGGCACGCGGTACTCGACGACGCGGTCACCGCCGCATTCAAGACTATCCACTGTGTCGCGGACGAGGGGGCGCAGCCGATTCGCATGAAGCTGGTGGCCAACTTCTCGTTGAGGTAGCAAGCCGGCGCGTATCGCGTTTTCAAGGGCAGGCAGCGAAGGCTGCGCCGTCAGCCGGCGCCGCGTTGCGGCGCGGCGCACGTCCGACCGTCGTTCGCCATTGCGCGCACCGTGTCATTCCGACCGCCCCGGCACGCCGCGCGTCCCGCGCGCGGTGCGGCCGAAGCAACGGGCGTCCGCCCGATCAGCGTTCCGACCGCTTCTTGCTCAGCTCGATCGTCTCGAACAGTTCATAGTCGGCGGTCGGCTGCTGGTCGGCGCCCGGCGCGTGGTAGTAGCGCATCGTGATCGTCGTGTTCCCGCCCGGCTTGCCCGGGTCGTGGTCGAACACGGCGATCCCGTAGCCGGTGCCCGTATCGCGGCGCGCGGACCAGATCGCATCCTCGAGCGCATCGGCCGGCTGACGCACGAACGTGTTCGGCGCCGTGCCGGGCACCGGCCGGTTCGGCTTCGTGAACACCTTCGCCTGCGCAAAGCCGGTCGCCGGATTCTCGCCGTACACGTCGAGCGGCGCGCTGGTGCCGCCGCCGCCGAGAATCAGGTGGATCGTGCCGTGGCTCGTGTCGAACTTCGTGCGGTCCGGATCGGTCGTGCCGACCGGGCGCGGCTGAAGCGTCTCGACGACTTCGCCGGTCGACGCGTCGACGCCCGCGCGGTGATTGCAGCCGCGCACCGGGTAGCTGCGCTCGTAGTCGTGATCGTGGCCGCACAGCACGAGGTCGACGCCGTAGCGGTCGAACAGCGGCAGCCACGCCTCGCGAATGCCCTTGTCGGAACCGTTGCCCGTCTTCGACGAACTGAGCGCGTCCTGGTGCATCTGCACGATGATCCAGTCGATGTCGTCGTCATGCGCGGCATGGCGCAGCGTGTGTTCGAGCCAGCGCGTCTGCTCGCCGTTGCTGTAGCCGCGCACGTAGAACGACGTGCCGGGCTCGATCGGCGGGCGGCCCGTGCTCGCGGCCGGCACCAGCGGCGCGGGGCCGCCGACGAAGGCGGCCGCGTCCTGGTACACGACGTCGTCGGCGTCGAGCGACACGAACAGCACCGAGCTCACGCGGAAGCTGTACCAGCGGCCCGGGAAACGCGTGCCGTTCTCCGGCAGCGTATAGCGCGCGAGATACGAGTCGAGCCCCTGCGGGCCGTTGTTGAATTCGATCTCGTGATTGCCGGGGCACGGCATCCACGGACGGTTCGCGGCCGACGTCTGGTTGTTGTTGCCGAAATCGCGCCACACCTCGGGCTGGTGCGCGGGGTTCAGGTTCGCGTAGCAGAGGTCGCCGTTCAGCAGGTGGAACAGCGGCTGGAACTGTTCGACGGCCTGCACCGCGAAGCGGCTCTGCGGCGACGACAGCACCCATGCGCCGTTCGGCGTCGCGAGGTCACCGTAGCTCGTGAAACGGAACGGCGCGCGGCCGCGCGGCGCGGTCGAGAAATTCGCGGAGAACGGCTGTGCGGCGTTGCTGTCGTTGTCGGCCGTGATCTCGTAGCGGTAGCGCGTGTTCGGCTTGAGCCCGTGCACGCGCGCGTGGTACGCGAACACGGTCTCGCCGTTCAGGCCGTCGGTGTACAGGCGCTGGACGCCGTGCACGGTGCGCGCCGGCTCGCCGTCGGCGACGATGCGTGCGCGCGGATTGACGGCGGAAGCGAGCGAGGCCCATGAAATCACGACTTCCGACGTCGGGTCGTTGCCCCACGTGAGATGGACCTGTTCGGGCGTGCCGTCCGGGTTCGACGCGGCGGCCCGCGCGGCCGCCAGGCCGCCGGCGGCGGTCGCGAGGCCGGATACGCCGGCGAGTTTCAGAAAGCCGCGGCGGGAGACGGACGCGGCAGGCTCGTTCGTCGGGTTCGGGTTGTGATTGTTGTCCTGGTTCGACATGGTCGGTGTTTTCGTTAGTGGAGACGCGAGATGTGGAACCGCCCGGCCATAGGCGCGCGGCCGGGGCGTGAGCCGGAAACGAGCGGGATCCCGGTGGCACGCATTGTCCGCAGGCAGTTTTGCCAAGTTGTGACAGCACGGCAACCCGGTGCGAGCGGCGGCACCTGCGCGCGCCGGCGCGTCGCGGCATCCGGTCCGTGGCGCGGCACATCGGGTCCGGTCGAATTTTTTTGCGGGCGCCGCGACGGATTTCGATCGGCCGCGACGTTTAACGCATGAACGGCCGCTTCCGGCCGATATCCGTGACTCTGGAGTCTTTCATGAAGCTTTCTGCTCCATTGCGGTTTGCCGCGGCATGCGTGGCCGCGCTGGCGGCGTCGGCCGCTTTCGCGCAGGCCGTCATCGTCGCGCCTTACGCGCCGCCGCCACCGCGCGTCGAAGTGATGCCGGCCCCGCGCGCGGGCTACGAATGGGACCCGGGCCACTGGCACTGGCGGCACGGCCGCTACGTCTGGATACCGGGGCACTGGCAACTGGTTCGCGTCGGCCATCACTGGGTGCCCGGACATTGGGACGCGCGCGGGCCGACGTGGCGCTGGGTGCCGGGCCACTGGGCCTGACGTGTATGCCGCCGCACGGCACGCAGTGCCCGTGCGGCGGGTTCTTCCCGCAACGTCATGAGTCGCAGCCATGCCATTTCGAATCGTCGCGATACGGGGCGCCGCAGCCGTCGTGCTGACCGGCTGCGTCGTGGTGCCGGCGCGTCCGGCCTATTACCGGCCCGCGCCGGTCGTCGTATATTGAGCGCGCCGGCCGCCGCTTGCGCGACCGGGGGGCCGGTGCACGATCGATATGCGACCTGAAACGGATGCCGATGAAACGGATCTTGCCGAAGCCGTGCGCGATGCGTGCTGCGATCCCGAACCGCCGGTACGGCAGGGTCGGGTGATGGCGCGACGCATGCAAGGAGAGCGTGACGATGAGCTTCAGTCTGCCGGCGGGCGCGTCAGCGATCGCGCCTCGGCACAGACGCGCGACGCGATGGCGCGCCCCGCGTTGAGCGAAGGCGATCCGGACGCGGTGCTGGTGGCGCGGGTCGGGGCGCGCGACGCGTCGGCCGTGCGGCTGCTCGTCGCGCGCAAGCTGCCGCGGCTGCTCGCGCTCGCGACGCGCATGCTCGGCGACCGCACGGAAGCCGAGGACGTCGCACAGGAGACGTTCTTGCGAATCTGGAAACAGGCGCCGGGCTGGCGCGAGGGCGAGGCGCGGTTCGACACGTGGCTGCATCGCGTCGTGCTGAATCTGTGCTACGACCGCTTGCGCGGCCGCCGCGAGGAGCCGGTCGACGTGTTGCCCGACGTGCCCGATCCGCAACCGGAGCCGGCCGCGCGCGCGGAGCACCGCTCGCGCGACGCGCGGGTGCGGCAGGCGCTCGCGGCGTTGCCGGCGCGACAGCGGGAAGCACTCGTGCTCCAGTACTATCAGGACCTGTCGAACGTGGAGGCGGCCAACCTGATGGGGATCACCGTCGACGCGCTGGAAAGCCTGCTCGCGCGCGCGCGGCGAAACCTGCGCGCGCAACTGGCCGGCGACTCACCTAGCGAGGACATCCGATGACACCCGAACGATTTCGCACCATCGTCGCCGCGTACGGCTCGGATGCGCGGCGCTGGCCGGACGACGAGCGCACGGCCGCCGAGGGATGGGCGCGCGCGCACCCCGGCGAAGCGCTGGCCGCGCTGGACGAAGCGGCCGAACTCGATGCGTGGCTCGCCAACGATACGGTCGCGCCGCCCGCGCCGGCCCTCGTCGAGCGTATCGTCGCGACCGCGCCCGCACCGCGCCGTGCGCGGCGGCGGGGCGCGGTGTGGTGGTCGGGCGCGGCGTTCGCGGGGGTGGGCTTGGCCGGCGCGCTCGCGGGCGCGGTGGCCGTGTCGATGCTGATGCTCGGCAGCGTACCGTCGTCGCAGCACGAGCCGGGTTATCTGACAACGACGTTCGGCGGTCCGAGCGTGGACTGGAGCGACAACGAATGAGCGAACGCGGCTGGAAATTCATCCTCGTCGGCTCGGTCGTGCTGAACGTATTCATGCTCGGCGCGATCGGCGGCGGCGCCTATCAGTGGTTTTCGACGCATCGCGATTCGCGGGTGGCGGGCGCGCCGGCGTCGCGCACCGCATTGCGTTTCGCCGCGGACGAATTGCCCGACGCGCGCCAGCAGGAATTCGCCGCCGCGCTGAAGGCGGCGCGCAAGGACGGCCGCGATTTCGCGCGGGAAGCGCGCGACGGACGGATCACCGTGCTGGACCTGCTCGCCGCGTCGCAGCTCGATCGCACGGCGATCGACGCCGCGCTCGACCGCACGCGCGCGGCCGATACCGCGCTGCGGGCGCAGGTCGAGCGCGGTGTCGTGGATTTCGCGGTGACGCTGACGCCGGACGAACGCGCGAAGTTCGTCGACGGGTTGCGGCGCAGCGGCAACTGGCGGCTGCCGCCGAAGGCGCAGAAGAAGCCGGGCGAAGCGGGCAGCCAGTAGGCGAGCGCCGCGCGATTGCGCGTGCGTGGCGCTTGCGTATCGTTCGAACCGGCGGCGCGTGCGGGCAACGCCGCGCCGGCCGTCGATCGTTGCCGGCACGCTTCATCGAAGCGTCGCAACGCAGCAGCCATCCGCGACGCAACCGGCACGCCCGGCGTGCGGGCATCCGGGCGGAGATCGCGTCGCGCACGCCATATTCGGGTCCATTGAAGTCGCGACAGGCAGATGCTTCGCAAGGATCGCCGCGCGACGTCCCGCCTGACATGCCCGTCGGGCCGGCTATCGGCTATCGGCGCTGACGCGCGTTGCGGTGTCGGCGAATCCGTGCCGGACCCCGGGCAATTTCCGGGCAATGCGTGCCGCCATCCTTCTCGCGGTGTACGACGGACGCCGAAATATTCGTGATGCCAGCGACGGATTTTCGCCCGGCCGACGTTAAACACGGGTACGCATCCTGAGAGCCTTCGCCATGGATCACCCGAACGACATCACCCCGGCCGCCATCGCGCTGAACCGCTTCGGTCTCGGCGCGCGGGCCGACGACACGCCGCCGGCCGACCCGAAGGCGGCGCTCGTCGCCCAGTTCGACCGTTACGACGCGCGGCCGGCCGCGTGGGCCGGCGAGCCCGACGCGGTGACGCTCGCGACGCGCTTCGCGAACGCGCGCAACGCGATGACGGGCGACGATCCGGCGACGAAACGCTCGACCGAGCAGTCGATCCGGCGCGACGGCAACGAGACGTACCGCAGCGCGGTCGCCGCGCGGCTGAACAGCGCGCTCGACACGCCTGCGCCCTTCGTCGAGCGCCTCGTCCATTTCTGGGCGAATCACTTCGCGGTATCGGTCGACAAGGGGCAGGTGGCCGCCTACGCGGGCGCGTTCGAACGCGACGCGATCCGCCCGCACGTGCTCGGCCGCTTCGAGGACATGCTGGTCGCCGTCGAGCAGCATCCCGCGATGCAGCTGTTCCTCGACCAGGCGCGCTCGGTGGGCCCCGACAGCATGGCCGCGCTGCGCGCCGAGGCACGCAATCCTTCGGCCCGGCGCGGGCTCAACGAGAATCTCGCGCGAGAAATCATGGAACTGCATACGCTCGGCGTGCGCACCGGCTACACGCAAGCCGACGTGACGGAATTCGCGCGTGCGCTGACCGGCTGGAGCATTGCCGGCGGCCGCGGGCCGCAGCCGGGCGATGCGGCGCCCGGCGCCTTCGTGTTCCGCCCGAACCTGCACGAGCCCGGCGTGCGTACCGTGATGGGGCGCAGCTACGACCAGCCCGGCGAGGCGCAGGCGCGCGCGATCCTGCACGACCTCGCGCGTTCGGAGGCGACCGGGCGGCACATCGCGTTCCAGCTCGCCCGTCACTTCGTCGCCGACAATCCGCCGCCCGCGCTGACCGACCGGCTGGCCCGCGCGTTCGACGCGAGCGGCGGCGACCTGCCGACCGTCTATCGCGCGCTCGTCGAGGCGCCCGACGCGTGGGCGCCGGTCAACCGCAAGTTCAAGACGCCGTGGGAATGGGCCGTGTCGTCGCTGCGCGGGCTTGGCTGGCGCACGACCGACGACCTGGGCAACCTGAAGGCCGCGCCGCTGCTCACGCAGCTCGGCCAGCCCGTGTGGCGGCCCGGCTCGCCGGCCGGCTACGACGACGTCGCCGCGAGCTGGGCCGCGCCCGACGCGCTCGTGCGTCGCGTCGAACTCGCACAGCGGCTGGCCGCGCGCACGGGCGACCGGCTCGACCCGCGCACGCTCGGCAACACGCTGCTCGCCGGCTCGTTGAGCGCGCCGACCGCGACCGCGCTGTCTCGCGCCGAAAGCGCGACCACGTCGCTCGCGCTGCTGCTCGTATCGCCCGACTTTCAACGGAGATGACCATGGCACTGTCCCGCCGCCAATTCCTGAGCGTTGCCGCCGCCGGTGCGGGCGCGATCCTCGTCGCGCCGCGGATCGTGTTCGCGAACGTCGAGACCGACCGGCGCTTCGTGTTTGTGATCCAGCGCGGCGCGGCCGACGGCCTGAACACCGTCGTGCCGTATGCCGAGCCCGCGTATGCGTCGCTGCGCGGCCCGCTCGCGATCGACACGGCCGCCGCGACGCGGCTCGACGGCACGTTCGCGCTGCATCCGTCGCTCGTGCGGACCGCGCAACTGTACCGCGACGGGCAGGCGCTGTTCATCCACGCGATCGCGTCGCCGTATCGCGACCGCTCGCATTTCGACGGTCAGAACGTGCTCGAGACGGGCGGCCGCGCGCCGTACCAGGTGAAGGACGGCTGGCTGAACCGGCTCGCCGCGCTGCTGCCCGCGACGCGCGAAAGCGCGATCGCGTTCGCCCCGACCGTGCCGCTCGCGCTGCGCGGCAGCGTGCAGGCCGCGTCGTACGCGGCATCCGGTTTGCCGGCCGCGCCCGACGACCTGCTTGCGCGGGTGTCGGCGCTCTACGAGGCCGACGCGCAGCTCGGCCCGCTGTGGCAGTCGGCGATGGACGCGCGCGGCCTCGCCGGCGACGCGCATGCGCGGCAGGACCCGGCGGGCGTCGGCAAGCTCGCCGCGACGTTCCTGGCGCGCGACGACGGCCCGCGCATCGCGATGATCGAAACCGGCGGCTGGGACACGCACAGTGCGCAGAACGCGCGGCTCGCGAATCAGCTGAAGGCGCTCGACACGATGCTCGCCGCATTGCGCGACGGCCTCGGGCCCGCGTGGCAGCAGACCACGGTGCTGGTCGCGACCGAGTTCGGCCGCACGGCCGCCGCGAACGGCACGGGCGGCACCGATCACGGGCAGGCGTCGGTCGCGATGCTCGCGGGCGGCGCCGTCGCGGGCGGCCGCGTGATCGCCGACTGGCCGGGCTTGCGGTCGGGGGACCTGTACGAAGGGCGCGACCTGAAACCGACGGCGTCGCTCGACGCGCTGATCGCGGGCGCCGCCGCCGAAAGCCTGCGGCTCGATCCGCGCCGCACCGCGTCCGCGCTGTTCGCGGAAAGCGGTGCGATGCGGCCGATGAGCGGACTGTTGCGCGGAACCGCGTGACGCACGGCGCTGCCGCAGCGGCGCCGATCAATCCATCCATGACACAACAGGGAGAATGCAAGATGACGAAGATCCGATCCGTTTCGCTCGCCGTGCTGGTGACGGCCAGTGCGGCGCTGATGTCCGCCTGCGTGGTCGAACCCGTGCGGCCGCCGCAGCCGGCGCCCGTCGTCGAGGTGCCGCCGCCGATGCCTGCGCCGGGCTATCGCTGGGAGAAGGGCCATTACCGGTGGGCCGGCAATCACTGGGCTTGGGTGCCTGGGCACTGGGTAGGCGTGTACTGATCGGGCAGCACGTGCCGCGCGCGGCGCGGCGTCTTGAACCGCGATGCGCGTTGCCCTAAGCTTCGGGCTTCCGGCGGCGGGCATGCCCGTTCGCCGTCACGGCGGGCCGATCCGCGGCCGCCGTTTTCTTCCCGATGGCACCTACATGAAAGCATGGCTCGTTGCGCTGGCCGTCGCCGCCGGCATGACCGGCGCGCACGCCGCGTCGTTCAACTGCGCGAAGGCGTCCACGTTCGTGGAACGCGAAATCTGCGGCAATCCGGCGCTGTCGCGTCTCGACGATGCGCTCGACGCGGATTACCGGCACGTCGTGGACGATTTCGGCAACTACCCGGTCGAGGATCCACCCGAGTATCACCAGTTCATCGCCACGCAGAAGGCATGGCTGAAGGCGCGTAATCGCTGCACCACGACGCAGTGCCTGTTCGACAGCTACCGCAAGCGCATCGACGTGCTGTGCGGCCAGATCGACGTGCCGGCGGAAAGCGACCGCGCGACATGCCGCGGCAACGGCGGCCTGGGCGGGCTCCGCCTGGCTCGCTGAGCCTGGCCGCGACGCGCGGGCGGGGATCGCCATCCGCCGCCGCGCGCCTACCACCCGATCCGGTGTTTCTCCTGCGTCTCGCGATGCCGCCAGTCGTCGTCCGCGTGCAGGTACTGGCTGGTCGTCGTGAGCGATACATGGCCGAGGTTGTCGCGCACGAGCCGCAGGTCGACCTGGCCGTCGGCCATGTGCGAGCCCGCGCTGTGGCGCAGCCAGTGCGCGGACGCCTGTTCGAGCACGCGCGCCTGCTGCGCGCCGGCTTCGCCGTTCGCGCGCAGCCGGTCGGCCGCGTGCCCGAACACCTGCTTCACGATCCGGTGCAGCGCCGCGCGCGTCAGCGGCTTGCGCGCCCGGCCGACCGGCAGCACGAGCGGAGTCGGCTCGCCGTCGGCGGGTAGCGCAGGCAGCCCGTGCGCGCGCCGGTAGCGCGACAGCTCGGCCATCATCTCGTCGGTGGCCGGCACGAGCCGTTGCCGGCCGCCTTTGCCCGTCACGTCGAGCCACCAGCGCTCCAGCCCGTCCGCGTCGCGCCGGCAGAAGAACCGGCCCATCGTCGTGTCGGCCGCTTCGGTGATGCGCAGCCCGCCGAGGTACAGCAGCGTGAACAGCCAGCGTGCGCGATCCGCGTGGAAACACGCGCGTGCGTCGTCGCGCGGCATCGCGGCGATCGCGTCCTTGACCGACTGCCACAGCGGCTGCCCGAGATGGCGCGTGACGCGCGGCGCGGGCCGGCGCTGGCGCTGGCGCGACAACGCGAGCGGATTGCCGGCCAGGTAGCCGGCCTGCACGAGCCACGAGAACATCACGTTCAGGATCACCAGCGCCTGCCGCTGGCTGGCCGCCGACAGCGGCCCGTAGAACGGCCGCCAGCGCGGATCGTCGCGCGGATGCTTGCGGCCGCCGTTCGCGCACCACAGCTCGGCGGGCGCCGGTGCGAGCAGGAACTGCCGGTAGACGACGAGATCCTCGTGCGTGAGCGACGACAGCGGCTTGCCGCACGCGATCACGGCCCACAGCAGCAATCGTTCGGCTTCCTTGCGGTAGTTCTGGAAGGTGGTGGACGTATCGACGAAGCGCGCGAGCCAGGCGCGCACCGCGTCGAGGTCGTTGGTCGCGGCGATCTGCGGATGCGCGCCGTTCGCGCGGTTGGCCCCCGCGCGTCCGTCGAGCGCGGCCGGCACGGTCAGCACGTCGATCGGCAACGGGCGGAGCGCGGCGTCGGACGGAACGGGTGAGGTCATGCGAAGGGAGAAGGACGGTGCGTGGCCGCGCGGATCAACGCAGCGCGACGAAGCGGATCGGGAAGCGCCGATGGTACACGATCATCGCGCGGCGAACCCGCCGTCGCGACGGCGGCATCGAGCACGCCGCCGCGAGACGGCGCGTTGTCCGGCCGTGTCCCCGCGAGCGGCGCCTGCCGCGCGATGCCGACGATCCGGGGCGCAGCGACACGTGCGATTCGCCGGTGGCGATATGCGTGACGGATCGGGAACCCGGTAACTCGGCGCGTCGTGCGCGAGATTCCGTGAATGAGAGGGATTTTTTTTGTAAGGTATTTGTGAACTTTCCCGCCACGCTATCTCTCTAATCGGCCCTCCAATGCTTTCAGAGGAACATCAGATGATTCGCCAATCCAGAACGCTGCTCGGCGCGGCCGTCATTGCCGGCAGCACGCTCCTCGCCGGATGCCAGACCGATGCGGTCGCCACGGCGCCGAACGCGGCGCGCCCGGCCGACGGCAAGCCGGTGACCCGGACCGTCTACGTCGCGCCGCAATCCGCGCGCTGCACGGGCGTCGCGCCGATGGAATGCCTGCAGGTGCGCAGCAGCCCGGGCGACGCGTGGAGCCTGTGGTATGCCGGCATCGAAGGCTTCGCGTACCAGCCCGGCTACCTGTACACGCTCGAGATCGACGAATACCGCGTCGCGCAGCCGCCGGCCGACGGCTCGTCGATCCGCTGGGTGCTCAAGCGCGTCGTCGAGCGCCGCCCGGCGAACTGACGGCTGCACTCATGCCGACGAGCGCGCCGCCGCGCCGGCCGGCGGCGCGGCCGTATCGATGCGCCGGAACACGACGGACGACAGCAGCGTGACCGCGCCCATGCACGCGAACGCCAGCATGAACCCGTGCGCCATCGAGCCCCAGCGGGCGGCGAACAGGTTGACCAGCCCGCCGCCGATCGACACGCCGAGCCCCATCGCCAGCATCTGCATCATCGTGAACAGGCTGTTGCCGCTGCCGGCGTCGGCGTGCGACAGCCCCTTGAGCGTCACGCCGTTCATGGCCGCGAACTGCATCGAATTCGCGGCGCCGAACACGATCAGCAGCAGGCCTTCCAGCAGCGGCGCCGGCCGCGCCGACACCAGCGCGAAGCCGGCGATCGCGCAACCGACGATCCCCGTATTCACGACGAGAAATGCCGCGTAGCCGAAGCGCTTCACGAGCGGCGCGATCCAGCGTTTCGCGATGACGCCCGCGATCGCGGCGGGCAGCATCATCAGCCCCGATTGCAGCGGCGTATAGCCGAGCTGCACCTGCATCAGCAGCGGCAGCATGAACGGCACCGCGCTGGTGCCGATCCGGCACAGCAGGTTGCCGAGCAGCCCCGACCCGAAGTTCGGCTCGCGGAACAGCCCGAGCCGGAACAGCGGCTGCGCGCGCCGCCGTGCGTGCGGCAGGTACGCAAGCGCGCTCGCCAGCCCGAGCACGGCGAGCCCGGCGGCCCACGCGGCGCGGTGCGCGGGCATCGGCGGATCGATCGCGAGCGACAGCGCGATCATCGCGGCCGACAGCAGCGCACAGCCGACGAAGTCGAACGGTGCCGGCTGCTGCGCCTGGTCGTGCGGCAGGTAGCGCTGCACGGCGACGAAGCCGACCGCCCCGACCGGCACGTTGACGATGAACACCCAGTGCCAGGAAATCGCCTGCGTGAGCCAGCCGCCGAGCGTCGGCCCGACGATCGGCCCGAGCTGGCCGGCGATCGACACGAACGCGATCGCCGCGACGTAGTGTTCGCCCGGCACGCGCCGCAGCACCGCGAGCCGCCCGATCGGCAGCAGCATCGAGCCGCCGATGCCCTGCACGGCGCGCGCGACGACGAGCTGGCCGAGCGTATGCGATGCCGCGCAGCCGATCGACGCGAGCACGAAGACGAGAATCGCGACCGAGAACACGCGGCGCGTGCCGAACCGGTCGGCGAGCCAGCCGGACGCCGGCGTGAGCATCGCCATCATCAGCGTGTAGGCGACCACGACGGGCTGCATCGCGAGCGGCGACGCGTGCAGGCTTTGGGCGATCGACGGGAGCGCGGTGTTGACGATCGTCGTGTCGAGCGACTGCATGAAGAATGCAGCGGCGACGATCCAGAGCAGGGCGGAGTGTGGGGATTCCCGGGACATGACGAAATCGGTGGTGCAACAGGCCCGGCGCGGGTTGCGCCGCCGCGTGGCCGCGCGGCGCCGGCCGGTCTTCAAGCGTTCGATGGTACCGATTCCGTCGGCCATCGGGAAGTCGCCTGAAGACGTTGACTGTCATCGGCAATGCCGATGACAATGCCGGCATGCTCAATCCTGTCTGGCTCAAGACGTTCGCGACCGTCACGAACTGCCGCAGCTTCACCGAAGCGGGGCGGCAGCTCGGGCTCAACCAGTCGAGCGTCAGCGAACACGTCCGTCGCCTCGAGGAGAGCGTCGGCCGGCGGCTGTTCGTGCGCGACACGCATTCGATCGCGATGACGGCCGACGGCGAGGCGCTGCTCGTGCATGCGAACGTGATCCTGCAGGCGCTGAACCGCGCGGAATCGCAGTTCCGCAAGCCGCGGCTGCAGGGGCGCGTACGGCTCGGCGCGCCCGACGATCTCGCGCTCGTCGCGTTGCCGGACGTGCTGGCCGGGTTTCGCGCCGCGCATCCCGACGTCGCGCTGGAAATCACCACCGGCATGACGAGCCGGCTCTGCGAAGCGCTGGACGCGGGCGCGCTCGACCTGATGATCGGCAAGCGGCGGCTCGGCGAGCGGCGCGGCACGCCGTTGCTGCGCGCGCGGCTCGAATGGGTCGCGCGGCCGGGCACCGTCGTGGATCCGGAGCGGCCGCTGCCGCTCGTGCTGGTCGCGGAGCCGAGCGTGACGCGCGCGATCGTGCTGAATGCGCTCGCGGAAAAGGGCATCGGCTGGGAAGTCGTCTGTTCGAGCAGCAGCCAGCCGGGTTGCATCGCGGCCGCGCGCGCGGGGCTCGGGCTGACCGCGACGTCGCATTACCTGTCGACGGGTGGGCTCGCGCCGCTGGGCAACGGCGATGCGCTGCCCGTGCTGCCGGAGATCGAATTCATCGCGCTGGCCGCGAAGCGGCTCAGCCCGCCGGCCCGCACGTTGCTCGAATTGCTGGAAGCGAGCGACCTGCGCGCACCGGGCGCGGAGGTGTGACGTCACTGCGACGGGTGACGCTCCTGTAACCGGCACTGGCACCGACACCGACACCGACACCGGCTTCGCGCGCCGTCACGCCGTCACGCCGCCCGTTTCTGCGAAATCACGAGCAGCGCGCCGTTCCGGTCCTCCAGCACCGCGCGGTATTCGTGCGGCCCGGCCTGCACCGGCACGCGCACCGCTGCGCAGGCCTTCACGACGCGCGCCATCGCCGCGCGTAGAGGTCATCATTCCCGTCGACGCGCAGCGTGAGCGCCACGCGCTCGACGATCCGCTCGTCGCCGGCCACCAGCGCGATCGTCAGCGGGCCGCCGTCGAGCGCGCGGTAGCGCTCGCCGTCGCGGAACTTCACGTTCATGCCCAGTCCGTCGACGAACAGCGGCAGCGCCGTGTTGATGTCGTCGACGGGATACAGCAGCATCGATATCTTCATCCCGGTTCTCCGATGTCGTGATTCGGGCGGCGTGCAATGCGCCGTCGTTCGATGCTAGCGCGCCGTTCCCGCCGTCACGCAGTCCGATCGGATGACCGTGAAACCCCTCTGTCGCCGCGTGCATGCCGTTACTCCAAACAGACGATGCCCGCGCCCGTGCGTGCGCCGACACTCCCGTTCGTGGACCGTCGCGCTTCGTCCGTATCGTGCGGGCGGCCTGCACGACTCCGACTCGTCCAACATTCATGGAGACGCATGCAATGAAGTTTTCCCTCATCTACGAAGCCCAGACCACCGACGCATCGCGCGAGGGCGACCGCCGGGTATTCAGGGAGACGGTGGAGCAGGCGCTGCTCGCCGAGCAGGTGGGCTTCGACACGATCTGGTGCGTGGAGCCACATCGCTGACCCACTACGCGCACATGAGCGCGCCGGAAACCTTCCTGGCGTATCTGGCCGGACGCACGACGCGCATCGGCCTCGGCCACGGCCACGGCCACGGCCACGGCGTCGTGTGCCTGCCGCCGGCGATGAACCATCCGATCAAGGTCGCCGAGCGCGTCGCGCTGCTCGACATCCTGTCGGGCGGCCGCGTGCACTTCGGCGTCGGCAAGGGCGGCAGCCAGCAGGAGGCCGGCGCGTTCGGCTACGACCTGAACGAACTGCAGCCGATGATCGACGAGTCGATGTACCTCGTGCCGAAGATGTTCGTGCAGGACGAGATCGAGCACGACGGCACTTACATCAGGATTCCGAAGCGACCGATCCACCCGAAGCCGTTCCAGGATCCGCATCCGCCGATGTACCTCGCGTGCACCAACACCGACGCGCTGCTGCGCGCCGGCCAGCGCGGGATGGGCGCGCTCGTGCTCGGCTTCGGCGGCCCCGACGAAGTGGCGAAGAAGAGCGCGGTGTACCGCGAAGCGTGGGCAAACCGCAAGCCGGAAGACCAGGTCGGCTTCCGCCCGACCCGGCATCTCGCGGCGCTGTGCCCGGCGGCCGCCGTTCGGGCAATGTTTCAGTTGCGTGTCGACTCTTGCACAGGGAGGCCTGAATGAAACTGATCGCGCGCATGTCGACGGCAGCGCTGCCTTGCTGGCGCCGGGCGGTGCGGCCGACCGTGGGTTTGCCGCGCCGCCACTGCCTTCGCCGCCCGCCGGAGACGATTGCGAGGGTCAGTTGTCTTGAACATTGACATCGCCGGTTTGTGCAATCTTCGCCAGTACGCGCTTCTGGTATGCGTACCACGATGTCAGGCATTCCTTATCTCGACAATTTTTCTCTCGAAAGTTCCACTGCTTGCGGGTTCGTTCGGCAAACGCCGTTTTGTCGATGACGGCGTCTTTTGCTTGCTGATAGGTCGCGGCAAGATCCCGGTCGGACGCTGCAAGATCCGGATCGTGGCAGATCAGGAACTCCGGAATCGACTTTGCCTTAGTGCAATCGAAGCTTGTTTGTTGCAGTGGCGCGTTCGTTGCGTCACTGGCCGGTTGGTTTGCCACCGGCTGATCCGCAGGCATGTTCGATGGTGTCGAAACTGCCTTGTTCTGTGATTGTTGAGGTTGATTGAGTGTTTCCGTGTGCTGACCATAGGGGACCAGCTGCCCTGACATCGCGTCTTCAATCATCTCGCCGATCAGGGAATTGGGTACAACGCGGAGAGTTTCTGTTTTTAGAATCATGTCGCCGGCCATTGTTTGAGATTTGGCAAAATCACATGGCGCCGAACAAGTAATGCGATTGGAAACATTCGGATTGTCTTCATCGACCAGGAGCAGAATGTAGTTGCCGTCCCTGAGGCCGACGAAACGCATCATTACGAGTGCCTTCGTGGCTTTTCCTGCTCTCACGTCATCTTCACTCAATGCAGGCTCGTAACCATATGTGCCATCCTGGCTCATTGCGTAGTTGTGCGACGGGGGAGGCGGCGCAGAGGCTACCGCAGGAGGCGATGGCAGTGGCGCGGAGCCGGGGTTCGTTGCTGACGACTGAGCGCTGTTGTCCGATTGCTTCGAATTACAACCCGCTACGATGGTTGAAGCCAACAAAAGAAGAAGTGCGATACGTTTCACAGTTTCCCCGCTGGTCGATTGGCCTTTTGGATTGCCGATGGCTGGCGCGGATATTCAAGGTGAGATGCCTCGCCTTTAATAGTCCGGCAGCCGAATTGGTTTGATAGGTCGGCTTGGTCTCGGTCGGTGGATTGTACCAAGGTGCTTCGTCTGGATGGGGACCTGGAAAGTCAATAAATTGATACATCGTGGTTGCATATCGAATGATAAGCATGTGCCGGTATCGGTATTCCCCCTGAGTCGTCGCGCAAGATTCCGCATCCGCCGCAGTCGCGACCGCCACGAGGTCACACCTTTGCAACACTTTCGGGAAGCGTTGCGTCAATCGCGCTTGACGGCGACGAACTCACGTCCGCACCGAAGGCCGCCCGGCCTTGTCCCGCCTGCCCGGCGGCATCCACGCGCGATCCGGCCCGTCGCGCGTGCCGGCCTCGCATGCCGGAACGGGATGCGTTTCTGAAACATTTCTTCCGATTACCTCTCGCGTGACCGTTCGAGTTCGACGGTGATGCTTGTCCCGCGCAGGTTTGCGCGTCATGGCACGCGCCTTGCGGTTGCCCCGATGCCGCGGGTGCGGACGAAACCGGCCAGAGCGACGATCGCATCGGCGGCATGCAACGACATCGAACCAAACGGGGAATCGGATCGGGAGCGGGCGCCGCGCATGTCGTATCGGTCATGCGCAGGGCGCGATGCGCTCCCGATCCGTGGAACAGCAAGCGTGCTTGCAAGGTGTCGTGCCGGGGTTCGCATCGCGCATGGCGACGCAGGCCGCATGCGCCGGCGCGGCTCGCCCGGCACATGTCGGGGAGGCGCCCGTGAAAACGACAATGAACCAATGGGTTGCGGTCGCGGCGATGTGCGCCGCAAGCGCGCACGCGCAGGAGATCTACCTGCAGGGCGGTACGCAGGGCGCGGGCATCGGTGCGGCCGTGAGCTTCAATTCGATGCTGGGCGCGCATGCGGATTTCAACGCGATCGATCTTTCGCATGATTTCTCGGTCGCCGGCAATCGCTACCAGGACGACCTGAAGCTGCGCCAGGGCGGCCTGTACGCGGATATCTTTCCATGGCGAGGCAGCGGCTTCCGGGCGACGCTCGGGATGCGCTTCAACGACGATGAGCTGCGCGGCGTATCGGCGCCGACCGACGGGGCCTACGTGTTCGGCGGCAAGCGCTATCCGGCGTTGCCGGGGATGTATGCGGTCGCGCAAGCGCGTTATCCGACCGTGATGCCGTATGCCGGGATCGGCTACGGGCACCGGCCCGCGTCGAAAGGGCTGGGATTCGTCGCCGACCTCGGAGTTGCGTACGGGATACCGGAATGCACGTACACGCTCTCGCCGGCACTGGCGGCCGCGGCGGGGCCGGCGAAGAGCCAGATCCTGGCGGAGAGCGGGCTCGATGCGCTGCGGCAGGTGATGTCGCGCTATCGGTGGTACCCGGTGTTGCAGATCGGGGTTTCGTACCGGTTCTGAGCGGTCGGGGTGGGAGAGCGCGCGCCGGTCGTACAGAGGGGCATGGCCGATCGGCCGTCTTTTCCGTCGCGCTGATCCGGCTTACCTTGCACGCAGTTCGACGTGTCGAGCGAACTGCGCGAGTTGGCCGGATTCATGCGGCCGGTTCGCCGTTCGCTGACGCCAACCACCGTCCTCCTTCAGTGGTTCTGGATGATAGCAATGATTGCAATCCAGGATCGTCGCGCTATCATTGATAGCGATATCTGGATGGAGGGAACCATGGCAAATCTTCTGGTGCGCAACGTGGATGACAGGATCGTTCAGAGCCTGCGTGAGCAGGCTGCGGCAAACGGCAGGAGTGCCGAGGCCGAACATCGGGCCATTCTGGCCGATGCACTCGGTCGGCCCAAGCGAAGGACATTTGCGGAAGTGCTGACAAGCATGCCCGATGTTGGCGAAGACGCGGATTTTCAACGTGTTCAGGATTCCGGCGAGGTCAGGCGTGTTTTTGATTGATACGAACGTCATCAGCGAAATCAGGAAGGGCAAGCGAACCAACCGCGGCGTGCGGGCCTTCTTCAGGCAGGCCGAGGCGGACGCGAGCCCGCTGTACCTTTCCGTTGTGACGGTTGCTGAACTTCGACGCGGCGTCGATCTGATCCGTCATCGCGGCGATCACAGCCAGGCGTCGGCGCTGGAGGCGTGGCTCGCGACGATCCTGTCCGGCTATGCGCCGAACATCCTGCCGGTGGACATCGAGGTCAGCCAGATGTGGGGGCATTTGCGCGCGCCCGACCCGGCGCACGCACTCGACAAGCTCATCGCAGCCACTGCGCTGATCAACGATCTCACCGTGGTCACGCGCAACGTCGCGGATTTCTCCCGCACCGGCGTGCGGTTGCTGAACCCGTTCGACTGAGCCGGGTTGCCTGACGCGGCAGCCGGCGCGGGTTCGCCGCCTTCCCCGCGCGTCTGACCCGTTGCGCCGGGCGTCCGAACGCTCCCGTTCCCCGCCGCTTCTCGTCCCAACAGACGATGTAACGCCACCCCCGACCGGCAACGGATTCTGAACCAGGAGGAGGCCGACATGATCGATGTCCGTGCGCTGGGCTACGTCGTCGTCGAGGCGACGCGCGTCGATGCGTGGCGCCGCTACGCGGAAGACGTGCTGGGCATGCAGGCGCTCGACGCGCCCGGAGGCGCGCTGTACCTGAAGATGGATGAGCGCGACTTCCGCTACGTGATCGTCCCCGGCGCGGCCGACCGTTATGCCGCGTCGGGCTGGGAGCTGCCCGACGGCGCCGCGTTCGACGCCGCGCTGGCGGTGCTGCAACGTGCGGGTATCGAGCCGGTCCGCGCGACGCCCGGCGAAGCCGCGCTGCGCCGCGTGCAGGCGATGGCGTGGTGCACCGACCCGTCCGGCAACCGCCACGAGCTGTACTGGGGCGCGCGCTGCGACTTCCGCCGCTTCGTGTCGCCGCAGGGCGTCGCGCATTTTACCGGAATGCACGTACACGCTCTCGCCGGCACTGGCGGCCGCGGCGGGGCCGGCGAAGAGCCAGATCCTGGCCGAGAGCGGGCTGGATGCGCTGCGGCAGGTGATGTCGCGCTATCGGTGGTACCCGGTGTTGCAGATCGGGGTTTCGTACCGGTTCTGAGCGGTCGGGGTGGAAGAGCGCGTGCCGGGGAATCGTCGGTATCGCGGATACGGGCGTGACCACGGATACAGGCAAGAGGCGTGTTTTTTCCGTCGTCATGCCGAGTACGAGCTATGTCCGAAATGGGCTGCGGATTCAACCCGTCGATGCAACGAATTGATGAAATCGCTCAGCCGGTGTGTCGAAGTCTAGTGTCTTTCGCGCCCCCCCGATAAAGACGCCCGGTATGGCTTGGGGAGAAGCCACCCACACGGTGAAGGAGTCGCCGATCGAATGCATCCGGGCGGCGCCGTGAAGACTTGCCTTCGTGATGCGTCCATCGTGTCGGCGTCGAGCGAGTCTTTTCGGTCCTGGCGCGTGCAGGTGTTGATTGCCAATGTGCTGCCGTAGTGCGATCGGGATGCGCAATTTTTGCTCGAGAATTATCGCGCCAATCCCGCTGGGCTCGGTGCTTCCCGCAGGATTTCCCGGTACGGATATTCACCGGCCGGGTGGCCGTCAGCGGATTCGTGACAGCCTGACCAGGTACGCCAGAACTGCTACCTCGATTCCAGTGTTTCTTTCACGTTCGATTATGTGCGTCGCGCCGCCCTTTGCAGACAGGAACGCGACATACCTGAAGACGTTGTCCAGCGCTTCCGTGTCGGCGTGTACCCGGTCGATGCAAGGAACGGAAGCACTGCTTGCGCCTGCTCGAGGGCGGCACTCGCTGATGATCCAGTACCACACGGGCCACAGATGTCGCCCGTCATCGAGCCCGGTTTCTTTGCCTGCCGTGGAGAAAGGGGGGCCGGGAAAGGGCTGATCCGGACAGGTCGATCGCTGGGCCAGTCGGCGCGAGCAAGCACGTGCAGCCATGCATCGATTCCGGCATAGACATGATTCTTCGTGGATTTCCAGGGATGTTGCTTGCAGAACCTCAAGGGACGTTCGCAATCCGGGACGGCAGCCCCTAGATACGAGTCCACCTCTACCGACCGCGACGTGACGTCATCAGTTTCACCGGGATTGCCAATGTCATGCCCGGAAATTCCTGCCCTCCGGCCGATGGAAACGCCAAGCGGACTTCATTGCGAGACGGTTGCCCTGGCAATCGCCGCGCGGTAAGGCTCGGCTAACGCGGCTCCTTCTCGATAGAGAATCCTGGTCGCCCAGCATGCGTCGTGGGGAGAGACCGTTCCCGGGTTTTGCAGCACCGAAATGAATTTCTGCGCTTCCTGCGGAGAGAGTGTGGCTTTTATTCTGGACATGGCTTCGTTGACATCCTCCTGCTTGAGTGTCGGAATAGGATCCTGTCGCAATGCGGCCAGTACGGCGTCGGCCCCGGATGAAAACCAGAAATCGGCGTCGGCCTCGTTCAGCTTGACTAGGGCTTGGTCCATTGCGCTCGGCCCAGGCGTTGACGAGGGGCCCTGCAGGAGCGCCACGCACTCGGATTCGCTCGCCTCGTCGAATATCCTGGACACGATTCGCATCCTGGTCTCGAGCGTTGCATCGTCGAGCCGCGTCATGCCATTCAATGCCAGGCGGGTGCCGCGGCTTGTTGCATTCTCGCGCGTCGTCCGGGCTGCGAATGCCTGAAAGTCCGGATCGGAGGTCACTCGCATGACGTATTTCGCGTAGCTCGCATGGATTGGCGTGGATTCGGGGAAGGGGTTGTGGATCTCCTCGCCTTGAATGTTCGCCTCCGCATCAGGTGCTGCATCCGCGCGCCCGATCGTCAGTGCAAGTACAAGCAGCACGCACTTGTGAATTCCGTTGCCGTTCATGTCGATTACCGTTTTGTTCAGATTGTGTGAATGGCGTCAAGCGTAAATGCCGGCCGGCAAGGGTAACGCAGAGAGGTCGGCGCGTGGAGCGGCCGTCGTCGGGAGACAAGCACGACGGATCAGGCTTGGCCGCTGCCAACCGTGACGGAAGGGCGCTGCCCGACTGTCCGTGAATGACCCGGGCGGCATGTGATTGCTCTGAGCACAGTGCTTCAGTGTGGAAGGCCGCTGTTTGCGATCCCGCGTTTCCGCGGACATGCACGGTTCATCAAGGAAATGGCGCCGGTTATGGATTCGCAAGTCGTCAGGGCGGACAGCATTGACGAACGACCAAGTCCACATCGCTTTGCGGGTTGTCTGTCGGTCAACTGATCTGGCGTACAGTGGCATCGGCCTTCAAACCCGGCTGACGGCTGGCAAGCGACGTCGAAAGTCCAGGAAGCGCGAGATGCTGATGTGCCGAAGCGGGTGACACAGCATTGCGCCAAAATGAGCTTTGCATATGGTGGAATGAAGGTGGGGTTCGAGTGTGCTTGCCGCTTCGCGGCAGGGATTGGGCGTATGGGCAGCAAAGTGGCTTTGTTGTATGGTCGCAGCGAAGTTCCGAAGCTTCACTTCTTCAGTCGGGAGAAAATGATGGCGCAAGTCGCGTACGTTGTAGCGAAGCAAGTGGATGGACAGGTTCAAAGCTGGCAGATGAGCCCGGTTAGCGTCCCTCAGCAGTCGTTGCCTGATGCTTTTAACGCCGGTTACAAGGTCGTCAGTACGACAAGTACAACTGACTTTGTGCTGGTAATCGTCGAGCAATAGAGCGGGAAGTACCGTCGGTGCCATGTACTTGGCTGCCTTTCTTTGGCCTCGATTGGAAAAGACAGGCTTCGGCAAGAGACTGTTCATGGCGCACAGGCAAGTGCCTGGTTTTTATGGCGGCAAGATGCACGCTCCGGCAAGCGTTTTTTTGCCAAAATACGCACCGGGCTAATTGAAATGGAAAGAAATACGTCGGATCGCCATGCCTGTTTGCTAACACGAACGTCATCAACGAAATCAGGAAAGGCTCGCGAACCCATTGCGGTGTGCGGGCCTTCTTCGTTCAGGCAGGCCGCGGCGGACGCAAGCCGAGCCTACCCGAATCTTTGTGTGTGAGACATGAACTGACGGCCAAGGAGACTTCATGCCGTCCGAACGTCCGCAATCACGGGAGCGGTTTCCCGACGGTGCGCTCGCCGCCCGCCAATGCACGTTGTCGCGACTGCTTCCGTGGCCAGGTCTAGAACGTCGAGAATTCCCAGATATGGTCCTTGCCGTGTTGCCTGACGAACGCCTTCAGCCTCGCGATATCGGAAATTTGCCCGGAATCGAGGTCTTCGTGCCGGCCGTTCGTGACGTAATCGAGCGCGTCCGGCGCAAGTTCGAAGGCGTGCTGCACGACGAGACGCCGCGCCCCGACACGTCGCTGGCAAAGATGGCGAAGCTCGAACCGCTGATGCGGGGCGGCTCGCTGACGGCCGCCGTCGCGAGCCAGACCGGCGATGCGGCCGCCGCGCTGCATCACGTGTTCGAGCCGCGCTGAGGGCGGGTGTGCCGGCCAAAAATCCGGGGCGCATCGAAACGGGCGCTGTCGGCCGGCAACGCCCGTCGCACAAGGCGCGCACGGCAGCCGCGCGGATGCACTGCACCGAAAGGGCTTGACGAGGTGGCGATTTCGGCGTAGTGTCCGAGACCGAAGTCGTCAAGAAGTTCGATTGCTCATCATTCGCCGCATACCATGCGGCAGTCGTTGGTCTCTCCCTCTTTTGATCTTTCTGTGCCCGTCACGGGCGCATGTTCAATCTTTTGTAAATTGCATTAAGGAAGTATTTGTGGATACCGGTACCGTCAAGTGGTTCAACGAAACCAAGGGCTTTGGTTTCATTTCCCCGGACAACGGCGGCGACGATCTGTTCGCCCATTTCTCGGAAATTCGCGGCACGGGCTTCAAGACCCTGGCCGAAGGCCAGAAGGTCAGCTTCGAAGTGAAGCGCGGCCCGAAGGGTCTGCAAGCGTCGAACATCACGCCGCAGTAAGCCGCATCGGCAGCGGCCGCCACGCGGCCGTCGCCGGCCGGATTCTCGCGCGGGACGCCGTTTGACCGGCAGTCCGCGCGATCCGATGCGCACGACCGATGCATCGCGGCATTCGCGATGCATCGGTCGTGACGCCTCCCTCATCGCATGCCCGAACGGCGTGCGACGCAACGCCCTCGCGAAGCGCCCGTCGCTTCGCCAGCGCATCACCGCTTCAACGCATCAACCCGAGCAGACCGCCGCCATGCCTTGGCCGGCGCGGTCCCGACCTGCGCGGCGCTCATCGCGCCGCCGCCACCGACCGCCCGAACGCCGCAACGCGCCGGGCTCCGATCGCAAGACAGGCCCTTGGCCCGTCTGAACGAACCGATCCCCGGCAGCCTGCCGGCCGCTGTCCCGTTGCGGGACAGCGCACCGGGCAGATCGCCGCGGCCGCGGTCAATCACCTTGTCTGGAGGAATTGGTTTGGCAAAAGAAGAACTGCTGGAACTGGACGGAATCGTCGACGAAGTGCTGCCGGACAGCAAATACCGTGTCACGCTGGAAAACGGCGTCGTGGTGGGCGCCTACGCGTCGGGCCGCATGCGCAAGAACCACATCCGCATTCTCGCGGGCGACCGCGTGACACTGGAACTGTCGGTGTACGACCTCACCAAGGGCCGCATCAACTTCCGGCACAAGGACGCGAATTCGCCGCGTCCGCCGCGAACCGGGCAGCCGCGCCGCTAAGCGGCCGGGATCGGGCGCGCGACGCGCCCCGATCGCAATCTGTCCGGCCATGAGCCGGGCAACCCCGACGGGCGGCGCGGTTCGCGCCGTTTGCCGGCGGCATCGCGCCGCGGCGGCCGCATCGCCTTCACCGGCCGCCGTGCGTGCACTACGCTCAGGCCGCCGCGTCCCGCAGGAAATCCTCGACGATCGTCGCGAAATACGGCGGACATTCCTGCATCGGGTAATGCCCGCAATTCGGGATCGTCGCGAGCCGCGCATGCGGATGCCACGCGAGGAACGTCGCCTGCATCGCCGCGGCGTCGAGCCCCGGGTCCTTGTCGCCGACGATCACCAGGAAGCGCGTGTCGAGCCCGCGCACGTCGTCGACGAAATCCGTTCCCGTCAGCATGTCGAGATACGCGAGCCGGCAGCCCGGCGCCGTGCGCTCGCGGTTCTGCCGCAGCTTCACGTCGGCCCAGCGCGCCGACAATCCCCCCGTCACGTAGCGCGCGAGCCGTCGCAATGCATCGTCGTCGACGGTCGTGCTCGCGAAGAATGCGCGCGCGTCGTCGTTCAGGCGATTGCCGGCCGCCGACATCGGGCATACGGCGATCGCGCTCAGGATGCGCTCGGGCGCGTCGGCGGCGAGTCGCTGCGTCGCCATGCCGGTCATCGAATGGCCGATCACGTGAAAGCGCTGCCAGCCGAGCCGGTTCGCGAGCGCCAGGCAGTCGGCCGAGATTTCGGCGACGGTATACGCACCGGTCAGGTGGGCGGATTCGCCGTAACCGCGCAGATCGACGAAGACATAGGTAAACGCCGCGTCGTCGAGATACGGCAGCAGCGCCGCGTAGTTCGTCCGGTCGCCGAGCCAGTCGTGCAGGACCATCACGCAGGCGGGGCCCGTGCCGTACTGCAGGTAGCCGAGGCCGTCGTGGCCGTTTGCCGGGCGGGAGGCGAGGGTGTCGATACGATTCATTTCAAGGGTTTCCTTCTGGTTGGGAGAACCAAAACGAAACGCCCTCCCGGCGGACCGGGAGGGCGTCTTGAAAGTGCATCGATCGTATCGGGCCGTCCGGCGAAAGTCAACGGCCGGGGCGCGGGCGAGGGCCAACCGGTTACGCCGCGACCGCCCGAGCCATCGTCAGCGCCGCGTCCTCGATCATGTCCTCCTGCCCGCCGACGAGCCGCTGCCGGCCCAGTTCGACGAGGATGTCGCGCGCCGGTATCCCGTACTTCGCTTCCGCGCGCTTCGCGAACAGCAGGAACGACGAATAGACGCCCGCATAGCCGAGCGTCAGCGCGTCGCGGTCGAGGCGGATCGGGGCGTCCAGGATCGGCGCCACGAAATCCTCGGCGACGTCCGAGATCGCGAACACGTCGACGCCCGTGTCGATCCCCATCCGGTCGCACACCGCGACGAACACTTCCATCGGCATGTTGCCCGCGCCGGCGCCGAGCGCGATCGTGCTGCCCGCGTGTGCGTCGGAAACGGCGGTGCACGTCAGCAGCGCGGCGGCCAGCGTCGACAGCGTGGCGGTCGCCCGCCTGTCGGTACGGCGCGAAATCCGTTGATGCATGGTGTCTCCTCTTGGGGGATCGACGGCGATCGACCGTGTGTTGTCGTGAGAGGCAGGGTAGGGAGATCGCGGTAGCAGGGAATCGTCGAAATGAACTAGATGACTTCCATAGGACAGCCAACCAATCGATTTCGCAACGCCCGCCCGGCGCGGTTCAGCGCGCGGTTACCACGGAGACATGATGAAACGCACCGAAGACCTGTTCGACCTGCACGGCAAGGTGGCCGCGATCACCGGCGGCGCGCGCGGCATCGGCGCGGAGACGGCGCGCACGCTGGCCGCCGCCGGCGCGCGCGTCGCGATTCTCGACGTGCTGTCGCAACCGGCCGAAGCGCTGGTCGACGAGATCCGCGCGTAGGGCGGCCAGGCTGCGTTATGGCTGCTCGACGTGACGCACGAGGCCGACGTGGCGCGCGTGTTCGGAGAGATAGTCGCGCGCTTCGGGCTTCTCGACGTACTCGTGAACAACGCGGGCATCGAAGGCCACAACGTACCGACGCACGAACTCACGCTCGCGCAGTGGCAGCGTGTGCAGGACGTGAACGTCAACGGCGTGTTCCTGTGCACGCGTGCGGCTATCCCGCTGCTCGAAGCGGCCGGTGGCGGTTCGATCGTGAACCTGTCGTCGATGTACGGGATCGTCGGCGGGGCCGACGTGCCGGCCTATCACGCGTCGAAAGCCGCGGTGCGGATGATGGCGAAGGTCGACGCGATGCTGTATGCGGCGAAGAACATCCGCGCGAATTCGGTGCACCCCGGTTCGACGCGAAGGCGAAGGGCACGCGGATTTATCAGCGACTGGCGGCGGATTGCCTGCTGACGATCCGGCGGCTCGACGGGTGAACGCGCGTCCGGGCCGGCCAGGATGCGCCGGATTGCCGGGCAGGTTGCCGTTGCCGTAAGATCGGCACAGGACTCTCCCATCGGCATCCGCGTCACATGAAAAAAAGCATACGTTTGCGGTTCACCGTCATTGCGTCGGCTTTTGCCGTCTACAGCGTTTACATGCACATCCAGCAGCTCGTCAGCGGTTGCGTGTGGGTCAGGGGCCATCAGCGCTGCAGTTTCGAGAACAGTGCGAATTTCGAAGGGTGGATGGATCTCGACCTGATGATTACCTGTTGCTGGGTCGCCGCGGCGGTGGTGGGGTGGATTGCCGTCGCGCAGGCCGCGAAGAAGCCGGGCTGACGATCGGTGTGCGCCGCGAACCCGGTCGCTGTCGATGCGTGACGGCGATTGGCGGGGCGACGACGGGGCACGCCGCGCCGCAGCGCTCGCGCGCCGAAGGGACAACGGGCCGACGGGCTTGGCCCCTCTTTGCATCTCGCTACGCCGGTTGCCGGAAACGCCGGCCAAGGCCGCCGGTCGTTGTGCTTTTGCCTTCCGCGCCGGGATAATGATCCGGCGTCGCGCATGCTGCGCGAAGGGAGGCTCCCATGCAATTTCCCACGGGGTCGGTGGTCGCGCTCAGCTCGGCCGCCGCGACGATGTTTTCGATGGGCATGCTGTTTCTCGGCTACTGGGGGTTCCACGAGCCGCTGCCGTGGCGGTTCGGCGACTATGTCGTGATCGTGCCCGGGCTGGCGGGCTTCGCGTGCCTCGCCAGCGTGCCGTTTCTGGCGACGTCGCCGATGAAGACCCCCGGCGACGAGTCGCGGATGCTGGTCGCGCGGCGCGTGTTTCTGTGCGGCGCGAGTGCGGTGTGGTGCGCGATCGTCGCGTCGCTGTTCGTGTGAGAGCCGGGGCCGCCGGCGGTGGCGGACGCGGTCGTGCGCGGCGCGCGGCGCACGACCCGAACGAACGGGTGCGGTTCGACAGGAGCGTTGCGATGAAGATCTGCTTTCCCTGCGTTCAGGCAGCCGCCGTATGGTGCGCGATGGTGGTCGTGGCGACGCCGGCGTTCGCGGGCAGCGAGATGCCCGACATGAACGGGGCGGACACGACGATGTCCTCGCCGGATGCGGCGCTGACGGATGCCGAGGTCAAGGAGATCGATGCCGGGCGCGGGCTGGTGACGCTGGAGCACGGCGCGCTCGACAACATCGGGATGCCGGCGATGACGATGGCGTTCAACGTGGCGGACGCGGCAATGATCCGGTCGCTGCACGTGGGCGACAAGGTCAGGGTGCGCGTCGAGAGCGTCAACGGCACGCTCACGATCGTGAGGCTCGTGAAGCGGCCATGACGGACGAGCCGGCGCGGGCGTGACGGCAATACGGGGCGGGACCCGCCCCTTCGTCGTTTGATGCTACGTAACGCGGAGCCCGCGTTACGCGCGTGTTACCGGTGACGGCAAGGCCTGATCGCACCGGGGCGATCGGCGACGGATGCCGGGTGCGATAGCCGCGGACGGCCACCGGCAATGCGCGCGCAGGCATGCGTGCCGATCCGTCGTGGGCGTCGATCGGGATGGCACGATCGATGCTTGTCGGGATGGTCGAGCTGAAAAGCGAAGGGGGCTTTCATGCAAATTCATTTCGTCAGGACGAACGTGGCGCTCGCCGCCATTGCCGCTGCGTGCGCACTGGCTGCCTGTGGCGGCAGCGACGTTACGGCACCGACGCCGGGCGGTGGCACCATCGGAACGACGAGTACGAGCGGGACGAGCGGGAGCAGTGGCACGAGCGGGAGCAGTGGCACGAGCGGAACCAGTGGCACGAGCGGAACCAGTGGCACGAGCGGAACCAGTGGCACAAGCGGAACCAGCGGCACGAGCGGAACCAGTGGCACGAGCGGAACCAGTGGCACAAGCGGAACCAGTGGCACGAGCGGAACCAGCGGCACGAGCGGAACCAGTGGCACAAGCGGAACCAGCGGAACCAGCGGCACGAGCGGCACGAGCGGCACGAGCGGCACAAGCGGCACGAGCGGCACGAGCGGCACAAGCGGCACGAGCGGCACAAGCGGCACGAGCGGCACAAGCGGCACAAGCGGCACAAGCGGCACAAGCGGCACAAGCGGCACAAGCGGCACAAGCGGCACAAGCGGCACGAGCGGTACCCCCGGCACGAACGGCATCATCAGCTCCGTCGGCGCGGTCGTCATGGACGCCGGCGCCACGATTTCCGGCGTCAGCCCGCCCGGGGCGACCAAGGGCGTGACGACCGGCCTCGGCAACATGGTCACGGGCGCGGGCACGATCGTCCGCGATACGACCAACGCCATCAGCAACGGCATCGGCCAGATCGGCTTCACGGCGAATCCCGTCGGGACGACAGTGGCCGGCCTCGGCACCATCGTCGGCTCGACCGGCAATCCGGTCGCCGGCCTCGGCGAAACGGTGAAGGCGCTCGGCACCGGCCCGCTGTCGCCGCTGGCGCCCCTCACGACACCCGTCGGCGGCCTGCTCGATACGGTGGCCGGCGGCCTGAAGACGGGCGGCACCATGCTCGGCTCGGCGCTGTCGTCGGGCCCGGTCCAGCAGACCACGCAAGCGATCAGCACGGCGATTACGCCGCTCGTGACGACGGTCGGCCAGGTCACGCAGCAGGTCGGCGCGGCAACCGGCCTCGGGCAGCCGGTCGCGGGCCTGCTCGGGCAGGTCGGCGGTGCGATTACGTCGGCGGGGTGGAAGGTGACGTCCACGTCGCCGCAGCCGCTGGTCGGCGGCGTCGGCGAACTCGTCCGCGCGGTCGGCAACACGGTGACCAATGTGGGCGGTCTCGTGAACGCAAGCGGCGCGAACGGCGCGGTGCCCGTCGCGGGCCTGGTGACGAGCGTGGTCGGCGGCATCCCGGCGACCGTGCACGGCGGTTCCGCAACCGGCACGGGCGGAAACGGCGGTTCGCCGCTGGGCGGTCTCGCCAATCCGCTCGCACCCGTTACGGGGCTGCTGGGCGGCCTGCTCGGCGGCGTGACGGGCAAGTAGTCGCGCGGTCGCCTCGTCCGGCGGCAACCGGCCCGGCGGATGTCGGCGGCAGGTTGCCGCCGACCGCGAGCGCTCGACGCGCGGCCGCGTGCCGGCGTCGGGGCCCGGTCGCGCGATGCGTCATTCGCGGACGACGTCGCGCGGCGACGGCGGTCGCGCCATCCCGCGCGCCGGCAGCGGCGTCGACATCACGATCGACGTGCGTGTTTCGCCGTACAGGTTGATGCGTTCGATCAGTTGTTCGAGATGGGCCATGCTGGTCGCGACGAAGCGCATGACGTACGAGTCGGCCCCCGTCACGTGATGGCATTCGACGACTTCGGGGATCGTCTCCAGCAGCTTGAGGAATTTCGCCTTGGCCGGCTGCGGCACCGTGATGCCGATCAGCGCGCTGACCGGATAGCCGGCCGCGGCAGGATTGATCCGGGCCGTGTAGCCCGCGACGACGCCGGCCGCCTCGAGGCGCTTCACGCGCTCCGTCACCGCCGGCACCGACAGGTGCACCTGGCGCGCCAGCTCCGTATAGCTGATGCGGCCGTTGGCCTGCAACAGCGTCAGTACCTTCCAGTCCAGATCGTCCATTGCGGCTTTTTTTTAAGGTGGAGCGGCTATTTTTCCTTAAAAACCGCATTCAGCGATGACGGGACTTTCCCTACGATGCCTGTTCGTCCCGTTGCATGTCGCAAGGAGCAGGCAATGTTGTTCATCCAATCCGTCGTGATCGGGCTGTCGATCGCGGTGCCGGTCGGCCCGATCGGCATGCTGTGCATACAGCGCAGCCTGAGCCGCGGCTTTCACGCGGGGTTCGCGACAGGCGTCGGCGCCGCGTGCGCCGACGCGATCTACGGCCTGCTCGGCGCGCTCGGTGTCGCGGGTGTCGTCACCGCATTTCCGATGCTTGCCGTCGGCCTGAAGATCGGCGGCGGCGCGTTCCTCGTGTGGCTGGCGTGGACCGTCGCGCGACAGGCGCCGGCCGCATCGACGCCGCAGCGCGACGTGTCGCGCCGCACGACCGTCGTGCGCGATTTCCTGACGACGTTCGGCCTGACGCTGTCGAACCCGATGACGATCCTGTCGTTCGTCGGGATTTTCGCGGCGCTGGGGCCGCTGTCGGGGGCGAGGGATGCGGCGGCGTGGCCGGCCGTCGCGCTGATGGTCGGCGGCGTGTTCGCCGGGTCCGCGGCCTGGTGGCTGTGCCTGAGCAGCGCGACCGCCGCGCTGCGCACGAAGATGTCGTTCGCATTCGTGCACGCGTTGTCGCGTGTATCGGCCGCCGTGATCGCGGTGTTCGGCGCGGTTCAGGTGGTCGCGGGCGTGAAGGGCTTCGTCTAGCGGGGTGTTGCCTTCCGGGAGGCCGCCGCGTTGACCTTTCCGGGGCGCAAAACCCTCCGCGGGTATCGATTCCGGATGCGATCAGATGGGGCGAAAGACGGCGTACTGGTCGCCGTCGAGCTTTTCCATGTACCGGTAGTCGTGGAGCGTCAGGCTGACGGGCTGGAGCGATTTCTCGTCGGCGGCCTCCGTCTCGCTGCTGGCGCGCGCATTGAACAGATGCGAGGCGTTCGCCGAGTTCACGAGGAAATCCAGGCCCTTCGCATTCCAGTCGAGATGCCCCCGGAGCAGATAGAAATGCATGATGCCGCATTGCTGATGCGCCCAGAAGTCATGCCACATGAAGGAATCGGGCCGCCACACGGAATTGTGGCTCTCGAAATAGGAGGTCCCGCTCATCGGCATGCATTCGGGCGTCGAGATGATGATGTAGCGCGCCCGGTAGTTCAGGAATTCCAGGAGATCGCGGCCATGAGAGTGGCGCATGTGTTCAATGACATCGCCCAGGATGATCGTGTCGTACGCGTCGCCGGGGCGATCGTAGAGCGTGTCGCTGAGGCCGGCGATGATGTCGTCGTAGCCGTTGTCGATCAGCAGCGGATGGGTTGCCTCGTCGCATTCCAGTGCGGTGAAGCGGCAATCCGGCACGACATCCCGGAGCATGCGTCCGTATTTCCCGCCGCCGGCGCCGATGTCCAGTATTTTTCCCGGATCGATCAGCCTGATCAGGTAGCGTGTCAGTTGATCGAAGGTGGGCCACGAATATCCGATCTGCTCCAATTGAATCTCCAGGCGGGATTGGCTTGAACAATCGATCGTCGTCACGTCACGGTTCGTGCCGGCAGGCGCGGGCGGCGAACCGGGTCGTCGGGCGTGCGGCGCCATCCATCGCAAGACGGCGGCGTGAAATTCGCGATCGACGGCTCGAGGGCCGATCACCGCGCGTCGGGCGCTTATTTTCGGCGCGTGCCGCCCACCGTACGGCCTGACGGAGCAAATGTCCAGCAGGGTTCTCCGGCCTCGACGGCCCGGCAGTGCGTGCGTCGTGTCGGGACCGGGCGTTCGGGGCGTTCAGGCCGGTCGCCCCGGACGGCGTCGCAACGTGTTTCGACGATGATGGTGGGTTCGACGCTCGTCGGCGTGCCGAGTTCGGCATTTCGCCTGTCGACGTCGTCGAGCGGGAGCAGGATGGGCCAGGGTTGCGTTCTTCCGGTTTTCCGCGGCGAAACCCTGGCCGGGCCGGCGCGTGCGGCGGACAGCGCGGCCGCTGTCCGTTCGAAGCCTTGCCGCGCCGCGCCAAGGCTTCTTCATCGACGCGTCAGAACGTATAGCTGATCTTCCCGAACGCGGTACGCCCCAGCGTGTTGTAACCGTACGCGGTCACGTACTGGCGATCGAACAGGTTCGACAGCGTGGCCGACACCGTCAGGTGCGAATTGATCCGGTACGACGCACGCAGGCCCACCGTCAGATACGACGGCAGATAGGTCATGTTCGCCGGATCGTCGAACGTCGTGCCGCCGTAGAGCAGCGACGCGCCCGTGCTCAGCGCGTGCAGGTGCAGCTCGTCCCACGTGTGGTCGATGCTCAGGCTGACCGTCTGGCGCGGCCGGCGGTTCAGCCAGGAGTCGTTGGTCTCGTCCTGCGGATTCAGGAGCCCGACCGCGAGGCTCACCGGCGTCGAGTTGCCGATCGTCCCCTTGTACGACAGGTCGAGCCCGCTGACATGCGCACGGCCGATGTTGATCGGCGAATAGGTCAGCGGGTTGTACGCGATCAGGTTGGTGATCCGCGTGTCGTAGATCGCGGCCGTGAACGTGCCGTACGACGTGTTCGCGTCGATCGCGGCCTCGACCGACGTATTGCGTTCCGGACTGAGGTTCGGATTGCCGTAGCCGGGGTAGTACAGGTCGTTGAACGTCGGCAGGCGGAACCCGTTGCCGTACGACACGCGCGCCGTGTAGACCGGCGTGATCGCCCACGACAGCGCGGCGTTGCCGGTGTTCACCGACTGCCCGGCGATGATCTCGTGACGGCCCGCGAGGAACAGGGTCACGGGGCCGAGCGTTGCCGACTGATGCAGCGAAAACGCGGAATCGTTGCGCGTGGGCACGCCGGTTGGAATGTCGATCGGCAGGAACGCCTGCTCGCGCGTGAAATCGTAGGCCAGCTTGGTCTCGCCCGACAGCGGCAGGCCGAACAGGTGGAAGCCGCGTTCCTGATGGGTCAGCGACGTCGACGTGCTGATGCGCTGCGAATTGATCTGGTCGGTCGGGACGGCCGGATTGCTTGCGTAGAGGAACTGGCGATCGTTCGAATAACCGAACGACTGGTCGAACTGCGTGTCGGGCGTGATGTCGAGGTGGAACGCGATACCGGTCGTCAGCTGATGATCGAGCTGGCGGTCTGCGTAGCCGATGTTGTCGAAGGACAGATCGGACCGGTGATACAGCGCGAACGTCGAGATCGACCAGTTGTCGCGCGCATAGCCGAGCCGCGCATCGAGATCCTGCGCGTGGTACGGGTTGCGGCCGGCCTCGTGGTACGGCAGCACGGGCTGCGTCGCATCGATGCCGGCCGTGTTGTACGAGTGCAGGCCCAGCGAGTAGGTGAGCCCGCCGAGCGCGGCGAGCGGCCCGGTCGACGGCACCGTGCCCGAGGTGCGCAGCTGCGTGTCGAAGGTCTTGTTCGACCCGCCGCCGAACGAGACGGTCGTCTGGTTCGGCTGGTTGGAGGCGCGGCGCGTGAAGAGCTGCACGACGCCGCCCATCGCATTGGCGCCGAACGACGCGGCGGCCGGCCCCGAGATCACCTCGACGCGTTCGAACGCTTCAGTCGGCAGATCCGACCACGGCGCGATGCCGGTGGTCGACGAGCCGATCCGGATGCCGTCGATGAACACGGCGACCTGGCTTGCCGACGAACCGCGGATGCTGACCGACGCGGACGAACCCGGGCCGCCGTTCTGCGACACGGTCACGCCGGGCAGCGTCGCGAGCGCCTCGGTGATGCTCGGGTCGCTCGGCGACAGCCGGTCGAGATCGGTGCGCGTGAGCACCTGGGTCGTCGCATAGCGCTGGTCGAACGACTCGGGCAGCCGCCGCGTGTCGGTCACGGTGATCGCCGGCAGGTCGGTGGCGTCGGCGGCGGGGGCCGTCGGCGAGGCCGCGAGGTCGCCGGCGGCGTGCGCGGCGGGCGAGAGCAGGGCGGTCGCGGCGGACGTGGCAAGGAGGTGTCGAATCTTCATGAGGCTGTCGTTGTTGTCGGGCTGCGCGTGGGCGACCGGGAACGGGCGGCGGGCAGCGCCGGTTTTGTTATCGGTGATCGGGCGGGTTATCGCGCGACCGGGCCGGTCAGGCTGCTGTCGCGGGCGTCGGCGCGGCGCGGGCCGGCGGACGCGATCGACATGGCACGGCGCGCGGGCGGGGCGTGCGCGCCGGCGGCGGGCCGGTGCGACGCTTGCGGCGCGCAAGCGGATGCGGTAACGGAGGACATCGGGCAGATCCTGAGGTCGGGCCGTCCATGCAACGGGCGACCGCCAGCGGCGGCGCCTGGCGCATCGGGACACCCCGCCCGGTGCGGCTGCTTGGACCTCGGGTCGATGGCAGGTCTCCTGGCTCGCGGGTCGCGATGCGTGCCGGCCTTCCCGGTTTCCCAGTGGCATGCGGTGGCACGGATTCGCCGCTCACAGTTGCGGGGGCAGCCGCAGATTCGAGGCGCCGCCTCTCCTGCGTTCCCATTTGATCCCGTTTCCGGGAACCATCAGCGCGCAAGGGTAATGGCGGGCGCGCCGGCGCGTCAATTGTCCGGTTGCGCAGGGGTGCGAAAAAACGTCATTGCCGGAAAAAACGGTTGGAATCCTGTTCATCGTGCGTCGCCGCCGCCTTTCATGTCTGACGAAACGGGGCGGTTCGCCGCCGTTCGGTCGCACCGGAACCGGCTCGGCGCGACACCCGTCCACCGGGCGAACGCGCGGCGGAACGCCTTCTCGCCGCCGAACCCGGGGTGCGCGGCGATCCGTGCGACCGGCTGGCCCGGGTCGCGCTGGCGGCGCGGGCGCCCGATCTCGTTCAAACAGGCGAGGCGGACACGAGGCGGGTGTTGCATGTTGCTGCGGATATCGCGGGCCGAACGGCCCGCGCGCACGGCTTCCTTCATCGACCCGACAGGACTCCGACCGACATGACGAAAACGATTCGCTTCGACGGCGGCACCGCCGTGATCACCGGCGCGGCCAGCGGCATCGGCAGCGGGCTCGCACGCCGCGCGGCCGCCCTCGGCATGCGCGTCGTGCTGGCCGATCTCGACGCGGCGAAGCTCGACGCATTCGCCGCGACGCTCGACACCGACACCGACACCGACACCGACACCTTGTGCGTGCCGACCGACGTCAGTTGCCCGGAAGCCGTCGACGCGCTGGCGGCCGCGGCCTGGCAGCGCTTCGGCGGCGCGGACCTGCTGTTCAACAACGCGGGCGTGATGGCCACCGGCTTCAGCTGGGAAATCACGCCGGAACGCTTCGAGCGCAGCTTCGCGATCAACGTGCACGGCGTGCTGAACGGGATCCGCAGCTTCGTGCCGCGCATGCTCGAGCGCAACCTGCCCGCGCGGGTCGTGAACACCGCATCGGTGGGCGGATTCCTGCCGAGCCCGTTGATGACGCCGTATTCGGCGACGAAATTCGCGGTGGTCGCGCTGACCGAATCGCTGTACGGCGAACTGAAGATGCTCGGCGCGCCGGTCGGCGTGTCGCTGCTCGCACCGGGCCCCATGCACTCGGGCATCTTCGACGATCCGTTCGGCACCGCGCACGACCGGCCCGAGGTGCGCGGCTTCGTCGACACGATGCGCGCGATGCTGAACGCGCACGGCCTCACGCCCGACGCATTCGCCGAGCGCGTGTTCGACGGCGTCCGGGAGGAGCGCTACTGGCTGATCCCGCAACCGGAGACGATCGACGGCGCGCTGCAGCGGCGCACCGACGCGATCCTCGCCGCCCGCGATCCGTCGCTGCCGTCGTTCTGAGGCCGGGCGCGGCAGCGGCGCCCGGCGCGCGCCGTCACATGTGCGAGCCGGCGTGCGTGCGGCCGCCCGGGTCGTCGCCGCGATCGGGCGGCGTATTGTTCTGATCGATCTTCGCGAGCACGATGCCGGCGCGCGGCAACGCGCCGGGCGAACGGTGCGCGGCCTGCGCGGCGGGGTCGTGCGGCGATGTCGAGGGAAAACCGGTGAACGTCGCGCCCGGTTGAGCGAACGCCGTAAGAGAGGCGGCCGCCAGGGCGGCGGCGACGATCGCGTGCGTATTCATGGTGGCTCCTTCACGACTGACTGCGGGACAACCTATTCAGTCTAGGGCGCCAAACTTAACGCGACGGCAAGTCGCGACGGCGCGCGGATGACGGCATCTTTCCGCGCGCCGCTGCGCTCAGGCCGGGGCCGACACCAGGCTGCAGAAGTTCTCGAGATCGACGTTGCCGCCGCTGATCACGACGCCGACGCGCTTGCCCCGCAGCGCGTCCTTCATCCGGCGCACGGCCGCGAACGACAGGCAGCCGGTCGGTTCGACCACGATCTTCATGCGCGTCGCGAAGAAGCGCATGCAGTCGACCAGTTCCGCGTCCGTCGCGGTCAGGATGTCGTCGACGTCGCGGCGGATGATCGCGAACGTCAGTTGACCGAGGTGCTGCGTCTGCGCGCCGTCGGCGATCGTGCGCGGCGTGTCGATATGCACGATCGCCCCGGAGCGGAACGATTGCTGACCGTCGTTGCCCGCCTCCGGCTCGACGCCGTACAGCGTTGCCTGCGGCGACAGCGCCCGCGTGGCGAGCGCGGTGCCCGACAGCAGCCCGCCGCCGCCGAGCGGCGTGAACACCGCGTCGAGCGGGCCGACTTCGTCGATCAATTCCTTGGCGGCGGTGCCCTGGCCGGCGATCACGTCCGCGTGATCGTAGGGCGGGATCAGCGTGAACCCGTGCCGCTCGGCGAGATCGCGCCCGATCTGCTCGCGATCCTCGGTGTAGCGGTCGTAGGTCACGACGTTGCCGCCGTAGCCGCGCGTCGCCGCCATCTTCGCGGCCGGCGCGTCCTGCGGCATCACGATCGTCGCGGGGATGCCGAGGATGCGCGCCGACAGCGCGACGGCCTGCGCATGGTTGCCGGACGAGAACGCGACGACGCCGTGGCGCCGCTGCGTCGCGTCGAAGCGCGACAGCGCGTTGAAGGCGCCGCGGAACTTGAAGGCGCCCATGCGCTGCAGGTTCTCGCATTTGAAGAACACCTGCGCGCCGAGCGCTTCGTCGATCGTCCGCGACGTCATGACCGGCGTGCGGTGCGCATGGCCTTCGAGCCGGGCCGCGGCGGCGGCGACATCGTCGTAAGTGGGGAGGGTCGGAGAGTTCATGATCGTTCGAGGGTCGGAAAGGTCAAGTGAACGGGCGCGCCGCGCGCACGCGGCGCGGGCATCATTTCGCGTCGTTGTAGACCGTCGCGCGCGACACGCCGAGATGTTGCGACACGATCTCCATTGCGCGCCGCACCTCGAGGAAGCCGTCGGTTTTCAGCGTCTGCATCAGCTCGCGGCGCTGCTCGGTCTTCAGTTCGCGCGGCGTCGTTGCGAGGCGCATCGCGAATGCGTCGATGCGCTGCCGGATCGCATCCGCGCCGGCCGGGTCGAGCGTGTCGGCGACGGCTTCGCCGTCGGTGCGGCAGAACTGGTTCAGCATGCCCTGGAAGCCGCGGAACAGCGTGACGTCGGCATTCAGGCACAGGGCGGCCACGTAGCGGCCGCTCGAATCCTTGATGCCGATCGACGTGCTTTTCGCGGTGCGGCCGTCGGCGAAGCGGTTCGGGTAGTTCGCGAGCACGGGCGGGAAGTCGTCGTCCGCGATGCGGGCGAGGCCGAGCTCGGTCGCGGGATCGCCGACCGCGCGTCCGGACAGGTTGTTGTGGATCGCGAGGATCGCGTGCTCCGGCGTGCGCAGGTCGTGGACCACGACCTCCGTGAACGGCGCGAACATCGCGCCGAGCCCTTCGGCGATGCGCTGTACCTGTTCGATCAGCGACGCCTGTTCGGACGGCGCTTTTTTGCGGGAGGCGGTCATGGCGGATTCAGGTTCGGGTTCGGGTTGCGGAGCGATGCGACGGCTGCGGGAAACGGTCAATCGGCGGGGGCCTGGCCGTCAGCCGTTTCCGGCCGCGTGATGTCGGCGAGCAGCGGGCGCGCGATCCGCAGGTAGTCGGTCGCGTCGAGCACGACCGAGCGGTCGAGGCGGCCCGCGTTGAACGCGATCTCGGCGTTGCGCTCGACCAGCGCGGGATCGACGACGAGCGTGATGCCGGCATCGAGCGCGAACGGCGGCACGGCGCCCATCACGCAGCGCGTGACGGCGGCCGCCAGGTCGGGCGGCGCGAGCGTCGCCTTGCGTCGCCCGACGGCAGCGGCGACCTTGCGGAAATCGATCTTCAGGTGGCCGGGAATCACGGCGAGCGCGGTGGCGTCGCCGCCGTCCTTGAACGTGCAGAGCATCGCCTTCGCGCCCTGTTCGGGGCGCGTGCCGCGCAGCGCGGCGATCGCGTCGCATTTGCCTTCGGCCGGATGCTCGAGCACGCGGAACCGTGCACCGGACGTATTCAGCAGATCGCAAAGCGTGTCGAAAACGGGGTAGTCGCTCATGTCGCTCCGGGCCGGCGTGGCAAGGGCATCGAGGCAGGTGCCGAGTCGGGCGAATCGGCGGGCTGGTCGATGGAATGTCCAATTATAGACGTTTTGTCGGTGGCGTGGGAAAGGAGCGGGAGGGCGGGAGGCGAGGCCGCGCCCGTTTCGTCCGCGGCGTCGGGTGCTATGGTTCGGGTTCCGCATGACGCCGCGACAGGAAAGCGTGCCCGCGCAGCGGCATCCCGAACGCATGTAAGGAATCGCGCGATGATCGGTCTCGACAGCCCTCGCTGGGCACAACTCAGGCACGCGTACGGCAACGCCGCCGACATTCCCGCCCTCTTGAGGCAGCTCGACGGTGCGCCGGCCTCGGCGCACGATGCCGAGCCATGGTTCACGCTATGGAGCGCCCTGGCGCATCAGGGCGACGTCTACGATGCGTCGTTTGCCGCGGTTCCTTACGTCGTGCAGGCGCTCGCATCCGCGCCCGACGTCGCCGACCATGCGTACTTTCAGTTTCCGGCGTGGGTCGAGATTTGCCGTATCAGGCACGCGGTCGCCGTTCCGGCCGACCTGGAATCCGCCTATTTCTCGGCGCTCGCGCGGCTGCCGTCGCTGGTCGCGACCGCGTCCGAACGCGCGTGCGACGAGGCGCTGGTGACCGGCATGCTCGCGGCCGTGGCAACGGCGAAAGGGCAGCCGAAGCTCGCCGAGGCCCTGCTCGACATGACGCCGGAGGTGCTCGACGCATTCATGGCGTGGCTGGACGCGCGCTGATGCGGTTTACTCGTCCGCCGGGGCGCGCGCGCGCCGCAGGCTGCACCGCCGCGTAGCCGCTTGCGTCGCGAGGTCCGGATCGTCGAACGGCCGTCGCGGGGCAACGACGGGCGCACGCCTCCGCAACGCGCCGGCGTACACGCCGTCAACGCCCCAGGTATTCGGCCACGCGCGCCTGCAAGTGCACGATTCCGTCGGCGAGGCGCAGATACGCGTCGACATCCATCAGCGCCCATTCCTGGCCTTCGTTGCCGAAACGGATCGCGGCGATATCCGCAGCGCTCAGCTGGCCGGCGAAAAACCAGTGCGGCAGGCGGTCCTGACGGCTCGACGGATACATCCTGGACCACCCGATCCGGCTCTCCGGAATCGTCAGCCCGAATTCCTCGTGCAGCTCGCGGAGGGCGCATGCCACGGGCGTCTCGTCGCCTTCCCGGCCGCCGCCGGGCAGGTCCCACAGGCCGGGAAACGGTATGTCGGGCTTGTCGTCGCGCCGATAGACGAGCAGGTCGCGATCGTTGAAGAGCGCGATTTTCGAACCACTGAAGGGAGCGGGCGAGGCCATGCTGGAGCCATTGGGCGGAAGCGGATCCGTCAGTGTAGAGTCAGCGCTGCTCACGCGCATGCCCGATTCGATACAGGCATCTGTCGCGCACGCCGGCAAAGACGGCGCGGTACGCGCGGAAGCCGCAACTCAAGGGGAACATCGAACATGAAGACTTTTGCCGTCAGGAACGGCCGGTGGGGGCTCCGATATCACGATCTCCCCGGGCAGGGCGTTCCGGTGCTCTTCGTGCACGGCATCGGGTGCGCGTCCTCCTGCGACTATCCGGACGTCGTGGCGATGCCCGCTTTGTCGGGGCGTCGGCGGGTGCTGGTCGATTTGCTCGGATTCGGATTCAGCGATCGCCCGGCGGATTTTTCCTACACGGTGCAGGAGCACGCAAGCACGCTCGCGGCGCTGGCCGATCATCTGGCGCTGCCGTCGCTGGACCTGTTCGGGCACAGCATGGGGGGCGCCGTGGCCATCTCGGCAGCGGCGCTGCTCGGCGAGCGGGTACGTCGTCTCGTGCTCGGCGAGCCCAACCTGGATGCCGGCGGCGGATTTTTCAGCAGAAAGATCGCGGCGATGACCGAGGCGGAGTACGTGCAAACCGGGCACGCGGCGCTGATCGCCGAATCCGCGGCCGGCGGCAGCGATATCTGGGCCGCTTCGCTGTCGGCCAGCGCGCCGTACGCGGTGCATCGAAGCGCGGTGTCGCTCATCGCGGGCAGCGAGCCCGGCTGGCGCGAGCAGCTCCGTTCGATGACGATGCCGAGAACCGTCGTCTTCGGCGCGCACTCGTTGCCCGACGTCGATACCGCGCGTCTTCCGATGGACGGGGTGAGCGTTGCCATCGTGGAAAATGCCGGGCATTCGATGGCGTGGGAGAATCCGGCCGGGCTGGCCGCGGCGATTCGGCAAGCGCTCGAATAGCCGGAACCATCGAGTCAACCCGTGACGAGGACGGTGCGGATACGGGGCGCGCGTGCTGTTGTCTCGTGGGGCATCTGCCATGCGTATGCCGTCACGGGCGTTCGCTCCGGATGGGACGGAACGTCGTCCGTATCGGTGCCGGCATGATCGCGACGGTGTCGAGCCGTCTCGCGAAAGAACGGGTTCGTCCGCGCGGCGGCCGCTGTACACGGCCGGATTGCTTCTTGCCGCCTTTGCGCTGACGAGCGTCCCCGGTTGCCCGGGGCGATTGCGCGGGGAGCGGCCAGAGGCAGTCGGGCTGGCGCAGACGTCCGGAGCGCCGTAGATAACGAAGATCGTGGGCGACTGGCAGACACGGGGCGAGCCCGTGCCGGCCGATTGCGCTTGAAATACACCGGCTTTCCGCGAGGGGCCGCGTGAAGGACCGCACGATGAGAAGACGAACCGCGACATGGGCCGTGACCGCGCTGCTGAGTGGTTGCCATGCCTTTCACCCGGTATCGACCCAATCCCTGTCCGGTTGCGTATCCGGTTCGGCCTGCGCGACGCCGTCGACGGCAACGGCGACCGGAACCGGGCAGGCGTCGACGGTGCAACCCGTTTCGGCCGCCGCGCGCGCGTCCGAGCGGGCTGCCGACGGATACAACCGGATCAACGCGCGGATCGACGCATTGCGCAACGCGTGCGCGGCCACCCTGGCCACGCCGGAGTTGAATCCGATCTGCGACAAGATCGAGATCTTTCACGATCCGGCGATACCCGCGCCGTATCCCTACGCCATGCTCGACATCTTCCCGACGCGGGCTGACGTGCCCCTGATCGAGAAATGGAGCGCACTGCGTGACGCGTGCATCAAGCAGGAGCATGAGATCGACCTGACGTCGCCGGAGCTGACGCCGATGGCGCAGTCGGCGACGCTGCAGGGCGCGGCGTTCGCCGGTATTGTCGAGGCGAAGATCCGCCGGCTGACCGCGAGCCTCTCGCAACGGAAGCTGACCTATGGTGAATTCGCCCAGCGCCGCTACCAGATCAATAGCGCGTCCGGGAACGCCGCGAGTCGCGTCGCCATGGCATTGAGCATCGGGGATCCGGGCAGAAGGATTCTCGAGCAGAGTCGTATCGAGCGTCAGTTTTCGGCCGAGGCCGATACGTTCGAGCGCTACTTGCGTGCGGTCGACGCACGTCGGCCGGCAACGGTGTCGTTGGCGTCCGCAACGGCCATCGGATCGCGTGCCGCCGGGCAGACGTGCGTTGCGAATTGCGCGCCGTATTCCACGCCGGAAGAGGGGCCGTTCAAGGGGGTGCGTCATGGGGTCACCTGGACCAGCGGCGGGCTCGGGGGAACGACGACGACGCTCGTCGACTTCGACATCGGCACGTTGTCCGTGATCAAATTCGCGCTTGTGTCCCGCGGAGGCGAGGTGCAGTCCGGGATCACGCATCGCTCGAACATCGTGCTGGCGCCGAGCGATCTCGCAAGGCTGCGCGCCATCGCGAACATGATCTGGATATCCTTCGGCCCCGTCCCGATCGCCCAAGCGGCTCTGGGCAACTTCTGGGAAATACGTGTGGTCGATGGCGAGGTCGTCCGGTCGGAGCGCGGATCGGGTGACGCGGGCGGCGCCGGGCGCGATCTCAATGTCGCCTTGCGGGACATCGAGGAACGACAACTGGCGCATTTCCTGTTCGAGAACAGGCGCATGTATCGAGTGTGGTCGTGCCATGACTATCCATCGGCCGGGCACGCCGGCCTGCCGCGTTCGTATATTCGAACGTCCGGATATGGGTGGTCGGATCTGGGCCACGTGCCCTCCGCTTTTCCGATTCCCTCGACCGATCCATTGCGATTCCGCTTCGATGTCGAAGAAACCCGATGGACCTGCGCCGATTGATGCACCGAGGACGCGCAGACGGACGACAAGCAACGCCGCGCTTGTCCGGCGGCCCGATACAGGACGTCGTTGGTATCCTTGCAACCGGTTGAGAAAAACATTTCGACGTGGAGTACACGGGCAATGCTGATCGGCACGCTGGAAAAATGCGGTGAAGAATCATCCCCGGAGCGTCAATGCCCGGGCCACGCAACGGGGAAGACAGGCCGCTTTTGCGTGCGAACGGCGCTGGCGCTCGTGCTGGCGCTCGCCGCGCATGGCACGTTCGCAGCGGGCGACGTGAACGACAAGGATCAGCAGCAGGCCGCGTTGCGTGCGCTGATGGGCAACGACCCGGCGCCGGCGGAGAGTGTCCAGGATGTCGCGCTGTCGACGTGGACGCACGGGCCGTCGACGTCCGGTCCGCTGTGGGTCGTGGCCGCATTGGTGCAGCGCCCGGCCGACGACGCCGACGCGGCGTTGTGGACGGGCGTCCTGACCCGCGACGCGCAAGGATTCCGCCTGCTCGCGAGCGATCGAAGCGAGCGTGTCGATACCTCCCCGATGCTGTGGAATGCATTCCTGACGATGGATGTCATTCCCTACCGGATCAGCGCGCAGGAAACCGCTTTCGGCGTGCGCTTCAACAACAACTACACGTCCACGTCGCATAGCGATACGACCGGGATCCTGAGCCTGTACCGCTATGCCGACGCGCGTGTGACGCCCGTCTTCACCGCGACCACCGACTGGTCGACCTACGACAAGGACGGCGTCGCGGAGTGCATGAAGGAGGCGGCCGGAAAGGGCAAGGCGCGGGGCGATGCCGGGCAGGATGCATGCGATGCGGAAAACACGGCGGAGGTTCATTACGTGCTGTCGTTCAGCCCGCGCACGACCAATGGCCACTACGACCTTCTGGTGCGCCCGAAGGGCAAGGCTGCGTCGGGCAAGTCCGCGCGTTTCACCTGGAACGGGAACACTTATCAGCCGCGTCGCTTCGACGGCGACTCGCGCTGACCTTCGGCTGCGGCGCGGGTGAGCCTGTCGCATCGTCGCGAGCGCTGCCCGCGACGGGCATCGTGAATCGCGTCGACGGTCCCGCATGCAACGGGAGTGACAGAATCATGGACGTTTGTCAGGGAGGGCGTTTGCAAGTCATGCAACTGGATATCGAAGCACCGGGGCCCGCGGGCCCGCTGAAGGGCACGTTCTTGTCCCCGGACATCGGCGACGCGCCGGTCGTACTGATCGTACCGGGCTCGGGCCCGACCGACAGGCATGGCAACGGGCCGAACGGCCTGCAGGCGTCGACCTGCCGGTTGCTCGCGGAAGGATTGTTCGACCGGGGTATCGCGTCGGTCCGGATCGACAAGCGCGGCATGTACGGCAGCGCCTCGGCCGTACCGGATGCCGATGACGTCACGCTCGACGACTACGCGGCCGACATCCATGCGTGGGTTGCCGCGATCCGGGCGCGCACGGGCGCCTCCGGCGTCTGGCTGCTGGGGCACAGCGAGGGCGGGCTGGTGGCGTTGCTGGCGGCGCGGCACGCGGCCGACATCGCCGGCCTGATCCTGGTCGCCACGCCGGGACGCCCGTTGGGGCAGGTATTGAGGCAGCAACTGCAGGCGAACCCGGCCAATGCCCCGATCCTGGACCATGCCATGTCGATCCTCGACTCCCTGGAAGCCGGGAAGCGGGTCGACGCGGCCGGCATCGACCCGGCACTCATGCCGCTGTTCAGGCCGTCGGTCCAGCGCTTCCTGATGAGCGGGCTGACCGTCGATCCGGCCGCGCTGATGGCCGGCTGCATGAAGCCGGTGCTCGTCGTGCAGGGGACGCGGGACATCCAGGTTGCGGTGCAGGACGCCGAGCTTCTGCTGCGCGCCAATCCGCGTGCCGAAATGGCGCTGATCGCCGATGCCAATCACGTCCTCAAGACAGTCCGCACGGCGGATCTGCACGACAACATCGCCGCGTATTCGGCCCCGGACCTGCCGCTGGCGGACGGTGTCGTGGAGGCCGTTGCGACGTTCGTGCACGGCTCGACGGCGAGCCGGCGCTAGCTCCGGTCGAAGCCGGTTCGCCCGCCGGGCGGGCCTTCATCCGCAGGCGTGCCGCACGGCCGCGCCCGGCGTCGTGCTCGCCGGCTTCCGCAACGATGGGCAATCGTCGGCGGGGCGGCGTCAGAACAGCGAAGGCTGGCCCGCGTCCGCGTCGCGATCGACGGGCGGGTGAGCCGCGAGCAGGGCGAGAAACGCGTTTCTGTCCAGGCCGGACGCCGTGAGCTTCCCGCGCGCATGCAGCGCGACGAACAGCGCGGTGGAGTACGCCTGGCAATTGATCGAGCGCGCCGGATTGAACTCGATGTCGGTAAACGCGGAATAGGCGCATAGCCGGGAAGCGCGTTCAGGGTGCTGCATCAAGGCCGTGATGAAGAGCCAGTCGTAGAACGCCGTACGGGGCTCCAGCGGCCAGTCCTCGTTCATGAACCGGAAAGCGACGAGGCGTCCGGAATCCCTGAGCCGTCGGTCGCGCTTCGCGTCGAGCGACGACATGGCGAGCATGTCCGTATACGGGCCGCCATTCTCGAACACCTTGCTGCCTTGAAACGCGCACTCCACGCTCGTCGTGTCGTCGCGTCCGGGCGCACGGAGTCCGAGATTGAAAGCGCTCAAGGCCACGCCCAGTTGCGCGCGCGATTTACTCGAGATTTCCAGGATGTCCGCGACGCCCGCGGCCTGCCGGCCGGCGGCGTGGAGCGCGTCGATCGAACGCTGCTTCTGCGTGACGGACAGGCCGGGGAACCATTCGAACTCGACGTCGACCGTTCGAACGAGCGACGGCCCTTCGGGGTTCGGTATGAAAATGGGGCGCTGCGCCATGGAATTACCTTGCTCCGTTACGTTGATAGCCGCGCGAGGAGAACGGCCCGGAATCGGGTTCGAACAGGGTGACATTGCGTCCGTCGAGCAGCGCGGACAGCGCCTGCATCGTTTCGTGACTGTCGAACGCAATGGCTTCGATGTATTCCGGTTCGATGACGTCGAACACCAGTACCTCCGCCTGCGGATCGGTCGGATCGAACGCGAGCAGGTTCTGATCGGCGCGGCCCGGAAGATCGTCGAGCGGCTCGAACATGCCGCGAAAGGCGTCGATCCCCGTCAGTTGCGAACGGGGGAGCGTCCTGATCCGATGATCCGCCGCGTTGCGCCGGCAAAAGCCGCAGGGCTTTTGCCAGAGGACGGCGGGATGGATGCCGAGCACGACCCAGCGTTCGTCGGGGTTCGTTTGGCGGTACTTGAAGAACATCCGGTGATTGGGGAATGCGATCGAAAGCGAGACGCCGTCGCGGCGGCCGTCCAGGCGCAGGCCGTCGTTGACGGCGGGCGCGACGCCCGATTCGGCGGCTTTGACCCGCGAACACAAGCCATGCCGCAGGATCGAATCGAGATTCGATGCGCGGGTGAAATGCGTGAGCATCGGAATCTGCAGCGTGCCTGCCAGCGCCTCGATCGCGCGGCGCGATGCATCGTCGACGGGTGTGGCCGGGGCGGCCGGCGCGCTGTCCAGCAGCGCAACCGGATCGCCGGCATCGGCGCTGGCCGGCACGGGGCGCGCCGGCGTCGTCGGCCGGGTTCCGACGGTGCCGGCGTGCGGTGCGAGCGGTGCGTGCGAGGGCGTGTCGTCGATCGTTTCGGAAGGCGCGAGGCCGCGCCAGTCGAGTCCCGCCTCGAAGCGTTGAACGCGCGCCAGCAGGTCGGTCTGGCCCGCGTCGATCATTTCCTGTTCGAAGCTTGCCCTCAGGCCGGGTTGCTTCAGGTTTTGCGACAGCGTGGCCAGGAATTGCGCGTAGTCGTCGACCGCCGCATCGACTCTGCGTTGTATGGCCGCATCGATCGATCCGTCCGGATGGATCGGCCGTTGTGCGAGATTCACGCACACGACCGGCGGGTCCGGCGGCTCCGCCACCGGCTCGCCCTCGTGCTCCTTCAGCAAGCCGATGAGCTGCTCGTAGCTTTGCCGGTACTGCTGCCGGCATGCCTCGCCGCGCGACGCCAGCTCGCGCTCCAGTTTCAGGCGACGGGACGCGCTTTCGAGGCAAACCTCGAGATAGACCCGTTCGATGCCGCATGCCCGTACCAGCGGCGCGGCGGCCTGCTGGGCCGCCGCCTCGATGCCGACGAACGCGGCGAACCGGTCGATCATGCCGGCCGGCGGTGCCGCGGGGGCCGGGCGAATCGAGATGGCCGGGTCGATCGTTTCCGGCGAGAAGAGGGTCTTTCCGGGAATATCGACGGGGCCGGACGCCCGCCCGCCCGGTTTCGTGGCTGGCGGGGAAGCGGGCCTTACCGGCGCGGTCGGCGCGGTCGGCGCGGCGGGCGCCGGCGACGGTTGGCGGGTCTGTTGCGGCGAGGCTTCGCCGGATTTGAAGAACGCATAGGCGACCCAGATCACGATCAGCTGCAAGGCGATCAGCGGAGGCCAGAACAGATTGAAGACCGTCAACGCCGACCAGATCAGGCTGGCTGCCGCAAGCCGCTTCGGGGCAACGAGTCTCACGATGCCCAGGGTTGCAACAATCAGGAGCTGATATAGCAGGATCAACACGTCTTGTCCCGGAAGAGAAGGATCGTTCAGGAGAGAAATGCGTGCCGGCCCGGGGTTGTTGCGGGCGTGTCGGTCGCGCATGCCGTGACTGTCTGGCGCGAGACACCGGTGTGATGTGGCCCTGGTTTATCGCGCGCGCAGCAGTATAGAGGAAGATGGCGGGAATTCATGCGTGCCGGTGACGCGACACGGACGGCGAACGGTCGTCGTTGCCGGGAAGGCCGTCATGTGGCCCGGCAGGCCCATCCGGCGATCGTCGCCTGAAGCGTGCGCATGGGCGAGCTGAACGGCAAGGTCGCGCGCGTGACGGGCGCGCCGTTGTCGCTCGACGGCGGGCAGGCTCACCGGGGCTGATGCAGCGAACCGACGGGGTGCGGCGCGGGCCGCGCCCCGTCATGACGCCGGCGCGCACGCGAACGCGTGGCGGCCGGCAAACCGGAATCGAACGGAGGACGACATGGGGCGACTGGAAGGCAAGGTGGCAATCGTCACGGGCGGCGCACGCGGCATGGGCGCGGCGACATGCAGGCTGTTCGTCGCGGAGGGCGCGCGCGTCGTGATCGGCGACGTGCTCGACGCGCCGCGCGAAGCGCTCGCGCGCGAACTCGGCGACGCGGCGCGGACGAAGCGGGCTGGGCGCGCGTGACGGATGCGACGATCGAGCGTTCGGCCGCATCGACGTGCTGGTCAACAACCTGGCCGTGCTGACGTTCGGCGGCATCGCGGAGCTGTCGAAACGATTTCGAACGCGCGGTGTCGATCAACCTCGACGGCACCTTCTTCGGAATCCGCACGATCGCGCCGCACATGATCGCGCGCAAGCGCGGCTCGATCGTCAACATCTCGTCGGTGGACGGGCTGCGCGGCGTGAACGCGCTGGCCGCGTACGTATCGAGCAAATGGGGCGTGCGCGGACTGACGAAGGTCGCGGCGCTCGAACTGGGCCACCAGGGCGTGCGCGTGAATTCGGTCCACCCGGGCGGCGTCAACACCGCGATGTCGAACCCCACCGGCGCGCCGCTCGAGGAAATCAACAGGCACTGCGCGAACGTGCCGCTGCAGCGCGTCGGCCTGTCGGACGAGATTGCACGCGCGACGCTGTTCCTCGCGAGCGACGAAGCGTCGTACTGCAACGGCGCCGAGCTGGCCGTCGACGGCGGGATGGCGGCGGGCGCGTATTACCCCGGATTGCCGGGGGCGCTGTTTTGAGCAGGGGCGTACGTCGCACGTTCACGTCAGATGTTTGTGTGCGCAACCTAATTCAGGGTTTGCCTGAGTAGCGAAAACGTGAATTCGCGGCGCGCGCGTTCGCGCCGGCGGCGTGCGGGCGCGAGCGGGCAGATTTTCCGCATTCGCGAAACCCTTGCCGGACGGCCGTCCTGGCCGTTTCGTCCCCAAAGCGCGCGCGACGGCACTGTAAAAAAGACGCGCGCGCACCCGGCGCGCCGGTGCGCCGATCGCGTCGTTTCTTGCTGCAACGCAACGTTGGCCGAATAACGGCGATGGTATGCTGGCCCGCATGGAAGTTGTACGGCAGGTTGCATGCATGGCGAAACTCGCGTTCGCATCTTCTAACGAGACATCACATCCTCTCGCCCGCATCGCGGCATCGACACGCGCACAGCCCGCGTGCTCCGCGTTGCGCGTCGTTGCGACCTGCGTGCCGATCGCATTCCCCGTCTTGCGGGCCTCGCCCCGCATCCCCATCCCAGCCCAATAAATCCGGAGACATCCTCATGTCGCAAAACAATCTGGCCGAAGCCACACACGGCCCGCTGATCGCTCCACCGTCCTTCGTCAAACATCGCAGGCTGATCGAGTGGGTGTCGCGCATCGCGGCACTCACGGAGCCCGAGCGCGTCGTGTGGTGCGACGGTTCGCAGGAGGAAAACGACGCACTGTGCCAGGCGATGGTCGACCAGGGCACGCTCAAGCGCCTGAACCCGGCCAAGCGCCCGAACTCGTATCTGGCGCAATCCGATCCGTCGGACGTCGCGCGGGTCGAGGATCGCACGTTCATCTGCGCGGCTTCGCGCGACGACGTCGGCCCGACCAACAACTGGATCGAGCCCGCCGAAATGCGCGAGACGCTCAACGGGCTGTTCCGCGGTGCGATGCGCGGCCGCACGCTGTACGTCGTGCCGTTCTCGATGGGCCCGCTCGGCTCGCCGATCGCGCACGTCGGCGTCGAACTGTCCGACAGCCCCTACGTCGCGGTGAACATGCGGATCATGACGCGCATGGGCCGCGACGTGTACGACGTGCTCGGCGAGAGCGGCGAATTCGTGCCGTGCGTGCACAGCGTCGGCCATCCGCTCGAAGCCGGCCAGCAGGACGTGCCGTGGCCGTGCAACCCGGTCAAGTACATCGTGCATTTCCCCGAGACGCGCGAGATCTGGAGCTTCGGCTCGGGCTACGGCGGCAACGCGCTGCTCGGCAAGAAGTGCTTCGCGCTGCGCATCGCGTCGACGATGGGCCGCGACCAGGGCTGGCTCGCCGAGCACATGCTGATCCTCGGCGTCACGTCGCCGGCGGGCAAGAAGTATCACGTCGCGGCCGCGTTCCCGTCGGCCTGCGGCAAGACCAACTTCGCGATGCTGATTCCGCCGCAGGGCTTCGACGGCTGGAAGGTCACGACGATCGGCGACGACATCGCGTGGCTGAAGCCGGGCCGCGACGGCCGCCTGTATGCGATCAACCCGGAAGCCGGCTTCTTCGGCGTCGCGCCGGGCACCGGCGAGAAGACCAACCCGAACGCGATCTCGACGCTCAGGGAGAACGTGATCTTCACGAACGTCGCGCTGACGGAAGACGGCGACGTGTGGTGGGAAGGGCTGACCGACACGCCGCCCGCGAAGCTGACCGACTGGCAGGGCAACCCGTGGACGCCGGACATCGCGAAGGAAACGGGCCGCAAGGCCGCGCATCCGAACTCGCGCTTCACCGCGCCGGCCGCGCAGTGCCCGTCGATCGACGGCGAATGGGAGAACCCGGCCGGCGTGCCGATCGACGCGTTCATCTTCGGCGGCCGCCGTTCGACGACCGTGCCGCTCGTGACCGAGGCGCGCGACTGGGTCGAGGGCGTGTACATGGCCGCGACGATGGGCTCGGAGACGACCGCCGCGGCGGTCGGCCAGCAGGGCGTCGTGCGCCGCGATCCGTTCGCGATGCTGCCGTTCTGCGGCTACAACGTCAGCGATTATTTCGCGCACTGGCTGACGCTCGGCAAGCAGCTCGAAGGCGCGGGCGCGACGTTGCCGAAGATCTACTGCGTGAACTGGTTCCGCAAGGATGCGAACGGCAAGTTCGTATGGCCGGGCTTCGGCGAGAACATGCGCGTGCTGAAGTGGATGCTCGACCGCCTCGAAGGCACGGGCGGCGGCGGCGAGCATGCGTTCGGCGTGTCGCCCGCATACGACGACCTGCACTGGGACGGGCTCGACTTCACGCGCGAGCAGTTCGACGCGGTGACCTCGATGAATGCGGACGAATGGCGCGAGGAGCTGAAGCTGCACGCCGCGCTGTTCGACATGCTGAAGCTGCGCCTGCCGGCCGAAATGACCGACACGATGCAGAAGATCGCGCAGCGCATCGACGCCTGACGGATCGCAGCGACCCTGACGCCCCGCCGCCGGCCTCGCTCGCCGGCGGCGGGGCGTTCTGCATTCGCGGCACGCGCGTGCCGTTCGCCTGCGCCTACTGCGCGAGGCATTGCGCGACGACTGCGTCGACCGCGCGCTGCACGTCGCCGCGCCGGTAGCGCAGCAGCGCGATATCCGCCGGATCGGGCTCGTACGACACGACGTTGCCGCGCCCCGTGTCGCGCGCACGCCGGCGCGGACACGCTGATCGTCGAACGCGCGTCGAGCTACGGCGGCACGAGCGCGCTGTCGGGCGGCGAGATCTACCTCGGCGGCAGCGGCGGCCCGCCCGCGCAGCGGCAGGCCGGCTTTCACGACGCCACCGAGGATCTGTACCGCTACCTGATGCTCGCCGGCGGCCGCGATGTCGACGAGACGAAGGTGCGCCTCTACGCGAACGAGCGCCTCGCGCATCACGACCGGCTCGTCGCGCAGGGCCTGCCCTGCAAGAAACGACAACGCCCCGGGCGATCCTGCGGATTGCCCGGGGCGTCGACGGCAGGCGGCCGACCGGCCGTCAGCCGAGATCGAGCGCGTTCGTCAGGTCGCCCGGCGGCGTCGCGCCGCGCGCGGCGAACGCGTTGTTGCGCGCGACCACGCCGTCGAGCGGCGCGAGCCCGTGCACGCGGCTGATGAAGCGCAGGATCGAGTTCGTGTCGTACAGCGTGTGATCGACGAAACCCTGCTTCGCGAACGGCGAGATCACCAGTGCGGGAATCCGCGAGCCGGGGCCCCAGCGATCGCCGACCGGCGGCGCGACGTGATCCCACCAGCCGCCGTTCTCGTCGTGGGTCATGACGATCACGGTGTGTTCCCACTGCGGCCCGCGCCGGATATGGTCGATCACGGTCGCGATGTGGCGGTCGCCCGATTCGATGTCCGCGTAGCCCGCGTGCATGTTAAGGTTGCCTTGCGGCTTGTAGAACGTGACCGCCGGCAGGCGGCCCGCGTCGATGTCGGCGATGAGATGGTTGGTCGACGGCGTGTCGCCGAGCCCCGCGTCGCGCAGGTGCCGGCGGCGCGCATCGGTGCCCGGCGCGTAGTTCACGAAGTAGTTGAACGGCTGGTGGTGGTACTGGAAATCGGGCACCGTGCCCGTGTCGCGATGCTCGAGCGCGTACTGCCACGCGCCGCTGTACCACGCCCAGTCGACGTTCTTCTCCGACAGGCGGTCGCCGATCGTCGCATGGCCCTGCGGCGGGATCACGCGGATATCGTCCGGGTCCGCATAGGCGGCGTTGCCCGGGTCGGCCGGCGGCACGTAGCTCGGCTGGTATGGCGGCGCCATCGTGTTGACGCCGTAGCCGTCGGGCGTCAGCGGGCCGTCGCCCGCGAACTTCGGCGGGCCGTCGAGCGCGGACGCAGGCGAATCGTCGGCGAGCTTCAGCCGCGTGCCGGCCGGATCGTCGCCCTCGACCTTCGACAGCAGCTTGCCCGCATGCGGATGCTTGTGCGCGTCCGGATACAGCGGCGGCTGCGCCGAAATCAGGTACATGTGGTTCAGCCACGAGCCGCCGAAGGCCGCCATGAAGAAGTTGTCGCACAGCGTGTACTGGCGCGCGAGGTTCCACAGCCGCAGCGTGTCGGCCGAATTGCGGTAATGCCCCATCACGAGGCCGCCGGAATCGGCCCACGCGGCGAACTGGTCGTTGCGGCCGGCGGCGATCTGCATCTGGTTCTGATAGAAGCGGTGCCACAGGTCGCGCGTGATCACGCCGTTCGGCAGCGGCTTGCCCTGCGCGTCGGAGACGCGGAACGGCGCGTTCGGCAGCTTGTCGATGTCGCGCTCGGCGATCGCGTAGCGCTTGCCGTCCACTTCCTGCGCCTGCGGCACGAGGCCGCCCCAGATCTTCGGCAGCACGGGCAGCGGCGTCTTGCCGTCGCGATCGAGCTGCAGCGCGTGTTCGGGGCGCACCTCGCTCAACGGATGGCGCACGCCCGGGAAATCGCCGTACAGGTTCGCGAAGCTGCGGTTCTCCGCGTAGATCACGACGATGTGGCGCACGCGCTGGCGCAACGCCTCGTCGATGCGCAGGTCGGCGGCGGAGCGCGGCGCGGTGGCCGCCGTCGTTTCACAGCCGGCGAGCGCGACGCCCGCTCCGAGCGCGGCGAGGCCGCCGAGCACGCGGCGGCGGTCGGGGTCGGCGGGAAGGTCGTCGGGGCGATCGGGGGTGTCGTTCACGTCGTGGGCTCCTCGAATGGGCGGGTGGGCGATTTCGTTCGGTTTCGTTCGATGCGCGGCGATGCCGCTCAGGCTGCCGCGATGCGGGACGGAATGCAACGGCCTGCGTTGCGCAAAAGCGCAGGCGGCGCGGTTGTCATGAAACTGTCACGAACGCGACTATAACGCGGCGGGCGGCGTCGGCGAAAGCCGTTTGTCGGACGATTCGCCCCGCAGGCGGCTCGCGATGCGCGACGCGTGCGCGCGAGCTAGACTGGATTCAGGGGCGGCGCGCTACGGTGCGCCGCCCGGGCGAGGATTGCCGGGCGGCGCCGGACGGCGTCGCCGCGGCGTCGTCGATGCGACGAAGCGAGGCGATACAGCGAGACGACGATGGCGCGGATGCAGGCCGCTATCGCATGGCCGCCGGGCCCGCGCGCCGGTGGCGCGCGCGTGGCGGCGTAAGCGCACGCGGCGCGGCGCCTACGGCCGGATGCCATGGACAGGAAATTCGACTACCCGGGATGGCTGATCGCGGCGGGATTCTTCGTGCTGTTCGCCGCGCAGTTGCTGATGCTGCGTGCGGAAACGGCATCGATCGCCTACAGCGATTTCCACCGGCTCGTCGTCGCGCGGTTGGTCGACAATCTCGAGGTGGGCCCCGCGACGATCTCGGGCACGCTGAAGATGCCGCAGGCCGGCGCGATGCTGCCGGCGTCCGAGGCCGCGGTCGTGCAGCAGGCCGGCGCGCCGTGGCGCTTCACGACCAATCGCGTGACCGACGACCGCCTCACCGACACGCTGAGCGCCGCGGGCATCCGCTATCGCGGCGCGTCCGACACCGGCTGGATCGCGTCGCTGGCGGCGTGGCTGCTGCCGCTCGTGATGTTCGTGTTCGTCTGGAACATGATGCTGCGCCGGCGCGGCGGGCTGCAGGACTTCACCGGAATGGGCAAGAGCCGCGCGCGGGTCTACGTGCAGCAGGAAACCGGCATCACGTTCGACGACATCGCGGGCATCGACGAGGCGAAGGCCGAACTGCAGCAACTGGTCGCGTTCCTGCGCAACCCCGACCGCTACCAGCGGCTCGGCGGCAAGATTCCGAAAGGCGTGCTGATCGTCGGGGCCCCCGGCACCGGCAAGACGCTGCTCGCGCGCGCGGTGGCCGGCGAGGCGGCCGTGCCGTTCTTCTCGATCAGCGGCTCGGCGTTCGTCGAGATGTTCGTCGGCGTCGGCGCGGCGCGGGTGCGCGACCTGTTCGAGCAGGCGCAGCAGAAGGCGCCGTGCATCGTGTTCGTCGACGAGCTCGATGCGCTCGGCAAGGTGCGCGGCGTCGGCCCGATGTCGGGCAACGACGAGCGCGAGCAGACGCTCAACCAGTTGCTCGTCGAGATGGACGGCTTCCAGGCGGGCTCGGGCGTGATCATCATGGCCGCGACGAACCGGCCCGAGATCCTCGATCCCGCGCTGCTGCGGCCGGGCCGCTTCGACCGCCACATCGCGATCGACCGGCCCGACGTGAACGGCCGCCGGCAGATCCTCGGCGTGCACGTGAAGCGCGTGAAGCTCGCCGCCGACGTCGATCTCGGCGAACTGGCGCAGCGCACGCCGGGCTTCGTCGGCGCGGATCTCGCGAACGTCGTCAACGAAGCGGCGCTGCATGCGGCCGAACTCGGCAAGCAGGCGATCGCCATGGCCGACTTCGACGAGGCGATCGACCGCGCGCTGACGGGCCTCGAGCGCAAGAGCCGCGTGATGAACGCGCAGGAGAAGCTGACCATCGCCTATCACGAAGCCGGCCATGCGCTGGTGGCGGAAAGCCGCGCGCATTGCGATCCGGTGAAGAAGGTGTCGATCATTCCGCGTGGCGTCGCCGCGCTCGGCTATACGCAGCAGGTGCCGACCGAGGATCGCTACGTACTGCGCAGGAGCGAGCTGCTCGACCGGATCGACGCGCTGCTCGGCGGGCGGGGCGCGGAAGAACTGGTGTTCGGCGACGTGTCGACGGGCGCGCAGAACGATCTCGAACGCGCGACCGCGATGGCGCGGCACATGGTCATGCAGTACGGGATGAGCAGGAAGATCGGGCTCGCGACGTTCGACGACGGCGACGCGCACCAGGGCATCCCCGGCGCATGGCATCCGGGCAACGGGCGCTGCAGCGAACACACCGCGCGGATGATCGACGACGAGGTGCGCACGCTGCTGGCCGACGCGCATGCGCGTGTCGCGGCGACGCTCGGCGAGCGCCGCGCGGCGCTCGAACGCATCGCGCAGCGGCTGCTGCAATGCGAGGTGCTCGAACGCGACGCGCTGCTGACGCTGATCGGCGGGCATGAGGAGGCGGCGCCCGCAGCAGCCGCGCCCGGCGACGAAGCCGGCGCGCGCGGCGGCGCGATCGAAACGGAACATGCGTCCACGGTCGAGCGCGATTTCGTCGCGTACGAGCCGCCGCGCGACCCCGATCGCTGAATGCGATCCGACGTGACGACCAACGCGTATCGACGCGTATCGATGCGTACCGGCTACCGATGGGGCGTGTGCGTGCGGGCAACCCGGCGTCGGTCGGCTCGTGCGGCGTGAGCGGCGCGCCGCGCGACTGCGCGGCGACAAAACGGCTGCGTGACGCGGGTCAGGATTCCGTTGCGGCCGTGACTTCGGCCGCTTCGGCGAGTGCATCGAGAAAGCGTGTGCGCCACCAGTGCACGTCGGTCTTGCGCACGATCGCCATCAGCGCCGCGTGACGCTGGCGGCGCTCCTCGAGCGGCATCGCGAGCGCGCGCTGGATCGCCTGCGCGGTGCCTTGCGTGTCGTACGGATTGACCAGCAATGCCGACTTCAGCTGCTCGGCCGCGCCCGCGAAGCGCGACAGGACGAGCACGCCCGGGTCGGCCTCGTCCTGCGCGGCGAGGAACTCCTTCGCGACGAGATTCATGCCGTCGCGCAGCGGCGTGACGAGCGCGACGCGGCTGGCGCGATAGAGGCCCGGCAGGCGCTTGCGCGCAACGGTGCGGTGGATGTAGCGCATCGGCATCCATTCGAGTTCGCCGTAATCGCCGTTGATCGCGCCGCACAGGGTGTCCATCTCGCGCCGCAGGTCGTCGTAGGCGCCGAGATCCTCGCGGCTCGGCGCGGCGATCTGGATCAGCGTCGCGCGGTTGCGGTTCTCCGGATACTGTTCGAGCAACTGGCGGAACGCCTGCACGCGCTGCGGCAAGCCCTTCGTGTAGTCGAGCCGGTCGACGCCGACGAGCAACTGGCGGCGCGAGTATTCGTCGCGCATCCGCTCGAACATGTCGGTGCCGTCGCGATCGTGCGCGAGCGATTCGAATTCGTCGACGTTGATGCCGATCGGGAATGCGCCAGCCGACAGCGTGCGGCCGAACGCGCGCAGGCGGCCGTTCGGCAGCCGCGCGGCGCCGGCCTCCGCTTCGACGTAATGCTCGAAGTGGAGCAGGTCCGACTCGGTCTGGAAGCCGACCAGGTCGTACGCGAACAGCGAGCGCATCAGCCACTCGTGCTCCGGGATCGCGGCCATGATCGGCGGCGGCGGCATCGGGATGTGCAGGAAGAAGCCGATCGGATTCGCGCAGCCCATCGCGCGCAACTCGGCGGCCAGCGGAATCAGCTGGTAATCGTGGACCCAGATGGTGTCGTCGGGCCGCAGCAGCGTGCGCAGCTTGCGCGCGAACAACTGGTTGACGCGCCGGTAGCCGTCCGCGAAGCGGCGGTCGAACTGCGCGAGATCGAGCCGGTAGTGAAACACCGGCCACAGCACGTTGTTCGAATAGCCGAGGTAGTACGCGTCGTAATCCTGCGGGTCGAGATCGATCGTCGCAAGCTGGATGCCGCCGACGTTCTGGATCTGCACCTCGTCGCCGTGCGTGGGCTGATCGTCGCCGCCGCGCAGCCTGCCGCTCCAGCCGAACCAGACGCCGCCCGACTCCTGCAGGCTGTCCTTCACGGCGACGGCGAGGCCGCCGGCCGCGGCTTTACGGGGATCTGCAATGCGATTGGATACGACGACGAGACGGCTCACCAGCTCTCCTGACGATTGTTGGGGGAAAGGTTCGTGCGGCCGTGGCGCGGGAAGCGGACGCCGCCATCGATGCGATGGGGCCGCAATACGATCGGACGGGAGTCAGGGCGCGCGATTCGCCGGCCGAACGGGGAGTGCTTTTTCTAGCATACTCGCCATTCGTCCGTTTTAAAAGTCCGCGCACGGCGCGCGCCGCGTGTGCGGATGCCGCACGATCTCGACGACATCGGTGCGGCGACGCGCAACGCGCGGGCCGGCGCGGCGCTGCCCGCACGTCATGAACAAGGCGATGACGAAGGGCGATGACGAAGGGCGGATGCACGGCGCGCGAGCGGTCATGACGATGCGTATTTCCAGGTGCGCGCACGATGCCGCGCCGGCTGGCGACGATACGCTCGCGCCGGCGGATACGCTACAGGCAAGCGTGCCGCGAATGCGCGGCACGGATCGGCGACGCGCGACGTCCCGCGTGCGGGCGGGACGCGCCGGACGACGACACGCGACCGTGCCGCATGCCGCGCAAGGCTGCGCATCGCGCGGCGCGCGCAAGCGTCGCGCACGCGAAAGGGCGCGGCGGCATGCGCATCGTCGTCTTCCGGCGGCGTCCGTTACGCGGTGGCCGGCTGCCAGTGCGGCGCGACGGGTTCGTACGCGTGCGCGCCGGGCGCCGGCGCGTGTCCGCCGGACGGCATCCGGAACGCGGCAACCGTTTCGGACAGCTCGCGGCCTTGCGCCTCGAGCGACTTCGACGCGGCCGCGGCCTGCTCGACGAGCGCCGCGTTCTGCTGCGTCGTCTCGTCCATCTGCGTGATCGTCAGGTTCACCTGGTCGATGCCGCGGCTCTGCTCGGCCGACGCGGCCGCGATCTCGCCCATGATGTCCGTCACGCGCGCGACGGCCTGCGTGACGTCGGACATCGTCTTGCCAGCTTCGCCCGCGAGTGCCGAGCCGTCCTGGATCGTCTGCACCGACGCGGAGATCAGTTCCTTGATTTCCTTCGCCGCCGTCGACGAGCGCTGTGCGAGACTGCGTACTTCGCTCGCGACCACCGCGAAGCCGCGGCCCTGTTCGCCCGCGCGGGCCGCCTCGACGGCCGCATTCAACGCGAGGATGTTGGTCTGGAACGCGATGCCTTCGATGATGCCGGTGATGTCGGCGATCTTCGACGAGCTGTGGCCGATCTCCGTCATCGTGTCGACCACGCGGCCGACCACCGAGCTGCCGCGCTGCGCGACGTCCGACGCATTCGCGGCGAGCGTGCTCGCCTGTTGCGCGTTCTCCGCGTTCAGCCGCACCGTCGACGTGAATTCCTCCATCGTCGCGGCCGTTTCCTGCAGCGATGCGGCCTGCTCCTCGGTGCGCTGGCTCAGGTCGAGGTTGCCCGACGCGATCTCGCTCACCGCATGCGCGATGCTGTTCGACGAATCCCGCACGCGGCCGACGATGCCGATGAGCCGTTCGTTCATCGTCCGCAGCGCTTCGAGCAGGTCGCGCGTCTCGTCGTTGCCGCTGACCTGGATGCGGCTGCCGAGATCGCCGTTCGCCACGGTGCGCGCGACGTCCACGGCCGAGCCGATCGGCAGCGTGATCTTGCGCGTCAGCCACAGGCCGCCGCAGGCCGCGATCGCCACGGCGACGAGGCAGATGCCGGCCAGCAGGTTGCGCTCCGTCGTGTAGCGATCCGCGAATTGCTGCGCGATCAAGATTTCGCGTTCATGCGTATAGGTTGCGTACGCATCGGTCGCACGCACCAGCTGCGCGAGCAGCGGGCGGCAGTTCTCGTCGATGTCGGCGATCGCCTCGTCCTTCTTGCCGGCCTGCGCGAGCCCGACGATGCGCAGGGCGACGGGCCCGTAGTTGCCCTCGATGCGCACGATGTCGGCCACCAGTTCGCGCGCGCGATCGGAGGTGTCGTTCGCGTTCGCCATCATGTCCTTGAGCTTCGCCAGACGCTCCTGCACGTCCTTGTGCGCCTGGTTCACCTCGGCCAGCTCGATTTCGACGTCGGACGGCTTGCTCACCAGCACGAGATTGCGCGCGGCGATCGCGCGCCGGTCGACCGCGGTGCGGATCTGCGCGGACAGGTTGGCCCGGGCGTTGATCCCGGTCGTGTAGCGCTGAAACTCGGAATTGGTATCGGATAGCGCCTTGAGCGCCATGCCCGACACGATCACGACAACCGCGGCGAGCAGGCCGAAGCCGCCCAGGAGCTTGGTTTTGATGCTCATTCTGGTTATTTTCACAGTGTGCCTCTGTGCTGTAGTTGGTAAATTGAAATTATTGTTCGACCAGATACGGGCTCGTGCCGGCTTTAACGGGTATGTCTGGTGATTCTTTACCCTTCGAAAACCCTGATATTAGTTTTTTTAGCGCTGAAAGCCTTGTCAGGTGGGCGTTCAGGAATTTGATCAATAAACCCCGGAGCGCCCGTGATTTAAAGGTTTATACGTGGAATTTGAAACCGGTTTTATTGGGCGACACACAAATGTCTTGTTGTTAATAATCGTCTGATGAATTTTCCGGGATTTATGGATGAATCGCGGAATGCACTTGCGGTGAAATCGGGGAGGGAACCGTGACGGTTTTTCGGAGCGCGTTGTCCGAATGACGGTAATGGCGGATAAACGGAAATTCGCGGCGGAGCGGGGCCGCCGGAAAAACGGCCCGCGGCGGGCGCCGCGGGCCATGCAAGGGTCAGAACGTCGTGCGTAACCCGGCCATCGCGCTGCGGCCGCCTTCCGGCGCGAAGCCGCGCACCACCGACGTCGCGTAGCGGATGTCCTGGTTCGTCAGGTTGTCGCCGCGCAGGTACGCGAGCCAGTGCGTCGCGCCGACGCGGAACTTGTAGGTCAGCATCACGCCGAGGGACGTGTAGCCGTCCGTCGAAAAATCGTTGTCGGGCACGCGATGCTGCGACCACGCGTGCGTGACCTGCGCACGCGCGCCGAACGGGCCGTAGCCGTAGTCGGCCGCGAGCGTCGCGCGCAGCGGCGCGATGCGCGGCAGCGGCTGGCCGGTGTCGACGTTGCGCGCGTGCGTGTAGTCGGCCGTCAGTTCCAGGTCGACCGTGTGGCCGCGTGTCGCGAACGCGCGCCACTTGCCGTCCAGCTCGATGCCGTAGAACTCGGCGCGCACGCCGCGATAGATCGCCTCGTTGAGCGCGCCGTCGGCGCCGGGCGCGACGGGCTCGCCGTCGTCGTCGACGACGCGGCCCGTGTTGTACTCGGTCAGGTAGTTCGAGAAGCGGTTGTAGAACACGCCGACGCTGCCGCGGTTCGGGCCGCTCGCATACCGCAGCGACAGGTCGGTCGAGACGGCCTTCTCCTTCGCCGCGTTCGGGTTGCCGATCAGGAACTGGCCGGTCGCATCGTGCGGACCGTTCGAATACAGCTCGTAGAAGGTCGGCGCGCGTTCGGTGTACGCGACGTTGGCCGCCACCGACCACACCGGCGTCAGCGAGAACAGGGCGCCCGCCGAGAGGCTGCCCGCGTTGAACTCGCGCGGCTGCGCGCCCGCGAACTTCTCGACGCCGGCCGGATCGGGATCGACCTTCACATGCTCGAAGCGTCCGCCGAAGCTCAGCTTGAGCGCCGGCACGACCTGCCACTCCTCGAGGCCGAACAGCGCGACGCTGTTCGTGCGCGTGGACGGCACGAGCATTTCGTCGCCGAGCGCGGAGAACGTGTTCCGGCCGAACTGCACGCCGATCGCGCCTTCGAGCGGCCCGATCCGGCGATGCCGCGCCTCGATGCGCGCCTCGTAGCCGCGATTGCGGAAGGTGGTCGCGGTCTCGCCGTTGTCGACTTCCTTGTGCCGGTAGTCGGTGGTCGCGAAGTCGAATTTCAATGACGTGAACGGCCCGCTCAGGTTGCGCACCTCGGACGCGAACGCGAGGCGTTCCTGGCGCATGCGCAGCCGCACGTCGCTTTCCGCGACGGATCCGTAGTTCGATTCGTAGCCGCTGTACGAGAGCCCGGCGAAGCCGTCCGCCCACGTGTACGACGCGCCGACCGCGCCGCCGTGCACGCGGCCGTCGCTGTTCGGCACGCTGCCGTACGGTTGCGGCGCGTCGGGGCCGTCGCTCGCGCGTTGCGCGCTGCTGCGCGCGTAGCCGGGAATCCGCAGGGCGCTCGTTTCGCGGTCGAACGCGTCGACGTGGAACGCGAAGCGGCCGTTGCCGCCTTCGACCTGCGCGGCGCCCGCGCGCGCCGAGTTCGCGCCGCCGTAGCGCGCGTCGAGCGCGCCCGTCACGCCTTCGATCGCTTCGCGCGGAATCCGGTTGTCGATCGTGTTGACGACGCCGCCCACCGCGTTGCCGCCGTACAGCAGCGCGGCCGGGCCGCGCACGATCTCGACGCGCTCGATCGACAGCGGATCCTGCGGCACCGCATGGTCGTACGACAGCGACGACGCGTCGTAGGCCGCGACGCCGTTCTGCAGCAGCCGGATCCGGTCGCCGTCCATGCCGCGGATGATCGGGCGGCCGACCATCGGCCCGTAGGTGGTGGTCGACACGCCGGGCAGCCCGTTGAGCGTCTCGCCGAGCGAATCGGCCTGGCGACGCGTCAGCGCATCGCCGGAAAGCTGGGCGGTCGGCGCGATCAGGTCGGTATCGCCGAGCGGGTTCGCAGTCACGAAGATCGGCGCGAGCGGGGCGGACGACGGCGTGCCGGACGTGGCGGGCGCATCGGTCTGCGCGTGCGCGACGGCGGCGAGCAGCATCAGCGAAAGGGGGGACAGCGGGCGAAGCGGTAAACGAGGGAGGTCGCGCATGGTCGGTGAATCGGTTGGAATGAGTTCGGATGACGAGCGATGCGGGCAACCGCTTGATACGATATATTGTTGCGTTATCGGCGCGCAGTGACCCGTTGGAACATGGCTCGACGTGGCTTGCCTCCCCACGGCGCAACGGCGCCGGGCGGGCAAGCCGTTGAAATGATATGTTATATCATTTCAAATTCCAAGCTGAATGACGGGAGTCTGTCGGGTTTCCGTCGGATGAGTGAAATGATGGCGGGCCCGATCCGGCGATCAGGCGACCGGGCAGCACGCCGCGGTGCGACGCCGTGAAGCACGGGCCGCCGCCGCGCATTGTCCCGCGCGTTGATGCGCATCAACGTCGCCCGATTCCGGAGCCGGATACTGGATCGCTCATCGACCAGGCAGGAGCGACGCATGACCCAGACCATGAAAGCGGCCGTAGTGCACGCCTTCGGCGAACCGCTGCGCATCGAGGAGGTGCCCGTGCCGACGCCGGGGCCCGGCCAGATTCTCGTCAACATCAAGGCATCCGGCGTCTGCCATACCGACCTGCATGCGGCCGACGGCGACTGGCCGGTCAAGCCGTCGCTGCCGTTCATTCCGGGCCACGAGGGTGTCGGCATCGTCGCGGCGGTCGGCGCGGGCGTCACGCACGTACGCGAGGGCGACCGCGTGGGCGTGCCGTGGCTCTATACGGCCTGCGGCCATTGCGAGTACTGCCACACCGGCTGGGAGACGCTGTGCCACGGCCAGCAGAACACCGGTTATTCGGTGAACGGCAGCTACGCCGAATACGTGCTGGCCGATCCCGACTACGTCGGCCATCTGCCGGCGCAGGTCGCGTTCGACGAGATCGCGCCGATCCTGTGCGCGGGCGTGACCGTCTACAAGGGCATTCGCGTCACCGACACGCGTCCGGGCCAGTGGCTCGCGATCTCGGGCATCGGCGGGCTCGGGCACGTCGCCGTGCAATATGCGCGCGCGATGGGCCTGCACGTCGCGGCGATCGACATTTCGCCCGACAAGCTCGCGCTGGCGCGGCAACTCGGCGCGCAACTGACGATCGATGCGTCGATCGACGATCCGGCCAGCGTGATCCAGAAGGAGATCGGCGGCGCGCACGGCGTGCTCGTCACGGCCGTCTCACGCGGCGCGTTCGCGCAGGCGCTCGGGATGGTGCGGCGCGGCGGCACGGTCGCGCTCAACGGCCTGCCGCCCGGCGATTTCCCGTTGCCGATCTTCTCGACCGTGCTGAACGGCATTACGGTGCGCGGCTCGATCGTCGGGACGCGGCGCGACCTGCAGGAGTCGCTCGATTTCGCCGCCGACGGGCTGGTGCGCGCCCATATCCATCGCGACCGGCTGGGAAACATCAACGACATCTTCGCGAAGTTGCGCGAAGGCAAGGTCGACGGGCGCATCGTGCTGACCGACATGCAATGACGCGACGCGGGGCCGTCGAGGAACCGGCGGCCCCGTGGCGGCGCCGTTCAGCGTTCCGCCGGAAACCGGTCCTGCAACGCGTGCAGCCAGCGCGCGACGGTATCGAGTTCCTCGTCCGAGAAGCCGTCGCACAGCTTGCCGTTCAGCTCGCGCAGCAGCACGCGCGCCCGCTTGAGCGCCGCATGGCCTTCGTCGGTCAGGTACAGGCGGGTCGCCCGGCCGTCGTCCGAATCGGCGTGACGCGTGATCAGGCCGCCTTTCGCCATCCGGTCGGCGAGCCCCGTCATCGCGGACGGCGCAAGCTGCAGCGCGGCGCCGATCTCGCCGATCAGCGCGCCGTCCTGCTTCGCGAGACAGAACAGCGCGCCGGCCTGTGCGGCGCTTGCGCGCGTCTCCGTTTCCGCCTTGCGGTCGATCCAGCGCTGCACGCGCCGCTGGCCGATGTTCAACATGAAAAACAGTCGTCGGTCTTCGCTCAAGCTGGGTTCCCGGCTGCAATGGAGAGGGAGGGGCGGCTCGCACCGCGAGGCGGTTCGATCGCCCGCGCGAGCCAGTCGGCCACGTCGGGCCACAGCACCGTGCCGGGGCGGCTGCGGAAGAAGCCCATGTGCCCGACCGGGCCGCTGCCCGCCGCGTGCGGATCGATCTGGCGCCGTTCGACCGCCGCGCGGGTCAGATAGCTTACCAGCAGCCCGATCGCGCCCGGGTTCGCCCACGGATCGTCGTCGAAGCCGAGCGCGAGGATCGGCAACTGCTGCTTCGCGTAGCGCTCGGCCGCGCCGAGCGTCGGATCGTCGAAGAAATAGTGCGGCAGCGTCGTCCAGCGGCTCCATTCGCGGAACACGCCGGCGGGCAGATCCTCGCCGAGCCCGAGCTGCTTGCCGGGCACGTAGCCGAGCAGCGCGGACATCAGCGGGCCGACCACGCGCAGGATCAGCCGCACCTTCAGGCGCTCGGCCGCCTGCGTGATCAGTCGCGTGCTGCCCGCATGCGCGGCGACCAGCACGGCCGCGCGCAGGTGCGTCGTGCTCGCGGACAGCCCGATCGCATGCCCGCCGACGCTGTGCCCGACCGCCAGCAGCGGCAGCCCTTCGTACGTCTGCCGCGCCCACGCGGTCGCGCCGCCCACGTCGAGTTCCATCCAGTCGCGCATCCGGGCCCGCAGCGCGGCCAGGCGTGCGGGGCGGGACGTGCCGATGCCGCGGTAGTTGTAGGTCAGCGCCGCGAAGCCGCGCCCGGTCAGGAAGCGGGCGAACCCCGCATAGAGCCGCTCCGGCACGGCCGTCGCCGGATGGATCAGCACCAGCGCGCGCGGCTCGGTGTCCGGCGACCACAGCGTACCGTGCAGCGTGTAGCCGTCGGCGGCGGAAAACTCGATCGGTTGGGCAGTCATGGGGGCCTCGCTCCGGGATGATATTTCGTATGCGAAATATAGTACGCAATTTATTTCGCGTGCGAAATATATGTCGAAGAGTCGTTCGAACCCGGTTTCGCGAAGGGTGGCCGGCGGCGACCGCCGACGCCGTCGATTCATAAAATATTTGCATCTTTGCATAGCAGAATATTGCGTTTGTCTCATGAAGCGGATCGACGTATCGTCACCGGTTCCATCCGTTCCGCCGGCCGTCGAGCACGGCGGACAACGGGCCGCCGCCGTTGCGCGGCGGCCCGCCAACCCTCCGGGAGATCACGTTGCTGAGCCGAATCGTCACGGCGCTCATGCTGGCGCTTGCCGCCCAGCCGGGCATCGCGAAAGACACCGTCACGCTGCGCGTCGGTGAACAGAACTACTTCAACATCCAGGCGTCGATGGAGGCGTCCGGCGTGCTGAAGGACCTGCCTTACACGATCGAGTGGAAACATTTCCAGGCTGCCGCGCCGGTGGCCGAAAGCCTGAACGGCAACGCGATCGACGTCGGCTTCCTCGGCGATTCCGCGCTGCTGACGCTCGCCGCGCGCGGTGCGCCGGTCAAGGTCGTCGCGGTGTCGCGGCAGAGCCTCGACGGCGTCGCGATCCTGGTGCCGAAGGACTCGCCAGTGCGCACCGTGGCCGACCTGCAGGGCAAGACCGTGGCCGTGTGGCGCGGCGCGTGGAGCCAGCAGCTCGTGCTGCGCGCGCTCGAACACGCCGGCCTGCGCGCGGATTCGGTCAAGTATGCGTACCTGATGCCGATCGATGCGACCAACGCGCTCGCGAACGGCTCGGTCGACGCGGTGTCGCTGTGGGAGCCGTTCGTCAGCACGCTCGCATTGCGGCAGGGCGCGCGGCCCGTCGCCACCGCGCAAGGGCTGATGCCGGCGCTGAGCTTCGTCGCCGCGAACGAGCAGGCCGCATCGGACAAGCGCGCCGAGATCACCGATTTCCTGCGGCGCGTCGTCGCGGCGCGCCAGTGGGTCGACAGCCATCCGCGCGAGTACGCGGACCTGTGGGCGAAGCGCGCGAAGCTCGAACCCGACGTCGCGTACCGCTGGCTCAACCACGCGAAGCAGCGCGTGGGGCCGGTCGACGCGACGGCCGCGAAGGACGCGCAGAACACGGCCGACTTCCTGTACAAGGCCGGCGTGATTCCGGCCGCGTACGACACGTCGAAACTGCTCGACCGCTCGTATGCGGGCGCGTTCGCGGCGCCCGCGCAAAAGACGGCCGCCGCGCAGTGACCGCACGGCCGTCAGCCCGATTCCCGATCCCGTACTTCAAGGACATCCCGACATGCCCGTCGACATCATCGGCATGATCACCGCGACGCCCGGCGCGGAGGTCGACGTACCGGGCGGCGCGGCCGTCCAGCCCGAATACGTGCGCCGCTTCGCGCAGGCGCACGAGGCCGCCGGATTCGACCAGATCCTGGTCGGCCATTTCAGCAACGCGGCGGACGGCTTCATCGTCGCGTCGTTCGCGGCCGCCGCGACCGAACGCATCCGCATCCTGCTCGCGCACCGGCCGGGCGTGATCGTGCCGTCGGCGGCCGCGCGGCAGATCGCGACGCTCGACGTGTTCAGCGGCGGCCGGCTCGCGCTGAACGTCGTGTCCGGCGGCGACGATACGGACCTGCAGCGCGACGGCGATTTCGTGCCGCACGATGCGCGCTACCGCCGCACCGGCGAATACCTCGACGTGCTGAAGCGGATCTGGCTGGCCGATGCGCCGGTCGACCACGACGGCCCGTTCTACCGGCTGCGCGGCGCGTCGCCGCTCGTGAGGGGCGCGCAGCGGCCGCACGTGCCGATCTATTTCGGCGGATCGTCGCCGGCCGCGCTGGCGGTCGCGGGCGAGCACGCCGACGTTTACATGACGTGGGGCGAACCGCTCGCGTCGGTGCGCGAACAGATCGCACGCGTGCGGGCCGCCGCCGCGCCGTTCGGGCGCGCGCCGCGCATCAGCGTGTCGTTCCGGCCGATCGTCGCGGATACCGAGGCGGCCGCATGGGCGAAGGCCGAGGCGATCCGCGAACGCGTGCGCGCGGCACGCGTCGCGAACGGCCAGCCGGTCGCCGGCCACGCGCCGCAGAATGCGGGCTCGCAGCGGCTGATGGCCGCCGCGGCACAGGGCGACGTGCTCGACGAGCGGCTGTGGATGGGCGTCGCGAACCTGACCGGCGCGCGCTGGAATTCGACCGCGCTGGTCGGCACGCCCGAACAGGTCGCGCGTGCGCTCGGCGCGTATTACCGGCTCGGCGTGTCGACGTTCCTGATTCGCGGGTTCGATCCGCTCGACGACGCGCTCGCCTACGGGCGCGACCTGATTCCGGCGATTCACGCGCACGTCGCGGAACTCGACCGGCTTCACGCGGCGGCGTAGCGCGGGCCGGCCCGGCCTGCCCGCGGCGCACCGGTCAGTTATGTCAGTAACGCGGGCGGCCTCGATCGCGTACGATCCGGCGGACGATGCTGGCGTGCGCCGGCAATCGTGCGCGGGCGTGCGGCCGTGCGGTCGTTCCGGGTGGGCGGGCCGCTTCGTTACGGTCGCCGCGCGCGATGCACGGACCGGATCGCGACGCCAGCGCTTCATCTGATCCGCGAACGGCCGGCCGCTGCCGGTCGCCGCTTCCCGTCGATCGCGGGCGGGCCTCGAGGAGTGCAACGTGAAGGAATTCCGTGTCGCCAACGGCGACGTCGACATTGCCGTCAGGGATACACAAGGCGCCGGTGCGCCTTTGCTGTTCCTGCACGGGCTCGGGCGCTCGTTGCTGGACTGGTCGAAGATCCTCCCGCTGCTCGCGGACGACTACCGGCTGATCGCGATGGACCTGAGAAGCCATGGCCGCTCCGGCGCGGGCGCGTGGACATGGCCGGCCGTGCTGGACGACGTTCATGCGGTGCTGACCCGCTGTGCGGCGGAGCACGCGACGATCGTCGGCCACTCGCTGGGCGGCATCGTGGCCGCGCGTTACGCGCACGAGCATCCGGAAACGGCGGGCGTCGTCAATCTCGACGGTTTCGGCAAAGGGCGGCCGGAGTATTACATCGGGATCGACAGGGACGTCGTGCTCGAGCGACTGCAGCAGCTTCGGGCGTTCGAGGTGGCCCTGGCCGGCAGAACGCTGTCCGACGCGGAGGCGAACGCGATGGTGCAGCAGGCCCTCGGCGCCGCCGCGCGCATGGGCGTGGCGCCCGAGCTGCTGGAGGAAAGCCTGCGGCGCGGCATGCAGGACCTGGGCGGCGGCCGGGTGGGCTTCAGGCCCGGCGAGGCCGCGCAGCGGGAGATCCAGGCAAGCCTGGACGAGACCGACGTGCTCGGCCTCTATCGATCGCTGTCGTGCCCGCTGCTGATCGTGCGCGGAACCCGGCCGAATCCCGTGGATCGCGGGATCGAGTGGCTGCCGCCGTTGCTGGCGGCCTATGCGGAGGGGCTTCGTCGGCAACTGGACGCGATGGCCGGGCAGGCCGGTACGCGCGTCGAGTACGTCGACGCGACGCATGCGATGATCGTCGAGATTCCGCGCGATCTCGCCGCGCTGATCCGGCAGTTCTCGCACGACTGCGCCCGGCGCTGACACGGGCTGTCGCCGGCACTCCGGCCTTCCGGGCGCCCGTCGCGGCGCCCCCCGGCCCCTGCGTTCAAAACGACGGCAATCCCGGCGGATTGGTTTCCGCACGCGCGATCGCCTCGCTCTGCAAACCCCAGCGCGCGAGCGCCTGCCCGTAGCGGCCGCTGCCGATCAGCGCATTCGTCGCCTGCGTCAGCGCGGGCGCGAGCCCGCTGCCGCGCCGCGTCGCGATCGCGACGTCGGCATTGGCCGGCCAGCCCGCGTTGACGACGCCGACGCGGCGAATCTTGCCGGTGCGCGCGGCCTCGTACGCGAGCGTCGCGTTCGGGTTCAGCTCCGCATCGGCGCGCCCCGACAGCAGCGCGACGCGCGAGGCCGCATCGTCGTCGAAATAGAGCAGTTCGGCCGGCTTCAGCCCCTGCGCGACGTTGCGCCGGTTCCATTCGAGCAGGATGCGCTCCTGGCTGGTTCCGGCGCCCGTGATGATGCGCAGGCCGGCGATGTCCTTCGGCTCGGCGATCTTCGCGATCGGGCTGCCGGTGCGCACGTAGAAGCCGTGCAGCCCGAGCCGGTAGGTCGTGAAATCGTATTTTTCCTTGCGCTTCTCGGTCACGCCGACGTTCGAGATCACCGCGTCGTACTTGCCCGACGTCAGCCCGAGCGGCCAGTCGGCCCACGCGATCGGCAACAGCACGAGCGTGCGGCCGAGCGCGTCGGCGATGAGTTGCGCATAGTCGGGATCGGCGCCGACCACGGTGCGCGCGTCGGTTGCGTAGGTCGACACGGGCGGCGCGTGCGGTGAAATCGCGACCGTGAACGCGCCGTCGCGCACCCATCGGTAGCCGGCTGCCGCGCGGATCGCCGCGTCGTCGCGTTCGGCGCGCACACGGCCGGCCTGGCGCGGATCGAGGTCGGCGGTGGCGGCGGCCGCATGCGCCGCACGCCATGGCAGGCCCGTTGCCGCGACCAGCGCGGCGGTCATGAAGCGTCGTCGGTCGGTCATCGTGCGATACCTCGCAGGTCGGGCGCGGCACGCATCACAGCACCCGCGACAGGAACGCGCGCGTGCGCGGATGCGTCGGCGCGTCGAGCACGACGGCCGGCGGCCCGGCCTCGACGATGCGCCCGCGCTCCATGAACAGCACGTTGTCCGCGACTTCGCGCGCGAAGCCGATCTCGTGCGTGACGATCACGAGCGTCGTGCCCGAGCGCGCAAGCTCCTTGATCACGTCGAGCACCTCGTTGACGAGTTCCGGATCGAGCGCCGACGTGGGCTCGTCGAACAGCAGCACCTTGGGGCGCAGCGCGAGCGCCCGCGCGATCGCGACGCGCTGCTGCTGGCCGCCGGACAGCTGGCGCGGATACGCGTCGGCCTTGTCGGCGAGACCGACACGCGCCAGCAGCGTGCGGGCGATGCGTTCGGCGGCGTCGCGCGTGACGCCGCCGACGACGACCGGCGCCTCGATGAGGTTCTCGAGCACCGTCAGGTGCGGGAACAGGTTGAAATTCTGGAACACCATCCCGACGGCCGTGCGGCGCTTCAGGACCTCGCGCTCCTTCAGCTCGTGGAGCACGTCGCCGTCGCGGCGATAGCCGATCAGTTCGCCGTCGATGTCGATGAAGCCGTCGTCGACGCGTTCGAGATGGTTGATCGTGCGCAGCAGCGTCGACTTGCCCGAGCCCGACGGCCCGACGATCACGGTCACGCTGCCGCGCGGCGCGACGAACGACACGTTGTCGAGCACGCGCTGCATGCCGAACTGCTTCGAGACGTGATGCACGCCCACCTCGCCGCCGCTGCGCGGCGCGGCGGCAACCGAGTCGGCGTCGCTGGCGGCCTGCGCGGCGGGCGCCGCGCGGCGTGACGCGACACGCCGCCACAGCGCGCCGATGCGCGCGAGCGCGAAGGTGAGCACGGACGGCGGCGGATTGCGCAGAGCGCCGCGGGCATAGTGGCGCTCGACCTGCACCTGGATCGCCGACAGCACGGTCAGGATGATCAGGTACCAGACGGTGGCCACCATCAGCAGCGGAATCACTTCGAGATTGCGGCGATAGATCACCTGCACCGTGTAGAACAGCTCGGGCATCGCGAGCACGTACACCATCGACGTGCCTTTCGCGAGCATGATCAGGTCGTTGAACGCGGTGGGCAGGATCGCGCGCATCGCCTGCGGCAGCACGATCCGCGCGGTCTGGCGGCCGCGCGGCAGCCCGAGCGCGGCAGCGGCTTCGAGCTGGCCCTGGTCGACCGCGAGAATGCCGCCGCGGATCACCTCCGCGGAAAACGCCGCGTGATGCAGCGAGAGGCCCAGAACGGCCGCGAAGAACGGGCTGATCAGGTCGGTGGTCGGCGTGTCGAACCACACGATGTCGGTGAACGGCACGCCGAGCCGCACATGCTCGTACAGGTAGCCGAGGTTGTTCAGGATCAGCAGCAGCACGATCAGCGGAATCGAGCGGAACAGCCACACGAAGATCCACGCGCTCGCGGACAGCAGCCGCGAACGCGACAGCCGGGCCAGCGCGACGAACGCGCCGAGCACGAGGCCGAACGCCGCGCCCAGCAGCGTCAGCACCAGCGTGCGCGCCAGCCCCGACAGCACCGGCGGCGACAGGAACCATTCCGCAAAGACTGGCCAGCCCCACTGCGGGTTGCCGAGGATCGAGTGCAGCACGATCGCGATCAGCGCGACGGCGAGCACGGTGCCGGCCGTGCGCGACCGGTGGCGCGCGGGGACGATCCGGAAACGCGTGGCGGCGTCATGCGCGCCGGGGGGAGAGAGCGGCGGCAGCGCGCCGCCGAGGTGGGTCGTGTCGCTCATGTCGGTGGAAGTCCTCGAGTCGGTCGGGCGGCGGGCGCGTCGCGCGCGGGCGGTCGGGCGGCGCGGCGGCGTCAGGCGTGCGCTTCGGCCGCCGTTTCGTGCGGCGCGCCGGGCGTCGCGTGGCGGCTGGCCTTGCGCGGCAGCCCGAGGTGGTCGCGCAGGGTCGCGCCGGGGAGGTCGCGGCTGTAGCGCCCGCGCGCCTCGAGCACCGGAATCACGAGCTCGACGAAATCGTCGACGCCCTGCGCCTGGACCGCGAAGCCGAGGATGAAGCCGTCGCCGGCGCCCGCGTCGTGCCAGCGGATCAGCTCGTCGGCGACATGCTCGGCCGTGCCGATGAAGTTCGGGCGCGGCGTGGCCACGGCGAGGGCCGTTTCGCGCAGCGACAGGCCTTGCTGCTTCGCGTCGGCCTTGATCCGGTCGGTGGTCGAGCGGAAGCTGTTGCGGCCGATTTCGCCGAGTTCCGGGAACGGCGCGTCGAGCGCGTACTGCGTGAAATCGTGGTGATCGAAATAGCGGCCGAGATACGCGAGCGCCTCGTCGATCGTCAACAGGTCGCGGATCGCCTGGTATTTGTCCTCGGCCTCGGCGGCCGTGCGACCGACGATCGGGCCGATGCCGGGGAAGATCTTCACGTCGCCGGCCTGCCGCCCGTGCTCGATCGCGCTCTGCTTCACGCGCCGCGTGAACTCGGCCGTCTCGTCGAGCGACGGCGAATGGGTGAACACCGCATCCGCGTACTTGCCCGCGAGCCCGATGCCGGTGTCGGACGAGCCGGCCTGGAAGATCACCGGCTGCCCCTGCGGCGAGCGCTGGATGTTCAGCGGGCCCGCCACCTGGAAGAAGCGGCCGTGGTGATCGAGCGTGTGGAGCTTGTCGCGATCGAAGAAGCGGCCGGTTGCGCGGTCGCGCACGAAGGCATCGTCGTCCCAGCTGTCCCACAGGCCCTGCACGACGTCGAGGTATTCGTCGGCGATCTCGTAGCGCAGTGCGTGATCGGGATGCGTCTTGCCGAAATTCTTCGCGGTGCCTTCGAGCGGCGTCGTCACGACGTTCCAGCCCGCGCGCCCGCCGCTGATCGCGTCGAGCGACGCGAGCTGGCGCGCGACCGTGAACGGTTCGCTGTACGACGTGGAGATCGTGCCGGCGAGACCGATCTTCTTCGTCGCGACCGCGAGCGCCGACAGCACGGTCAGCGGCTCGAAGCGGTTCAGGAAGTGCGGGATCGACTTCTCGTTGATGTAGAGGCCGTCCGCGACGAACGCGAACGCGATGCCGGCGGCTTCCGCCTTGCGCGCGACGCCGATCGCGAAATCGAGGTTGATGCTCGCGTCCGGCGGGTTGCTCGGGTGCCGCCAGGCATTCATGTGGCTGCCTGCGCCTTGCAGCATCAGGCCGAAGGGGATCGATCGTCGGGTGGTCATGGGCGTGTCACGCGTTCTGGTCAGGGCTGAGGGAATTGTCGGCCGCGAGGGCCGCCTGCAACGGCGTGGCCGACAGCGCGCCGCCGAGCCATTCGGCCGACGCGAGCCGCGCCGCGTAATCGGTCACCGGCGAGTCGATCACGAACGCGTCGACGTCGAGCCGCCGGCTCAACGCGTCGAGCGCGCGGTGCACGCGCTCGGGCGTATCGGCCAGCACCGTGGGCCGCAACTCGTCGATCCGGTAGTCGGACGCACCGCTTTGCCGCGCGAATTCGGCGGCCGCCTGCGCGCTGGCGAGGTTGAAGCTCGGGCCGCCCGCGAGCTGCAGCTTGAAGATCTTCATCGGACCGATCAGCCGTTCGGCTTCGTCGCGCGTCGGCGCGGCGACCGCGTACAGCGCGACGAGCGGCCGGGTGCCGCCTGCGTTGCGGTAGGCCTCGAGCGAGCGTTCGAGATTCGCGTCGTCGCCGTTGAAGTGCCCCGCGTAGCAGAACCGCCAGCCGTGGCGCGCGGCGAGCGCGCCGCTGTCCGGCGAGGCGCCGAGCAGGATGCGCTCGGGCGCTTGCGGCGGCACGGGCAGCGCCACCGCGCCGGCAAGCGGATGATCCTCGGCGACGCCCCAGCCGAGAAACGCTTCGAGTTCCGCGAGCTGGCCCTCGAAGCCTGGCTTGCGCGCCTTGTCGTGGAACCACTGCAGCGCGCGCGTGGTCAGCGGCAGCCCGCCGGGCGCCTTGCCGACGCCGAGATCGACGCGGCCCGGCGCGAGCGCGGCCAGCAGCTTGAACGACTCGGCGACCTTGAACGGGCTGTAGTGCTGCAGCATCACGCCGCCGGAGCCGACCCGGATGCGTGACGTATGCGCGAGCAGGTGGGCGACGACGATTTCCGGCGCGGAGCTTGCGAAGCCCGGCGCGCCGTGATGCTCGGCGACCCAGAAGCGCGCGTAGCCGAGCTGCTCCGCGCGCTGCGCGAGCGTCGTCGTGAAGCGCAGCGCGTCGGCGGCGCTTGCGCCGTCGGCGATCGGGCTCTTGTCCAGCAACGAAAGCGAATAAGACATGGTGGGCGGCGTCCTGCGAATGGCGTGGATGGGCGGGGCGGCGCTCAGCTTTTCGGCAGCCCCGGCGGATTCGTGCGCGACTGGTCGATCGCTTCCGACGCGAGGTTCCAGCGGTCGAGCACCTGCTGGTAGCGGCCGTTCCTGATCAGCCCGTTCAGCGCGACGGTCAGCGGTTCGGCAAGCCCGCTGCCGCGACGCGTCGCGATCGCGATGTCGGCCGTGCGCGGCCAGCCGCCGCTGATCGCGCCGACGAGCCGCGTCTTGCCTTGCTGCGCGCTCTGGTACGCGAGCACCGAGTTCACGCTGAACACGACGTCGGCGCGGCCCGACTGCACGGCGACGATGCGCATCGCCTGATCGTCGTAATACTGGATCTGCACGGGTTTCAGCCCGTGCGCGACGTTCTCGCGATCCCACGCGAGCAGGATCTTTTCCTGGTTGGTGCCGGCGTCGGTCACGACGCGCAGCCCCGCGACGTCCTTCGGCTCGCGGATCGCCTGGATCTTGCTGTCGTTGCGCACGTAGAAGCCCACCAGGTCGCGCCGGTACGACGAGAAGTCGAACTTCTGCTTGCGCTCCTCGGTGACGGTCACGTTCGAGATCACCGCGTCGACCTTCCCCGATTCGAGCGCGAGCGGCCAGTCGGCCCACGCGAGCGGGACGATCTTCAGCTTGCGGCCGAGGCTGTCGGACACGAGCTGGCCGACGTCGGCGTCGAAGCCGATCACCGTGCGCGCGTCGGTCGCATACGAGCTGATCGGCGGCAGGCTCGGCGCGATGCCGATCGTCAGCGTGTCAGGCTCGGCGAACCTGAACGACGCGGGCACCGCGCGTTCGACGGCCGCATCGGCGATGCCGCGCGGACGGCCGCGCTGCTCGGGGCTCAGGTCGAACGTGGCGGCGGCCGCGGCGAACGCGGTCAGGCCGATCAGCGTGGCGGCCAGCGTGCGTGCGGCGCGGGAAGAGAGCGATACGGCTCGTTGCATGGGAACGTCCTGTCGTGGAGAGCGGAATCCGGGAAAGTCAGCGCGGTCGCGCGGTCAGCGCGGCGACACGGGTTCGGGCAACGGCGCCCACAGATCGGCGAGCGTGGACGTGCGCGCGGGATCGGCCAGGTCCTTGCCGAACGGCAAATGAAAATACGCTTCGGGCTCGATCGCCGAATCGAACAGCCGCGTGTAGCCGGTGCGGTCGTACAGCGACCATGCTTCGGGCTGGCGGAAGCCGGTGGTCAGGTAGATGCGGCGATAGCCCTGTTGCGCGGCGCGCAGTTCGAGCGCGTCGACGATCAGCCGCGCGAGGCCCTGGCGGCGCAGGTCCGTACGGGTCCAGATGCGTTTCAGCTCGGCGGTCTGCGCGTCGTAGCGCTTGAATGCGCCGCCGCCGACGGTTTCGCCGTCGCGCAGCAGCAGCACGAACGCGCCGTCGGGCGGGGCGAACAGTTCGGCCGGATAGCGGGCGAGTTCGTCGCGCGCGGACGCGCGGCTGTCGGGGCGGTATGCGTGGTAGCGGGTCGAATACTCGTCGATCAGCGCGTCGATCAGCGGCTGCGCGCGGAGATCGAGCGGCGTCGTGTCGATGAGGCGGTCGTTCGTGGCCATGGGCATCGCGAAGGGCGCGCGATGCGGACGTTCGTTGCCGGTTGCGGGCACGCGGCCCGTCCGGTCTGTTCCGTTATCGCGGCGCGGTTGTCGTGGTGGCGGAGGCGGGTGCGCATCCTGCGGTGCAGGTGGCGGGCCGCCGCCGTTTCGAACACGTTAGCGGCGCGGCCGGCAAAGGCGAACGAAGCAATTTCGATAAGGATTTCGCGGCGGGCGTCAGAAGGCTTGCAGCGGGAGTGGGGTGGAGCGGAAAGGGCCTGCGTCGAGGGTCGCACGCCAAGCGTACTCAAGGCGCGAATTGTCGATGTCATGGACGGACTCTCGTCGGGCCGGGCGGAAATTGCCGGTGATATCGCGGATGACCGTCGATCACGGATATCGTCGCAGGCTTCCGATATCGTGGATCACCGCTCCAAGGGTGGCCGGCACGACAAACAGAAACACCGGTGTTCCGCTGGCAAGCTTCAATAGAATTCCGGCGGCCGACATGATGACGGCAAGGCCGACGGCTCCCATCGATGCTGAAGTCGTATACCTGCTGATGTCGATAAAACGTCCGCGTGTTGACTGGATGAATTTTCGGGCGAGGAAACACGCTGCAAGACACATTGCCGATCCGCCCAGATAGTCGCTGAGGAACGCAGGTTCGCAGATCGCGAAGATTGTCGATGTCAGCGCAACCAGAGCCGTTCCGGCGACGAGGCAGGCGATCAGGAATTGTTCTCGGGGAGCGTTTTCTTTCATGGCCGTATCGGTTCGATGACTCCGGGATTGGTCGCGTGTATGGCGCTGCAAGGCGGCATGCCGATTGGAAATCGTGACCTTGTCGGGTAACGAGAGTCGGGCGATTTTTCAAGACGCTTGAATCGGGAGCGCAAAATTGACCCATCCTGTCAGTGCGGGGATGGGCCGGGTGTTTTCTCGATCACCGAATGGGATCGAGCCGCTCTCTTGATTGGGGCGATGGGTCAGAAATGACTTTGAAGCCAGTCCGACAGTCCCCACATGCCTTCAAATCGAGGGCGAAAAGATGGTCCGAAAAAAGCGGCCCAATCTTCATCCTGGATCTTGCTCGGCACGTATGCCCCCGACGCGCCCCCAACCATCGATCCGTAGACCGAGCCAATGCCGGCGCCAACGATGGCTCCACCGACTGTGCCGATACCAGGAACGACGGAACCTACGACCGCACCGATTCCAGCGCCGACTTCGGGGCCCACGGCAGCCCCGGCAATACTTCCTGCGACGGTACCGACAAGTCCCGCTCCAGCAACCGCTGAAATTACACTTGCGTTCAGCTCTCTCATTGACAAGCACTCCTATGGAATATGCGTCGATGATGTTGGTTTCAGGCGCCCGACCGGATGCTATTGGAAATGAGAGTCGCTCGCAATGAGCGTGCCGCCTGCGGTGCGGATTCGATGTCCGATACGACGCCCGCCGTGCAGCCGGCGGATCGCCATAGGCGGAATGCGATCGGGTCGTTTTGTTCTTTTGAATCAGCGAACCAGGTCGGTACGCCGCTGTTCGTCGAATCCCGTCGATCGTTTCGCTGAAATACCCGTTGCGGGACTCAAGACGCCGGACGAGGCGGCCTGTAACGTCGGCGGGCCGATGCGCCGCGCGAAGCGATCGACAGCTTCGCTGTGTCGGATGGTGTTCGTGAATCCGGGACGGATTCGACGTAGGCCGGGAAGAAGTCACCCTCTACATCCGGCGCGACCGCGGATCGATCCCGAATCCTGAAAAGTATCAGGAATGTCGCCAGTCGCGCCGATCAGTCGTGCCGTACCACGCCGCGCATTTCAACGTCGCGACGCATCGAACGGCACGCTCCGGCTCACGGCCCGACGACGCTCGGCGCCGCCGACAACTCCGCCAGCTGGAACAGGCAATCGCCGCGCCTGACCTGCGCGGGCACGCGCTTGCACACCACTTCGCCGTCGCCCTTGAACCGGTGCAGCATCGGCTCGCGCAGCGGCGTATCGGGGAAGTGCACCCACGCGGCCGGCTGGCCGGCCTTGACCTGCTCGCCAAGCTCGACGAGCGGCTCGTACAGCCCGCGCTCGTACGCATAGACGAAGTGACGGTCGCCGTCGACGCGCATGAAGCGCGTGACGGTCGGCGGCGCGTCCGGCACGAGCGCGCCGCTCAGCAGGCCGATATGGCCGAGGTAGTTCAGCAGCCCGTGGCGGCCGAGCCGGATCAGCGACGGATCGGCCATGCCCGCGCCGCCGAGTTCGGTGACGATCGAGATCGCGCCTTGCCGGCGCGCGGCCGACGCCGAATGCACCGGGTTCGGCGCATGCAGCAACGCATTCGGCAAACCGAATGCGACCAGCAGCCCGTTGAGCTTCGCGGCTTCGTCGGCGTCGAGCGGATCGATCGCGAGCATATTGCCGCCCTGGTACAGCAGCGAACTGCCGCCCGAATGCAGGTCGACCAGATACTGCGCGCGCGACAGCAGCACATGCTCGATGTAGTGGGCGATCATCTGCGTCGGCGTGCCCGCCGGATCGCCGGGAAAGCTGCGGTTCAGGTTGCCTTCGTCGAGCGGCGACACGCGCAGGCCCGCGTCCGCCGCCGGGAAATTCGCCATCGGCAACAGGATCAACTGCCCGCTGACCATCTCGGGCTCGATCTCGCGCATCAGCTGCGACACGATGATCTGGCCTTCGTATTCGTCGCCGTGGTTGCCGGCCATCACGAGCGCGACCGGCCCGTCGCCGTTGCGGATCGACGCGATCGGGATCGGCAGCCAGCCGTAGGCCGAGCGGTGCACGGAATGCGGCAGCCGCAGGTATCCCGCGTGCTTGCCTTGCGCGTCGAGATCGATCTCGCAGTGGATGGGGTTTCGGTGTGAGGAGGAGACGGTCATGGCGGCATCGTTCGCTGAACGGAAGCCGCCATCTTATCGGGAAACACCCGCCGCGCGCCGGGCCGGGTGTGCACGGCGTCGAGCGGCGTCAACCGGGATGTGCACGGATGCGCCGCGGTTGCGGAAGGCACGCGGCGCCTCGCACGATGTTTCAGCCATGAACGCGGGCCGGTGCGCCGGCCGGCCGCGTTCGCGCGATGTTTCGCGCCGGCGTCCTGCCGCGACAGGGCCGGCGCCTGTTCGCCGGCTTAGCGGCCCGATGTTTCAGCTTCGAGACGTCCTTCTTCCCACAGCGCCCAGAAGCGGCTGCCGGCGCGATACGGATTCGCACGCCGCGCGCCGTGATCGGCGACGCCCTGGCGAAACGCGCCGTACAGCGTCAGCGGCGGATTGTCGACGCACGCGGCCTCGCGGGCGGGCGGCAGGCGGCGCTCGGAAACGAGCCGGCGGATCAGCGATGCGCCGTCGATGACTTCCATCTCATCGATCGTTTCGGCACGGCTGAGGACTTCGACGGTGTTCATGTTGGGCTCCCTGAGGTGTTCTTTCCCCATCAAGGAGCAATAAGGATGCCAGTCGAGGATTTCCGGAAATTGCGTTGATCCCGCGCTTATCTTCGTCCAATTTCGTCAACCTGGCGTGGCGATGTTACGGAACATGTCACGTGACACGCGCGCGGTCGCGCCGGACGTTTCAGAATTGAATCATCGTGAGCGGCGGCGGCCGGCGGCCGGCGGCCAACGCCGGTCGACGGGGCGCTTGCGCGGCGGGTTCAGCGCGCGGCGACGGGCGCGACGGGGTGGCTGCCGCTCGAATAGAAGCGGTAGATGCCCTTGCCGGCCGACTTCGCGTCGTACAGCGCGCTATCGGCCTGCCGGATCAGTTCGTCGGGGGAGCCGTGACCGTCGTCGAGCGCGATGCCGATGCTGATGCCGAGGCTGACGCGCTCGCCGACCGACAGCGTGTACGGCGCCGAGATCTGCCGGATGATGCGCGCCGCGAGAATCGAGCACGCCTGCATCGTCGTGTCGTCGATCGCGACGACGAATTCGTCGCCGCCGATGCGCGCGGCCAGCTCGCCGTTCGGCAGCGTCTTGCCGAGCCGCTCGGCGACCTGCGTGAGCACGTCGTCGCCGGCCTGGTGGCCGAAGCGGTCGTTGATCGTCTTGAAGCCGTCGAGGTCGAGATACATGACGGCGAGCGAGGGGCCGGGCATGCGCGGCCGGCGGGCGAGCATCCGCTTGAGCCCGGCGTGCAGCTCGTGGCGGTTCGGCAAGCCGGTCAGCGCATCGTGCCGCGCGAGATGGCGGATGTGCTGCTCGGTCCGGCGGCGCGCGGTGACGTCCTCGACGATGATCACCGCGTTGCCGTCCGGCACGCGGTGGCGGGTCAGTTCGAGCTGGCGGCCGTCCGGAAGCGCGATCTCGAGCGGCACGGGCTCGTCGCAGGCCAGCCAGATCCCGCACTGCGCGGCGAGGGCGATAGCGCCCGGATCGGTCGCGGCGGTCGGGCCGAGCGCCGCGACGACCTCCGGCAGCGGCGTATCGAGCATGATCTCGCGCGGCGAGCCGAACAGTTGCGCGGTGCGCCGGTTCGCGACGATCACGCGGTGCTCGCCGTCGATCACGCACAGGCCGTGCGGCATGTAGGTGAGCGCCGCGTCGAAGCGCGCGACGAGTTCGGCATTGCGCTGGCGCGCGGCGATCAGCGCGACGAGCACGCGATAGTGACGCTGGACGACCGTGCGCAGCGCCGCGAGATAGATCGCGAGCGGCGGCAGCAGCAGCCACGCGCCGGCCCGGTGGGCCAGCAGCGCGCCCGCGCCGATCGGCAGCACGCCGAGCGTGACCTGCGTCATCGCGAGCCGGGGCAGCGCCGAATTGCGCGACGCGATCCCGCCGAACACGCCGCCCGCGACCATCACCGACAGTGTGCCGAGCTCGACGTCGACGGCCTGCAGACAGCCCATCACGCCGAGGCCGAGCACGAAGCACGCGACGAGCGACACGGGCGCATAGTGCATCGCCCAGTATTCGGGGCGGTCGTCGCCGGCGTCGCGCCGGGCCGCGTAGGTGCGCGCGATCGTGAGCCGCGCGGCGAGCAGGCCGACGTCGGCGATCAGCCACGCGAGGCACCAGAGCTGCTGCAGCCGGATCAGCGCGACGGCCGCGACGAAATTGCTCGCGAGCCCGGACAGCGCCATCGGGCGGACGTCCTCGAACAGGGTGACGAGCATCGACGGGCGCAGCGCGGCCGTCACGCGGTGATTGCCGGAGGGGGGAGTGGCGAGAACGGAGTGCAGGAGAGACGCCCTGACTGCCATGGTTTTTGACCTCGACACGATGTCGCGATGGCTGGCGGCGCCCGCATGGCGCATGACGGAAGCCCGCCCAAGCCGGATGCGCACGACATTACCATGAAACAAATGCGGCGCGGGAGCGCCGCCGGCCGCCGTCGCGAACCGCGCCCGCGAGCGGCTTGCGCAGGCGTCGGCGCGCTCGCGGCATCGTCGGGAACGGCGCGGGTTTCGGCGACGGCGGAACCCGCCGCAGTGCGTGGCGGGTATGCGTGCAGTGCGTGTCCGGCACCGTCGAAACGGCGGCGAACCCGAGGCGCGTCGAAGAATTCCGCCCCGCGACCGGCTGTCGCAGCCCGGCTGCGCACCGTTATAAGTAATCCAATAAGTATTTCATGCGAGAAATACTATAGGCGATATATCGAGAACAATGCCAGAATGCGCGCCGCTCCGAACGTCGCGACATCCGATCGCCGTCCGAGCCGTATCAGGAGGTTCCCCCCAATGAAAAACCACGGCCTGTCACGGCGGGGGTTTCTGAAAGCCAGCGTGCTGGCGGGCGTTGCAGTGTACGTCGCGCCCCTGGGCAGCCGCGCATTCGCGGCGCTCTTCGAAGAAAAACTCCTCACTCCCGTCAAATGGGATAGCGTCACCGGCATCCCTCAATTCCGCATCGACGGCATCGCGAAGGTCACGGGCTCGAAAGTGTTCGCCCGTGACGTGCGCGCAGCCGACATGCCGCACTGGCCGCAGCAGCAGTCGCATGCGCTGATCCTGCGCGTCACGCAGGCCGACCGCGCGTACGCGGGCTTCGACCTCGCGTTGCTCGGCGACGACCTGCAGCCGGACCGCGTGGTCACGGCCGACGATCTCGCGCGCGACGGCGTCGCGTTCCCCGCGTTCTACGGCGACGACATGCTGCTGCCGGCCGGCAAGACGCCCGCGTATCTGGGCCAGGCGGTCGCGATCCTCATCTACCACGACTTCGCGCGCTTCCGCTTCGCGAAGAACGCGCTCAAGTTCCGCGACGACGTGATCCGCTACGGCGCGGTCACGGGCCCGCTCGAGCGCGATCCGTGGGGCACGTTCCGCTACGTGCGCGTGGGCGGCAAGACGGCCTACGACGACGACGTCTATTCGAGCCTGAAGGACGCGCCGATCTTCCCGAGCATGATGCGCAAGCACCTGCCGGTGTGGCCGGACGGCAAGGAGCACGGCAAGCTCGACGAGCAGGGCATGTTCCTCGCGGGGCAGATCGCCGCCGAGCTCGACCGTCCGTCGGCCGACTGGCTGGTGTTCGACCGCGAGTACAACACGCAGTCGGTCGACACGTCCGCGCTCGAACCCGACAACGCGAACTGCTGGTACGACGCCGCGACGCAGTCGCTGCACCTCGTCGTGCCGACCCAGTCGCCGCTCGAAGTGGCGGAGAACGCGGCCGCGATGGTCGCGAAATGCCGCTTCCCGGTGAAGAAGCTGTTCGTGCATCCGTGCTACACGGTCGGCTACGGCTCCAAGGATCACTTCAACGTGCCGTTCTACGGCCTCGTATGCGCGCTGTACGCGGACGGCCGTCCGGTGCGCTTCGCGAACGACCGCTACGAGCAGTTCCAGACGTCGCTGAAGCGTCACGCGTTCAAGATGCATTACCGGATCGCGGTCGACCGCAACACGGGCCTGCTGCAGTCGTTCAAGGGCGACTTCGAGGCGAACGGCGGCGGGCGCTGCAATTTCTCGCCGTCGGTCGCGATGGTCGGTGCGACGGCCGCGCAGTCGATCTACTACTTCCCGAAGAGCGACCTGGCCGCGGTCGCGATCGCGTCGCGCGCGATCGACGCCGGTTCCGCGCGCGGCTACGGCACGCTGCAGAGCATGGCGGCGACCGAGATGGCGGTCGACGAGATCGCCGCGCAACTGAACATCGACCCGATCGATTTCCGGCTGCGCAATGCGCTGCGTTCGGGGATGAAGAACACGCAGGGCGCGATTCCCGCCGGCGCGCTGCGCGTCGACGAAGTGCTGGAGCGCGCGAAACAGCATCCGCTGTGGACGCGCCGCGCCGCGCGCAAGGCCGAATTCGAGGCGGCGAACCCGGGCAGGCGCTACGGCGTCGGCTTCGCGTGCGTGCAGAAGGATTTCGGCACGGGCGCGGAAGCGTCGTTCGCGAAGGTCGAGTTCGACGAGAACGGCAAGGTGTCGCTGCGGCACACCGCGGCCGAGATCGGCACCGGGATGTCGACGTCGCAGGCCGTCGCGGTCGCGAAATGGCTCGGCCGCCCGGCGACCGACGTACAGGTCGCCGTGACCGAGTGGCCGGACCTGCCGGTCGAGACGAGCGGCGACCCTTACCTCATGTCGCAGGCCGACCAGGATCGCCTGAGCGCGAATCCGCGCTGGTCGCCGGGCTATGCGTCGCCGTCGAGCGCGACGAACTCGGCGTACTACTTCACGCACAGCACGCGCGAAGCCGCGCGCGCGGTGTTCCGCTACGGGCTGTGGCCGGCCGCGATGTCGATCTGGTCGCGCGGCCTCGGCGGCGGCCAGGCCGCGCCGTACACGATCCGTATCGAGGATGCGCGCTGGGTCGACGGCAAGCTGACCGCCGACGGCCTCGAGCCGCTGACGTTCGAACAGCTCGCGAAGCAGGCGCACGCGCTCGGCCTGCCGACCGGCGCCGTCGTGCACGTGTTCAACCGCTGGCAGTGGACCGACGCCGAGTTCGACGTGGGCGGCGCAATCGAACGCCTGCCGATCGACGGGCTGTCGCTGCGCGTCGGCGCACCGAGGACGGGCGACAACGGCCCGGTGCCCGGCACCGCCGCGCCCGCCGGCGCGACCGCGATGCGCGGCTCGCTCGCGCCGACCGCGAACGGCTATCGCGTGCTGGACCGCAAGCGCGTGTTCATTCCGCCGACGAGCCGCAACAACGCGGCCGTCACGTACTACACGGCGGTCGGCACGCTGGTCGAGCTGGCCGTGCACGAAGCGACCGGCAAGGTCGAACTGCTCACGCACCACTCGATCATGGAATGCGGCAACCAGATTTCGCCGCAACTCGTGTCGGGCCAGTTGCAGGGCGGCCTCGCGATGGGTATCGGCCACGCGCTGCACGAATACCTGCCGCTCTACGAGGACGGCCCCGGCAACGGCACGTGGAACTTCAACCGCTACCAGTTGCCGCGCGCATCCGATGTCGCCGTCTGGACCCAGACGGGCGACGTGCTGCCGCCGCTGTCCGAGACCGATCCGCCGAAGGGCGTCGCCGAAGTGGTGATGATTCCCGTCGTCGGCGCGATCGTGAACGGGATCGCGCACGCGATCGGCCATCGTTTCACCGATCTGCCGGTGACCCCGCAAAAGATTCAGGAGGTGCTCGCATGACGACCGCCCAAACCGCAGCGTCGGCGGCGAGCGCCGCCGCCGCGCCGGGCGCGGCTTCGGCCGCTCCGGCATCCGCGCCGGTCATGCCGGCGTCCGCCGTACCGGCATCGGCATCGGCATCGGCCGCCGTCGAGCGTCCGCTCGTCCGCTTCCAGCAGAAGCCGCTGTCGGTCAATATCAACGGCAAGTCCGTCGGCCCGATGCAGGTGCCCGAGGGGCTGATGATGATCGAGTTCCTGCACGAATATGCGGGCCTCACCGGCTCGCGGCTCGGCTGCGGGCAGGGCATCTGCCACGCATGCGTCGTGATCGTCGACAAGCCGGACGGCACGAGCGAGGAAATGCGCACCTGCATCACCGGCGCGCACTTCTTCCACGGCCGCTCGATCCGCACGATCGAAGGGCACGCGAAGCGCAACGACGCGGGCGAAGTGGTCGAGCTGTCGCCGATCCAGCAGAAGTTCCTCGAGCATTTCAGCTTCCAGTGCGGCTACTGCACGCCGGGCTTCGTCAACGCGGCCACCGTGCTGATCGAGCGCCTGATGCGCGAGCCGATCGCGAAGGCCGACGTCGAGCGCACGATCACCGCGGCGCTCGATGCACACATCTGCCGCTGCACGGGCTATGTCCGCTACTACGAAGCCGTCAAGGACGTGGTGCTGACGACGCCGGGACTCGTGAAGGACGCCGCATGAAACGCACATTCGCCCATCGTGTCGCGCGGGCCGCGGGCCTGCCCGCGCTCGCGGCCGCCAGCGCGCTGCTGCTCGCCGCCTGCGGCGGCCATGACGCGCCGGCCTCGAGCGCGGCGTCCGGCGCACCCGGCGCCGACCCGGTCGCGCGCGGCCGCTATCTCGTCAAGGCCGCCGACTGCGCGGCCTGCCACACCGCGAAGGACGGCGCGCCGTTCGCCGGCGGCGCGGCGCTCGAATCGCCGTTCGGCACGTTCTACGGCTCGAACATCACGCCCGACAAGGATCACGGGATCGGCAACTGGAGCGCGGACGATTTCTACGCGGCGCTGCATGACGGCAAGGCGCCGGGCAAGCGGCTGTATCCGTCGATGCCGTACACGTCGTACCGGCAGCTCACGCGCGCCGATTCCGACGCGATGTACGCCTACCTGAAGACCGTCACGCCGGTCGCGCAGGAGAACCGCGAACACGAGCTGAAGTTCCCGTACAACCTGCGCTTCGGGATGGTCTTCTGGGACATGCTGTTCCTGAAGGACAGCCTGCCCGACGCATCGGCCGGCCAGTCCGCCGACTGGCAGCGCGGCCGCTACCTGGCGGGCGCGCTCGGGCACTGCGCGGAATGCCATACGCCGCGCGCGTTCACGGGCCAGCTCGACGGCGCGAAGCCGTTCGCGGGCGCCGCGCTCGGCCGCGTGGCCGCGCCGGACATCACGCCGGCCGGTCTCGCCGCGCGCGGCTGGACGGGCACCGACCTGCAGACGTTCTTCGGCGTCGGCATCGCGCCGCAAGGCTCGGCGTTCGGCGAGATGTACCCGGTCGTGCACCTGAGCACGCAGTACCTGACGAAGGACGACCTGCGCGGGCTGTCCGTGTACCTGCTCGGCGATACGCCGCCCGCGCCGCAACCGGTGAAGCCGGTGTCGGCCGACGCCGCGCAGCTCGCGGCCGGACGCTCGGTCTATCTCGCGGTCTGCGCCGGCTGTCACGGCTTCAACGGCGAAGGCAAGCCGCACGTGGCGGTGCCGATGAACGGCAATTCGACGGTGCGCCAGGGCGACCCGCGCAACCTGCTGGTCGCGATGCTCGACGGCATCGGCGAGCAGAAGTTTGCGGGCTTCGAAAACCTGCAGCCGATGCCGGGTTTCGCGCACACGCTGAGCGACGACGAACTCGCGCAGCTCGCGAACTACCTGCGCGCGACGTGGGGCGGCCAGCCCGCGAGCGTCACGCCGGCCGACGTGAAGGCCATGCGTTAAGTCGCGCCCGGAGCGGGCAGTGCGCGCGAGGCGGCCGGTGTCCGGCGCTCGCGCGCGATGTGCCGCCCGACCTCGCGCGGCGGCTTTTCGGTCGCCGCCGCCTCATCCTCCCGGGCCGCCGGCGTACAGCCGCGCGCGATCAGCGATAGACGAGATCGGCCCGGCGATTCTGGGCCCACGACTCCTCGTCGTGACCGAGCCCGACCGGCTTTTCCTTGCCGAGGCTGACCGCCTCGAGTTGCGCGGCCGGCACGCCGAGCGTTTCAAGCACACTCGCCACCGCCTGCGAACGGCGCTCGCCGAGCGCGAGGTTGTATTCGGACGTGCCGCGCTCGTCCGTGTTGCCCTGGATCAGCACGTGCCGCGACGGATGGCTGCGCAGGTAGTCGGCATGCGCCTGCAGCAGCGACTGGTATTCGGGCTTGACGGAGTACTGGTCGAAATCGAAGTAGATGCTGCGCTTCGCGAGCGGGCTGTTCGGATTGTCGAGATCGTCGGCCATCACCGTTGCGACGGCTTCGCGCGACGGCGTCTGCGCCATGCCGGCATTCTCGGGGGTTTTCGCCGCGTGATGGCAGCCGGCAAGCAGTACGAAGGCTGCCAGGACCGCAAATCGGTTCAATTTGCTCATCGTTCGTCTCCAGCGATTGACTGCGTTCATGGCGGGGCGCGTGTGACCCGCGCACGCGCGCCGGCCGCGACGGCGCGAACGGTCGGGCCTCGCCGGCGTGATGCGGGTTCGTCTGCCGGCGATGTGCGACAAGCCGGATGAAAGCATGTTGCGGCCGGAACGCCGAAGCACGGCGTCGCTGCAATCAGATTAGGAAAAATGTCGCAACGTGACCAGTTGCTTCGCATTTTTTGCGTCGGCGCGATGATCGGGAGGGCATTCCTGCTCCCGAGCGGGTGTAGCGGGTACGACGCCGGCGCGGCGGGCGCGGGTCGTCGCGCCGCATGTTGCGGCGCGGGGCGCGACCGGTCGCGCGTGCTTGCGGCGACGTGAGCGTGTCGCGCGGCGCGTAGCGGTTCTGCATCACGGGGCGCTTGTTCCGGAACGAGCGCCTTGCAAGATCGTGGGCCGAGCCGTGGGATGGCGCGGGCCCGAGGGCAACCGCCCGGCCAGTCGCCGGGCGGTTGCCAACCCGTCCGAAAGCGAGGTTTCGGCGTGCGCGGGCTCAGGGGCCAGGGCACGCCGATGACTTCCGGATGCGGGCAGCGATCGGCCTGCACGCGGAACGGATGGCGTCCGCGCGCAGGCTGCACGATCAGAACTTGTGGCGCAGCCCCAGCGCGACGACGACCTGGTTGCTGTTCGCCGACGGCGTCAGCGTCCAGACGGTTGCGTTGAACGCGGGATTGCCGTTGCCGCCGCTCACGCTCTGGTAGACGCCTTCGAGGTACGCGTCCGTGCGCTTCGACAGCGCGTAGTCGGCCTGCGCGACGACCTGGTTCCATTTCGGGCGCGTCTGGCCCGTGCGCGTGTCGAAGCGGCCCATCGTGTACGTGTACGCGGCCGAGAGGCTCAACGCGCGCGTGACGAAGAAGCGGCCGTCGACCGTGAAGTTGTCGAACACCAGCGATTCGCCCTTCAGCGGGGCGATGCTGCCGCCCTGGAGCACGCCCGTCACGCCGTCGGTGGTCGAGTGCGACCACGCGGCGCCGACCGAATGCGGCCCGAAGGCATAACGGCCGGCCGCGGCCCAGATCTGCTGGTTGCCGCCCGTGATCGTCGCCGAACCGTCGACCGTGCTGAGCGCGCCGTTCGGGTTCGGCGAGTTGCGATCGCGGCTGATCTTCAGGTAGCCCGCGCCGAGTTTGAGCGGCCCGTTCGCGTACGACACCCCGGCACTCCAGGCCGCATTGTTGGAGAACTGGCCGGCGGTGTTCGAGAACCCGTACATCGCGCCGAACGTCAGTCCGCGGTACGTCGGGCTCGTGTACTTCACCGCCTGGTTGATGCGCAGGTTGCGGTTCGAATCGTCGTTGTCGTACGGATGCACCGCGAGGTTGCCGCCCCAGCCGGGGCCGGACGCGCCGAGCGGCGTCACGAAATCGAGGATCAGGTCGTACTGGCGGCCGAACGTGAGCGTGCCGGCCGTCTTCGAGCTCACGCCCACCCATGCCTGGCGGCCGAACATGTCGACGCCTTTCTGCGACAGCCCGCCGGTGGTGCCGGAGAAGCCGTTCTCGAGCGTAAACACCGCGGCCATCCCGCCGCCGAGATCCTCGCGGCCGCGCAGCCCCCAGCGCGACGCGTTCAGTGCGCCGCTCGTCATCGCGACCGTGCCGCTGCCCGGCGAGCCTGCGCCATGCGTGCGCTGGTTCGTTGCGTACGTGATGGACGTGTCGATCAGGCCGTACAGCGTCACGCTGCTCTGTGCCTGTGCGCCCCCCGGCGCGAAGGCGGTCAGGCAGGCGGCAATGGCGGTCCCCGCGGCGCGAGTGGTGGCGTGCTTGTTCATTTTGTAGGAATGCATAGGAGTTTTTATCGTTTTTCCTCCGGGCCCGGTGGCCGGCGGATCGAGCGGCCATTATTGGAGATCGTGCGGAGTTCGATTAAGGCGTTGCACAGGAAAGGTCCTCTGCGGATTCGCATGGAATCGCGCAGCGGCAACCGGCCGTCGTTCGGCCGGCAATCGGACGCAAAGAGGGCGGGAGGCGCGGGAGGGGCGCGATCGAACGGGCGATGCCGATCGGGCCGTGTCGTGTCCGACGGGCCGGCGCGACGGTGCGGCGGCGATCGCCGCCGGCCGCACCCGGGCGTCGACGCGCACCCGGGATGCGGCGACGGGAGCCGGCGCGTGCGCCTTCGTCAGCCGGGCCGGCGCCCGACGCGCGGCCCGGCGCCGGTCAATGCGGCGCGACCAGGCGCGGATCGATATACGCGTCGACGTCCTGCGACTGCTTGTAGACGCCGTTGCGCACGTTGAACGCATTCGCGTTGCGCGTCGAGCCGTAGATCGAATCGAGCCCGTCGCCCTTGCGGAACGTGCGCTTCGCGGCAGCCTCGTCGAGCAGGTGGGTGCCCTTCAGCAGCGGGAGATATTGTTCCGGCGGCAGCCCGACACGCGCGGACATGATCCTGACCGCATCGGCCTGCGTCTTCGGATCGTTGATGTACGCGACGCAGCGATACCAGACCTTGATCACCTTGCCCCAGTCGGCCCGGCGCGCGGCGAGGCTCGCCGGCGCGACCGTGATCGCGTCGTAGATCAACCCCGGCGCATCCGCCGACGTGAAGATCGCGCGTGCGCCCGGCGCGCGTTTCAACGCCTCGCCGGCGTTCGGCTGCCACGCCGCCACCGCGGCGATGTCGGCCGACGAACCGAGCACCTGCGGCAGTTCGTTGGTCTTTGCATTCACGAGCGTGACGTCGCCGTCCTTCAGCCCGTGTTTCTGCAGCGCGGTTTCGAGCAGCAGATGATCGACCAGGCCGAGTTCGACGCCGACCTTGCGGCCCTTGAGCGCCTCGACGCTGCGCAGCGGCGGCTTGGCGACGATCATGTCGTTGCCGGCGGAATAGTCGGTGAGCAGGATCATCACGTTCTTCGCGCCCGCCGCGCCCGTCACGAGGGCGTCGCCGTTCGTCGCCGCAACCGCGTCGAGCTTGCCGGCGGAAAACGCGTCGAGCGACGCCGAGTAATCGAACCATTCGAAATCGACGTCGACGCCGGCTTCCCTGAACCAGCCCTTGTCGAGCGCGACCTGGAAGGCGACCCAGCCGGGCCAGTCGCTGTAGCCGATCCTGAGCGGCGCGGCCGCGTGCGCGGCGGGCGTCGCCAGCAGGGTGGCGGCCGCGGCGGCGGCCCCCAGTACGTGACGGACGAAACGGAAGGACAGCAGGTGGCGAGGGGCCGGGGCGGGACGGGTCATCGTTGTTCTCCAGGAGACCGGGATCGGGATCGTCGATACGGACCGTGCCCATGCACGGTCCGGCCGCGTGGCCGGTTCCTGCGGAAGCGGAACGAACAGGGCGGCCACGGAGAGGCGCGACGGCCGTTGCCATCGCCAGTCTCCCGGGCTTTTGTCCCGCCGTGTAGCACGTGCGCATCCGGTCTCGCGATCGGACGAAGCCGCGCCGGGCTGCTCTCGGACCAGACGTTCGATGAACCGGAACCCTAGCACCCCTAAGATGCGACGCCGCCGCACCTCTCGGCGTCATACCGAGCGAGAAGCGTGCCAACGGCGCGCGACGGCGTGGTTCAGCGGCGGCGCACGGCGCGCTGCAGTTCGATGAAACGGACGGAAAAGAGCGCGCTCAGCGCACGCCGGAGCAGGTCGAGCTTGTTCATGACTGGGGGGCCTCAAGTGAAGGTGCGTGCATCCAGCAATGCCCGTGCCACGACGGATCGTGCCGCGCAGGCGGGCGCGGTGCGCACTGCGCCGGTGCGCGAGCGCGTTTGCGTGGTGCGCCGCACGCCCGCCGCGAGGGCAGGCGGTGGCCGTGCGCGACGGGCGCGGCCCGCGTGTGCGCGCCACGGCGCAGCCGTCGAGCAGCCGTCGAGCAGCCGTCGAGCAGCCGTCGACCGATAGCTGGCACGCAACTCGCTTGGTGGTTGCCCGAGAGGTGCGAAGCAATTTGCATCATCTTCAGGATCGCTAGGGTTCCGGTCGTGCGGCGTTCGCGTCGCGCGACGGCTGGTCCGAGAGCAATCCGGTCTTGCCCCTTCCTCGCTGCGAGGAAACGGCGAGGCTCCACGGAGGGATAAAAGCCCGGGAGGTCGCGATGTCGTTCGGTCGCCCTCTCACGCCTTTTGTCCAACCGATCCACGGAGCCGCCATGTCGCCGAGCCCCCAAGCCGTCCTTGCCCCGCCGCCGCACGTCGTGTGGGAAACGCTGATCCCCGCCGGAACCCACTGGTCCGGCATCCTGCGCCGCGGTCTCGCGCTGCGCGTCGTCGACGTCGACGGCGGCGCGAACCTGTCCGCCGTGTTTCATCGCCACGAAGACCCGCTCGAGCGCTACAACATGGCCGATACGCTGAAGGCGCAGCACACCGCGCATCTCACGCGCGGCCATGCGCTGTACACCGACATGGGGCGCGTGATCGCGTCGATCACGGCCGACACGCTCGGCTGGCACGACCCGCTCGGCGGCGTCGGCGACGCGCGGCTGTTCGCGCACAAGTACGGCACGACGTCCTACCAGGCCGATCGCAACGCGATGATCCGCAACGGCCGCGACAGCCTCGTGCTCGAACTCGCGAAATACGGGCTGTCGGCGCGCGATCTCGCCGCCAACGTCAACTTCTTCAGCCGGCTCGACACGCGCGACGACGGCACGCTGGATTTCGTCGCCGGACATTCGCCGGCGGGCAGCGCCGTCGACCTGCGCTTCGAGATGAACACGCTCGCGGCGTTCTCGACCGCGCCGCATCCGCTCGATCCGCGCCCGGACCATGCGCCCGGGGCCGTGAAGCTGATCGCGTACCGCGCGTATCCGGCCGACGGCGCCGCGCCCGGCGACGACCCGTGCCGCCGCGCCTGCGCGGAGAACACGCGCGGCTTCGCGAACACCGACCGACTGTTCGCATGAGGAGCCTGGCCATGCCGATCATCGAAAGCCGTCTCGACACGCGCGACGCGATCCACGACACCACGCTGAACGCCGGCGAACCGTGGCTGCACGACCTGAAGCGCGGGCAGGTGTTCCGCATCCTCGACCTGGAGGGCAACCAGGCCGTCGACACGCTGTTCTACCGGTCCGACGACACCGGGGAGCGTTACAGCGCCCAGGACACCATCCGCGCGCAGCGCAACCTGTACCTGAGCGCGGGCAGCGTGCTGCTGTCGAACCGGGGCAACCCGATGGCGACGATCGTTGCCGATACCTGCGGCCGCCACGATACGCTCGGCGGCGCCTGCGCGGCCGAGAGCAACACCGTGCGCTACGCGCCCGATACGCGCCACATGCACAACTGCCGCGACAGCTTCCTCAACGCGATCGTGCATTGCACGTGCGGCGCGGGCGCGCGGCTCACCAAGCGCGACCTCGTCGGCAACGTCAACTTCTTCATGAACGTGCCCGTCACGCCGCTCGGCGGGCTGACGTTCGAGGACGGCATTTCCGCTCCCGGCAAGTACGTCGAGCTGCGCGCGGAGATGGACGTGACGGTGCTGATCTCGAACTGCCCGCAGCTCAACAATCCGTGCAACGGCTACCGCCCGACGCCCGTGCGCCTCACGATCTGGGAGGCCGCATGAGATTCGCCAAGGTCCTCGTCGCGAACCGCGGCGAAATCGCGTGCCGCGTGATCCGCACGCTGAAGCGGCTCGGGATCGCGTCGGTCGCGATCTACTCGGACGCCGACCGCGACGCCCGTCACGTGACGCTCGCCGACGAAGCCGTGCGGGTCGGCCCCGCGCCGGCGGCGGACAGCTACCTGAACGTCGCGGCGATCCTCGCCGCCGCGCGCGAGACGGGCGCGCAAGCCGTGCATCCCGGCTACGGCTTCCTGTCCGAGCATGCCGGCTTCGCCGACGCATGCGAAGCCGCGGGCCTGCGCTTCATCGGGCCGCGCGGCGACCAGATGCGCGCGTTCGGCCTCAAGCACACCGCGCGCGAACTCGCCGCCGCACAGGGCGTCGCGCTGCTGCCGGGCACGGGCCTGCTCGACGACGCAATGGCGGCGCGCGCGCAAGCCGACGCGATCGGCTATCCGGTGATGCTGAAAAGCACCGCGGGCGGCGGCGGGATCGGCATGTCCCTGTGTCGCGACGCCGCGCAACTCGACGCCGCGTTCGAATCGGTGGTGCGGCTCGGCCGCGCGAATTTCGCGCATGCCGGCGTGTATCTGGAGAAGTTCGTCGAGCATGCGCGCCACATCGAAGTGCAGATCTTCGGCGACGGCCGGGGCGGCGCGATCGCGCTCGGCGAACGCGACTGCTCGGTGCAGCGGCGCAACCAGAAGGTGATCGAGGAAACGCCCGCGCCGGGCCTGACCGACGCGGAGCGCGATGCGCTGCACGCGAGCGCGGTCGGGCTTGCCCGCGCGGTCGGCTACGCGTCGGCCGGCACGGTCGAATTCGTGTTCGACGCGCAGGCGCGCCGGTTCTACTTCCTCGAGGTGAACACGCGGCTGCAGGTCGAGCATTGCGTGACCGAAGCGGTGACGGGCGTCGACCTCGTGGAATGGATGATCCTGCAGGCCGAGGGCGATCTGCCGCCGCTCGACACGCTCGCCGTCGCGCCGCGCGGCGCGAGCATCCAGGTACGGCTTTACGCCGAGGATCCGCACAAGCAGTTCCTGCCGAGCGCGGGGCTGCTGACGCACGTCGCGTTTCCGGACGACGTGCGGGTCGACGGATGGATCGACGCGGGCACCGAGATCAGCGCGCATTACGATCCGCTGCTCGCGAAGCTGATCGTGCGCGGCGATACCCGGCGCGATGCGCTGGCCGCGCTGCAGGACGCGCTGGCGCGCACCCGGCTGTACGGGATCGAGACGAATCTCGACTATCTGCGCGCGATCGCCGGCTCGGACACGTTCGCGCGCGGCGCGGCGACCACGGCCTTCCTGTCCCGTTTCGCGTTCGCGCCTCACACGATCGACGTGCTCGACGGCGGCGTGCAGACCACCGTGCAGCAGACGCCCGGGCGGGTTGGCTACTGGAGCGTCGGCGTGCCGCCGTCCGGGCCGATGGACGATCGCGCGTTCGATCTCGCGAACGCGCTGCTCGGCAATGCGCGCGACGCGGCCGGGCTGGAGTTCACGATGGTCGGCGCGACGCTGCGCTTCAATACCGGGGCGCTGTTCGTGCTCGGCGGCGCGCCGCTCGCGGCCACGCTCGACGGCGAGCCCGCACCGTTCTGGCAGGTGCTGCGCGCGCGGCCGGGCGCGGTGCTGAAGCTGGGCGGCGTGACGGGCGCCGGCGTGCGCGCGTGCCTGGCCGTGAAAGGCGGGCTGCAGGTGCCCGACACGCTCGGCAGCAAGGCGACCTTCACGCTCGGCCAGTTCGGCGGCCATGCGGGGCGCGCGCTGCGCAAGGGCGACGTGCTGCATCTGGATGCCGATGCGGGGCGCGGCGACGCCGGCGCGACGCTGGCCACGGCCGACATCCCCGCGCTGACGCACGCATGGACGCTCGGCGTGCTCGACGGCCCGCACGGCGCGCCGGATTTCTTCACGAGCGACGACATCGCGATGCTGTACCGCACGCAGTGGACGGTCCATTACAACTCGAGCCGGACCGGCGTCCGGCTGCTCGGCCCGAAGCCGCAGTGGGCGCGGGCGGACGGCGGCGAGGCCGGCCTGCACCCGTCCAACATTCACGACAACGCGTATGCGATCGGCGCGGTCGACTTCACCGGCGACATGCCGGTGATCCTCGGCCCGGACGGCCCGAGCCTCGGCGGCTTCGTGTGCCCCGTGACGGTCGTGCGCGACGAGCTGTGGAAGCTCGGCCAACTGCGGCCGGGCGATACCGTGCAGTTCGTCCGCGCCCGCGTGTCGGCCGGGACGGCCGTCGACGCGCTCCCGCATGCGGCCGGCGCCGCGCCGGACGATTGCGTGCTGGATCGCGACCCGTCGGCCGGCGGCGGCATCGGCGTCGTCTACCGGCGCTCGGGCGACCGGAACGTGCTGATCGAATACGGGCCGCTCGCGCTCGACCTGAACCTGCGCTTTCGCGTGCACGCGCTGATGTGCTGGCTCGACGCGCACCGGCTGCCCGGCATGCTCGACCTGACGCCGGGCATCCGGTCGCTGCAGGTGCAGTTCGACGCCCGGGCGCTGCCGCTCGCCGCGCTGCTCGCGCACCTGCAGGCGGCCGAGCGCGAACTGCCCGACGTGGCCGACATGCGCGTGCCGAACCGCATCGTGCACCTGCCGCTGTCGTGGGACGACCCGTCGACGCGCATCGCGATCGAGCGCTACATGCAGTCGGTGCGGCCCGATGCGCCGTGGTGTCCGAGCAATATCGAATTCATCCGCCGGATCAACGGTCTCGACAGCATCGACGACGTGAAGCGCATCGTGTTCGACGCGCGTTATCTGGTGATGGGCCTCGGCGACGTGTATCTCGGCGCGCCGGTCGCGACGCCGCTCGATCCGCGTCACCGGCTCGTGACGACGAAATACAACCCGGCGCGGACCTGGACGCCGGAGAACGCGGTGGGTATCGGCGGCGCCTACCTGTGCGTGTACGGGATGGAGGGGCCCGGCGGCTACCAGTTCGTCGGCCGCACCGTCCAGATGTGGAACCGTCACCGGACCACGCGCGAGTTCGAAGCCGGCAAGCCCTGGCTGCTGCGCTTCTTCGACGAGATCCGCTTTCACGAGGTGAGCGAGGCCGAGCTGGCGGCGCTGCGCGTGGATTTCATCGCGGGCCGGGCGGGGCTGGAGATCGAGGAATCGGTGTTCGATCTCGGCGAGTACAACCGCTTCCTGCGCGACGAGGCGGATTCGATCGCCGCGTTCAAGGCGTCGCAGCAGGCGGCGTTCGAAGCGGAACGCGAACGGTGGCGGGCGGCTGGCCATGCCGAATACGTCGGCGACGCGACGTCGGGCGATCCGGAAGCCGCGCGCGACGCCGGGGTGCTCGCCGATACGCAGCGCGCGATTGCGGCGGACGTGTCGGGCAGCGTATGGAAGGTGCTGGTCGAAGCCGGCGAGCGCGTGAGCGCGGGGCAGGCCGTCGCGATCGTCGAGTCGATGAAGATGGAGGTCACGGTGACGGCGGCGGACGACGGCACGATCGAGACGATCGACTGCGCGCCGGGCGCGGCGGTGGTGGCCGGCCAGCGGCTGATGGTGATGACGACCGGCGCCGCCGAGGCGGTCGCATGAGCACGACGGCGCGTTCGACCCTGCTGCGGCGCCCGGCGGCGTTGCCGCGCGACCGCCACGCGCGGCGCGACCGGCGCGACCGGCGCACTGCAATGCACACCCGGTCGCGCGGCCTGTCGGCATCCGCGCGACCGGCAACCGAAACGATACGGAGATTCCCATGTCAATGACCCGCAACACGACCGGATGGCTCGCGGTGCGCCGCGAGCTGACGACGCGCGGCAAATGGACGCTCGGCGCGGCGTCCTTCCTGCTGCCGTTCGCCGTCTGGTGCCTGATCAGCTATGTGCCGTTCGTCTGGCATCCGCAAATGCGCATCACGAACCCGGGAAGCGTCGACTATTTCCAGCCCGGCATGCAGATCGACCGCGACGTGTTCGACGACGAGCTCGCGCATGCGCGCGCGACGCACGCCGCCGTGCCGGAAGGCGTGCGCGCGAACCCGGTCTACCTGCCTGCGCCGCATCAGGTGCTGCGCGCGTTCTACACGGCGTTCACGACGCCGCCGGCATCGCGCGACGGCGTGTGGCTGCACGAAAGCCTGTGGCACAGCATCCGGATCATCTTCTGGGGCTTCGCGATCTCGTCCGCGATCGGCGTGCCGCTCGGCATCGTCTGCGGCACCTTCAGCGCGCTCGCCAGGCTGCAGGAGCCGTTCCTGGAGTTTTTCCGCTACCTGCCCGCGCCGGCGTTCGGCGCGCTGATGGTCGCGGTGCTCGGCATCTACGACGCGCCGAAGGTCGCGATCATCGTGATCGGGACGCTGTTCCAGCAGGTACTGATTGTCGCGAACACGACGCGCAAGCTCGAATACGGGCTGTTCGAGGCCGCGATGACGCTCGGCACGAAGCGACTGAAGCTGCTCACCCACGTGGTGATCCCCGGCGTGCTGCCGGACCTGTATCGCGACCAGCGGATCCTGCTCGGCTGGGCGTGGACCTACCTGATCGTCGCCGAACTGGTCGGCACGAGCTCGGGCATCACGTGGTACATCAGCCAGCAGGCCCGCTACCAGCATTTCGACAACGTCTATGCGGCGATCCTGATGATCGGGATCATCGGGCTGGGCACCGACATCGTGCTCGCGCTGCTCGGCCGCAAGCTGTTTCCGTGGGACCGCACGCTGAAAGCGTGACGCCCGTTGACCCGCCCCCATCGACCGATTTCCGCGGAGACCATCATGCAGAACCCGCAAGCCGTTCCCGATTACCTGATGCAATCCGACGCGGTGCGCGAGCGCTTCGCGCGGCTGAAAAGCCGCGACGTGATACTCGACGTGCGCCATGTCGGCAAGCGTTTCCGGTCGCCGCAGGGCGAATGTGTCGCACTCGACGACATCAGTTTCCGTACGTACCGGCGCGAGTTCGTGTGCGTGATCGGCCCGTCCGGTTGCGGCAAGTCGACGTTGATCCGGATCCTTGCCGGGCTGGACGCGCAGACGAGCGGCGAGGTGCTGCTGGACGGCAAGCCCGTGCAGGGGCCGGGCGCCGATCGCGGGATGGTGTTCCAGGGCTATACGCTGTTCCCGTGGCTCACCGTGAAGAAGAACGTGATGTTCGGCCTGCGGATGAACGGCAGCGGCAGCGGCGAAGCCGAGCGCGAAGCGCTGCAGTGGCTCGATCTCGTCGGGCTGACGCGTTTCGCGGACGTGTATCCGCACCAGTTGTCGGGCGGGATGAAGCAGCGCGTGGCGATCGCCCGCGCGCTCGCGAACCGTCCGCGCATCCTGCTGATGGACGAGCCGTTCGGCGCGCTCGACGCGCAGACGCGGGCGAGGATGCAGGCGCATCTGCTCGACATCTGGCGCAATATCGACGTGACGATCCTGTTCATCACGCACGATCTCGACGAGGCGATCCTGCTGGCGGACCGGATTCTCGTGCTGAAGGCGAATCCGGGCGCGGTGCAGGAACTGATCGAGGTGCCGGTGCCGCGGCCGCGCGATGCGTCGCAGGTCAATACGCCCGAATTCGTCGCGACCAAGGCGCGGCTCGAAGCGTTGATCCATCCGAAGGAGGCGGCGGTGGACGACGACGGCGTGCGGCCGCACATGATCCGCATGACGGACGTGTCGGACAACGTCGAGTGAGCCGTGACGGCGACGGCCGGCGGGCCGTCGCGAACCTAGCCGCGGGCGAGCGCCAGCGCCGCGGCGACGTCGCCGCGTCGATACGCGGCGCGGACGGCCGCTGCCTGCGCCGCGACGCGGTCGGCGGGCGGCCGGCTGCGCAGGCGCACGGCGACCCGCGGCAGCGCGGCGAGCTGGCGCCGAAGGTCGACGATCAGCCGGCAGCAGCGGGAGGCCGAAGACGGCGCATCCGGGCGCACGGCGGCTTCGGCCAGCCCGGCCGTCCATGCGACGCCGCGATGGCGCCTGACTTCGTCGAGGCGCGGAAGATGGCGCGCGTCGCCCGACAGCGCGATCAGCAGCGCGGCCCAGTGCGCGCCGCGCCATCCGTGTTCGGGCTCGCACGTCAGGGCGGCCAGCACCGCGTCGTCGAGCACGGACAGGCTTTGCTGGCACAGATAGTGGAAGTCGAGCGGCTGGTAGCGCAGCGCCGGATAGTCGCGCAGCACGTGCGCGAGTTCGGCGCCGGTATCGACGGCGTCGGCCAGGAACCGTTCGGCCGGAGCAGGGCGGTTCAGCCGCAGCGTCGGCACGCCCAGAAACAACCGGGCGATGTCGTCGGGGTGATAGTGCATCGCGAATGTCGTGGTGGTGGCCGGAACCGGCGGACACGACGCGCGGGCCGGATCGGCGAAGGGGCGCGGGCATCCGCCGGGCCGGCGGCCGGGAAGCGTGACCCTTGCCGTGGCGCGGACAATGAATACGCCGATTCTACAGACGCGCCGCGCGACCGGGGGCGCGGCCGGCCGGCGGGGTGTCGCGCTCGCCGCATCGGTGCCTACGCTTCGGTGTTCGCCGGCCCGGTTCGCGGCGCAGCCGTTCGATGGCGAACGCCGGCGATATAGAACGCGCAGCCCGTGACGGCGAAGCCGGCCATGATGTAGAACAGCGCGTTCGCGCCGAGCCGGCTGTCGAGCAGGAAGCCGCACATCAGGGTATTCAGGCCGCCGCCCAGCATCGCGATGTTTTGTACGCCGAAGTAAGCGCCTTTCATGTCGTGACGGGCGATCGAATCGACGAACATGAATTCCGACGGCACGATCAGGATTTCGCCGAGCGTGAAGATGAGCGTTCCGGCGATCCAGAAGGCCACCAGCATGGAATGGTCGTACACCAGCAGCCCGGCAATCAGCATGACACTGCCGGCCACCACGGCCGCGAGCATGTTCCGCTGGGAAATCCGGCTGCCGACCAGGTATTGCAGCAGGATCACGGTTGCGGCGTTGACGGCCGTGGTGAGCGAAATCAGCGTCTCGGCCCGGGCCGTGTCCGTCACGTGCCCGACATACTGCGACAGATAGGTGGCGAAGCGGGCATAGACGAGCGAGCTGAACAGGCCGCCGAGCGTAAACAGCTGCAGCCGCGTATCGCCGGCCAGCACGGCCAGGATTTCCCGCACGGGCGGCTGCGATCGGGCCTGCGGACCGGCCGCGTTCGCATCGGCGCGATAGCGCCGGGCGTACGCGAGCAGAACGGCCAGCGCCACGACGTTCAACACGGCGGACACGAGCATCGGCGCCAGCGCCGACCGGTGGCTGAGCGCGAGGCCGACGACCGGCGCGGTGCAGAACGCCAGGTTGATGATCGTGTAATTGGCCGAGAAGGCGGCGCCGCGCCGGTGTTCGGGAAGGACCGCGGTCAGCAGGGACTTCACCGACAGATGCATCGTCGTGAATGCCAGTTCGATCGCCACCAGGCACGCGAAGATCAACCAGAAGCGCGTCGTCGTCGGGATCAGCGCGTAGATCGCGGCGGACAGCGCGACGACCAGCAGCAGCGCGCGCAGCGGCGTGACGCGGTCCACCACGATCCCGCAGTAAATGCCGCCGAGCGTCGCGATCATCACGGAGCAACCGAGCGCGTAGCCGACCTGCACGGGCGTGAACCCGACGGCCGTCGACAGGTAGATCGGAAAGAAGGTGAACGTCAATGCCCGGCTGAAGTTCAGCAGAAAGGCCAGCGCGAGCAGCGGCCGCAATACGGGTGCGTCAGTCATTCGGCATCAGCTCCCGCGAATCGAGCCGGGCCGCGGTTTCGTCGACGATGCCGTCGACGTCCGGTTCGCGGCCGGCTTGCCGCAGGCAGTGGCCGAGCGCGGACACGAGGCGCAGGACCGCCTGCGGGCGGCACTGTTCCCCCATCTGGCCGACGCGCAGCAGCGGCAGGCCGAAGGTGGTCGAGATCTCCACGCGATGCAGGTCGCGCATGCGCGCGACGAACGCATCGGGCTGCAGCCCGTCGGGCAGATGAAAACCGATCACCGAATGCAGGCGCGTCGGCGGCGGCGCGGCCAGCGTCAGGCCCAGTTTCGGCAGTGCATCCTGCACCGCGGCCGAACTCGCGCGATGCCGTTCGATCCGTGCCGGCAGGGTCTCCTCGTTCAGCAGGCGCAGCGCCTCGTGCAACGCGAACAGGCCGTTGACGGGGGCCGTGTAGTGATAGCGGCGCTCGTGCCAGAACGCCTGTGCCAGGGCGGCGTCGAGGCACCAGTGCGCGGGCCGGAAATCGCGTCTGGCGATGCGTTCCCAGGCCCGGTCGGAGAACGCGACCAGCGACACGCCGGGTATCGACGACAGCCCCTTCTGGCCGCCGCAGAACACCGCGTCGAGTTGCCACGCATCCATCGGCAACGCCGTGGTGCCGACCGTGCAGACCGCGTCGACCACGCTCAGCGCATCGTATCGGCCGCACAGTGCCGCAATCGCCGGCAGCGCGTGGTTGATCGTGGTCGACGAGGTTTCGCCGTGCACCACCGTGACGAGGTCGGGACGGTAGCGCGCAAGGTGCTGCTCGAACCGGTCGATCGGAAAGCGCGCGTGGCCGTCGAACCGGAACACCTCGACGCCGGCTTGCAGGCGCGCGGCCATCTCGGCCAGCCGCGCGCCGAAATGGCCGCCGACGACGGCGAGCACCCGCGATCGCGCGTTCGCCAGGTTGGCGAGCGCCATTTCACCGGCGGCCGAACCGGGGCCGGCCAGGCCGAGGATCCACGGCGTCGCGGTCTGGAACGCGTAACGCGCCATGTCCTTGAGCTGGTCGAGCACGTCGTTCATGTCCGGGCCGAGATGGCTCGCGACATGCATGTTGGCCTGCCGTACCGAGAGCGGTTGCGGGACGGGGCCCGCGCCCATCAACAGCACGTCGCGCCGGAACAGGCCCTGCTGCAGGGGCGGGCAGGATCGCGCTTCGATCACGGCGTGACCTCCAGGTCGCTCTGGCGATGGTCTTCGACCAGGCGCACCTTGCCGCTGACGGGGTTGCGCGTCAGCGCGCCCTGCGCGAACTGGACGACTTCCACCTCGAATTGCAGCAACTGGTCGGACACCAGGTCGTGCGGCCGCAAGGCCGGCAGCGTGTCGATCAGATGCTGTCGCAGCGCGAGCGTGTCGAGCCGTTCCGGCGATTCGAGATTGACTTGCAGGGTCTCGTATTGCTGCTGACGACGGATGCTCAACTGCAGCTGGATGACCGGCACATGCGCGAGGGCGTCGACGATTTCCTGGTGATAGAGCGCCTGGCGGCCGTTGAGGATGATCAGCCCGTCGCCGCGGCCCAGGTATTCGAGCGCGCGGCCGTGCGGATGCGCGACGATCCGGCCGAGGTCGCCGATCCGGTAGCGCACCAGCGGGTATTCGAACTTCTGCCAGTTGGTGATCAGGATGTGGCCTTGCTGGCCGTCGGGCACCGGTTTGCCGTCGTCGTCGACGATCTCGACATAGTTGTAGTCGTCGACCAGCAGATGCGTGGCGCCGCCGAGGCCGTCGGGCTGGTAGCCGATCTGCGCCCCGTCGTTGGCCGCGAGGATGCTGCGGATCACGCTCACGCCGAACTCGGCCTTCAACCAGCGCTTGCGGCTTTCCTGCCAGGGCGCACCGCCGTAGATGACCTTCTCGATCCGGAATTCGGGATCGATCTGCCTGGCGCCGTTCAGCAGCGTTTCGAGCAGGCTGGGAATGCCGATCACGACATTGACGCCGAACGCGCGGCGCAACTGGACCAGTTCCTCGGGCGTCACGTTCTGCCCGACCGTATAGGATTCCACGGGCATCACGGCGAGCTCCTGGGAACTCGTCAGCATGCCGCCGTACAGGTGGCCGCCGTACAGCGTATTGACGACCTTGTCGCCCGGCGTGAGGCCGGAGTCGTACAGCATCTGCACGGCTTCCTGCAGCATGCTTTGCCAGTCGTGGCGCGAATAGGGAATGTAGCGTTTCTTTCCGCCGCTGGAGCCCGAAACCAGCACCTCGCCGGTCGGCAGCGCGCCCGAACCCATGCCGGTGCCGTTCGGCGGCGAATGGGCCTCGAGCGCGGCCTTGTCCAGCACCGGAAAAGCGCCGAATGCCGCGATCGTGTCGGGAAGCGGCGTCCCGCGGTAGTACGGAAGCTGCCGGAGCGCGTGAGACAGGAAGCGCACCCGGCTGTCGAGCCGCCGCGCGCGGTCGGCTGCGCTCGCCTGGCGACGCGCGTCGGTCAGCGATACGCCGGCCAGGTAGATCCGCTCGACCAGCACCGCGCTCCAGGCGTGCGAGAGATCCAGCTCCAGCGGATAGGGCGCGGCGGCCCCCGGCGCGGTCCGGTAGCGGATCGCGGGCGTCCCGGCGTCGTCGCCGGGCGCGCGCAGCGGGGGGACCTCGACGCGCAGCGAGCCGTCGTCCGGTTCCGGGTTCAGCGAAAACGCGAACGGCACGAAGGTGCGCAACTGCGCGGCGACTTCGGCGACGGCCGCCCAGAACGCGTCGTATTCGCTCGCCACCGCCACCCGGTTCCCGGTCAGCCACGCGAGCAGCACGCCGCGCCATTGCGCCTCCAGGCTTCGACCGGTGATCGTGACGGCGCCGCGCGGGCGCAGTTCGGTGACGTCGTTGCGATCGGCGTGGTAGATCCACGGCAGCGCGTGCAGGTTGCCGAGGCCGCGCCAGACGGCTTGCCCGAGGGCGGCGGGATCGAACAGCGCGGCAATCTCGCCGGCCTGTTGCGGCGTCAGGCGCCGACGCCAGCCGGTCTGGTCCCGCAGCGCGTCGAAGAGTGACGAAAGCGTGATGATGCGATCGGTAATGTCGTGCATGGTGAAGGTTCGGGCTGGAGTAGGAACGAGGCGGTCAGAGGATGCCGGGCCGGGCGATGCGCTGCAGGCAGTGGCCGAGAAAGTGCTCGAGCTGTTCCGGCGAATCGGCGCGCGCCACCAGCGACAAAGGAATCTGCGCTTCGTCGTAGGTCAGTTGCTCCACCGGCCGGTCGTTGCGCTGCAGCTCGATCAGCAGCGGGCTGCGCACGATATCGTCGGGCACCACGAGTTCGGGCAGGTCGGGGCGATGATGGCCGGGATACAGCAGGAAGCCGTAGTACGCCGGGGACGACGCGTCCGGCGCGGGGGCCGGCAGTTGCAGATAGTCGCTGAGCTCGACCGACGGCAGGTGGACGCCCGTGCGCAGCCGATGGGTCTCGACGATGCGGGCGCCGCCCAGGCGGTTGGCGGCCTCGAGGAAAATGCAGGTCTCGCCGTCGAAGAACGCCTCGAGATGGATACAGCCGTGTCGGATCCCGAGCGCGTCGACGACCTGGCGCGCGAAGGTGTCGAAGATCGGGTTCTGCGCGACCTGGAACGAACCCACCGGCTCGCCGGACAGGTAGGCGAGCGGCGTGTTGAGATAGCGGCTGGGCAGGAAGTGCTCGACCTGGCCGTCCACCACCACGCCGTCGAAGTGATAGAGCGGCGCGTCGACATATTCCTCGATCTCGTGGCTTTCCCAGCCGTCGTGGCGTTCGAGATGGTCGATCGCGGCGTCGAAGCTGTCATGGACCACGATGCCGCGGCTCGATGCGCCGTCGCGCGGCTTGCTGATCGTCCTGCCGCTCCAGCGCCGCGCGGGCACGTCCTCGGCCCGCTCGATGAAGCGCGGATAGCGGATCGAGCCGGCCTCGGCGATGCGCCGCTTCATCTTGACCTTGTCGCGCACCAGCTCGATCTGTTCGTACGCCGGCCCGGCGATGCCGAGCGCCGCGCGTATCAGGCACGCTTCGAGGATCCCGTATTCGGACAACGCGATCACGGAGCGGAAGCCGTCGCCGGGCGATACGCGCGCGAGCACGGCCTGCACGAGATCGTCTTCGGCGTCCGGCGGCAGCGCGATGCGGCGGCACGCCAGTTCGTCCGGCAGGTCGCGCAGGTGCTTGTCGAGCCCGATATAGGTCAGCTCGTGCGCACGATGGTCGAGCACGAGGTCGTAGCGCATTTTCCGGAACGGCGCCTGGTGCAGGATCAGGATTTTCATCGCGACACCTCCAGCAGCGACATGCCCCAGCTGAACCCCATCGCGCTGGTCGCCATCGCCACGACGTCCCCGCGCCGCAACCGGCCCGCCTGGAACAGCTGACGCAGCGCGATCCAGTTGTCGCCGCCGCCGAGATGGCCGTCGAGGTGGTAGTTGAAGACGCTGCGCTCGGCCGGAAAATCGAGGTTCTTCAGCAGGCTCTCGTGGACGTCGCGGTCGCCCTGGTTGATGAGCAGGTAGCGCAACTGGTCGATCGCGAGGGCGGCGCCGCCCAGGCAGAGGCCGAGCAGCTCGACGAACGCGTCGATGTAGCGCTGCTTCAGGCCGCGGCGTTCGTAGTGCTTGCCGACCACGGTGCGGCCGTCGTGCAGGTGGCCGCGGTACATGTCGCACCACGACGGGTCGGTGCGCATCTCGTCGCCGCGCAGCGTCAGCAGCGGGCGCTCCGCGCCGACCAGCACGGCGGTGGCGCTGTCCCCGAAGTTGAACAGCGCGCGCGACTGCGCGTCGGACCGGTCGATCACGCGGCTCAGGCGATCGCAGATGATGACGAGCGCGAGCTGCCCGGGCCGCGCGGCGACCTTGTCGCGCGCGATGGACAGGCCCGTCGCGCCGGCGTTGCAGAAGTTGACCACCTCGAAGCAGTGCGCGTGCGCCAGCCCCAGTTCCGACGCGACTTTCGCGGCGGGCGACCAGAACGGCGCGTCCCAGACGCCCGAGCCGCAGTAGATCACCCAGCCGATCCGGCGGGTGTCGACGGCCTGCCGTTCGATCACGGACGCGGCCACCTGCGCCGCATACCGCCAGTCCGGGATATCGGCGTCGAACACCGACACCGCCGGCGCCGGAAGGATCTCGTCGAGGTCGCCGGGGGCGAGCCCCGACCAGCGCACGAGGTCCTCGCGCGAGACGGTGATCGCGGGCACCAGCGTCTCGAAATCGGTCACGCCGACGGCGCCGCTCATTTCACCGCCACGCGATGGACGGTGCGCGCCTGGTTGTCCTCGACGTGCGTGACCGCGTGATAGGCGGTTTCCGTTTTCCACAGCAGCAGGTCGCCCTTGGTCCACCGGTGGCGGTAAACGTAGCGGCTGTCGGTCACCAGTTCCTCGAGCAGCGCGAGGAATTCCTGGTTCTCGTTCGCATCGAAGCCGATCACGTAATCGAGGTAGTCCCGCGCGCCGTACAGGTACGGCCGCCCGGTCCGGGCGTCGATCTTGACCAGGTCGTGGGTGACCGGCGGATGCAGCTTCTCGGCGTGCTGCATGATCTCGGCGATCGAATAGCCGACATGTTCCGGGCGCGCCTTGAAGCGCTTGCGCACGGTATGAACCGCCTGGCGTCCCGCGATCCGGTTCTTCCAGGTGTCGGGCAGGCGCGCATAGACATCGCGGGCGCTGGAGAACAGCGTATCGCCGCTGGACGCGGGGATGGTGATGCCGTGCAGCAGCGTATAGGTGGTCGGGTTGTCGGTATAGGAAGAATCCTGGTGCCAGAAGTTGCCCACGCGCGGCACGCCATACGCCTTGCCGTTCACGATTTCGTTCGACGAGATCATGATTTCGGGGTGCTCCGGATGGCGGTACTGGCTCATCACGAACGGCACCGGCTCGCCGATCAGGCGGGCGAGTTCCACCTGTTCGCCCGGCGAGATCTCGAGGTCCTTGAAGATCAGCAGTTCGTGGTCGTGCAGGGCCTGCAGCACCTGCTCGCGGGTCTCGGGGTTGCGGATGTCGCGGATCGAGATGTCGTGAATTTCGGCGCCGACGTAATCGCTGACTGGCTTGATTTGCATGATGTTCCCCTGTGCCTGGATCAGATGGTGGATGCGAGTGCCGCCGCGAACCGGTCGATCTGCGCGGTCGAATGGTCCGGCGTCACGGTCACGCGAAAGCGCTCCTGGCCGCGCGGAACGGACGGAAAATTGATCGGCTGGACGTAGATCCCGTGGTCGTTCAACAGCGTGCGGGAAACCCGCTTGATCCTCTCCAGGCCCGGGATGATGATCGGCACGATATGGCTCTCGGCGTCGACGAAGTCGACCTCATGCCGGCGCAACGCGGCCTTCAGGTACGCGACGTTCGCGAACAGCGTCGCGCGGCGCGCGGTGTCGCCGACGATGTGGTCGATGCTCGCGCGCGTCGCGGCCATCAGCGCCGGCGGCAGCGACGTGGTGAAGATGAATCCCGGCGACAGGCTGCGGATGCAGTCGACGGCGTCGCGCGCGCCCACGACAAAGCCGCCCGACGTGCCGATCGCCTTGCCGAAACCGCCCTGGATGAAGTCGACGCCGTGTTCGTCCAGCGCTTCGCACAGGCCCAGGCCCCTGGGGCCGAACACGCCGACCGAATGGGTCTCGTCGATATAGGTGAGCGCGTTGTAGCGCTTCGCGAGCCGCACGATCTCCTTCACCGGCGCCAGATCGCCGTCCATCGAATACACCGATTCGAAGGCGATCAGCTTCGGCCGCTCGAACGGCTCGGCGGCCAGGCCGCGTTCGAGATCCGCGAGATCGTTGTGCTTGAAGACGTACTTGTCGCTCTTGAACTTCCGGATGCCCTCGATCATCGAGCGATGATTGAACGCGTCGGAATACACCACCGCGTCGCCGAGCACGGACACGAGCACGCCGAGGCTCTCGGTATTGGCCAGATAGCCGTTGTTGAAGATCAGTGCGCTGTCCCGGCCGTACAGCCGGGCCAGATGCTGTTCCAGGTCGACGTGCGCGCCGGTGTTGCCGGAAATGTTGCGCGACCCGCCCGAGCCCGCGCCGAACCGGGCGAGCGCGTCCCGGAACGACGCGATGACCTTGTCGTGCTGCCCCATGCCCAGGTAGTCGTTGCTGCACCACACCTCGATCGTCTTTTCCTGGTAGTTCGCCAGCGGGAAATGACCGGCGCTGCGAGAAAACGTCAGGAAATGCCGATAGGCATCCGTCGTTTTGAGTTGATGCAGGACGTCGCCAAATGCTTCCGCATAATTGAATTTCACTTCAACCGTAGACATTATTTCCCCACCCTTGGTTGGTACCCGGTACGAAAACTATGGCCGGCGCGTGACGAGCCGGAAATGAGTATTCCTGACTGAATGAGTCAGGGTGCCTCGACTGAAAGGGGCAATCCTTGTTTTATTTGAATGAACTGCGGCTGGCGGGCGTATCCCGGGGCGGGGATCAGGCCGCGCCTGCGTCGTCGCTGTCGACGCTGACGATGGCCTTGCCGAGATTGCCGCCCGAGAGCATCGCGAGAAAGGCGTCGACGATGTTGTCGAACCCCGTCGTGACGGTTTCCGGCGCGACGAGGTCGCGACGCTGGAGGTGCGGGATCGCGAAGTCCTCGAGTTCCTGCTGCAGGCCGGTGTAGTGCTTCACGAGGAAGCCTTGCAGGGTCAGGCTCTTGCCCACCGCGTCGAACAGATTGCGCGGCGCGGCGGGCGGCTGCAGCGCGCTGTATTGCGCGACCGCGCCGATCAGCGCCGCGCGCCCGTGTTCCTTCAGCGCGGCGATGGCCGCCTCGAGCTGTTCGCCGCCGACGTTGTCCAGGTAGACGTCGATGCCTTCGGGAACCCGTTCGCGCAATTGCGCGCCGACCTGCCCGGGCCGATAGACGAACGCGTCGGAATAGCCGAGACCGTTCGTCAATTGCCGGGCCTTGCTTTCGTTGCTTGTGCTTCCGACGATCCGGCCCGCGCCGAGCAGTTTCGCGAACTGGCCGGCCGCGGTGCCGACGCCGCCGGCCGCGGCGGACACATACACGGATTCACCGGGCTGCAGGCGGGCGATGCGGGTCAGGGCCACCCACGCGGTCAGCCCGGTGCCGCCGAGGATGCTCAGCCAGGCGGTGAGCGGCACGCCTTCGACGGGGCGGATCACCCGCGCCGCCTGCACCGGCACCTGGGCGTAGGTGCGCCATCCCTGTCGATGGAAGACCCAGTCGCCGGGCCGAAGCGCGGCGTCCGTGGAGCGGAGTACCTGGCCGATGGTCCGGCCTTCGAGCGGCGCATTCAGCGCCCAGTCGCCGTCCATGCACTCGCGCATGTAGGGGTCGACCGAGAAATGCACGTTTCTCACCAGGGCTTCGCCGGGCGCCAATGGTGCCAGCGGCTGCCGGACGAAACGGAAATGCTCCCGGCGCGGTTCGCCGTGCGGCCGTTCGACCTGATGGACCAGCGTATTGCGGGACGGCTGATATCCAAAATCCATTTCGCTCATTAACTATCCACGATAATTGATAACGGCCGGGGTATTGCCGTGCTGGGGCAGCATATTTATGAGGCAATGAACGAATCGATAATCAAGAGAATAGAATTAACGCTCGATTCGACCATTGTTTACAAAATCGTTGAATTCGCCAGGGCGAGGCATGCCGGCCTCGGCAAAGGCGAATTCGAATCGATTTGTTTTATTTGCGTGGACATTCTGCATAACGGCAAGCACAATAAAAACGGCAAATTCAGAATTTTTTGTTTCCTCTTTTATGCGACTGATCGACCGGTTTCATCGGCTTGGCGAGTTTCTCGAAGAGCAGGGCAGTCAGCCCGGGTTGCCGGCGCTGGCGCAGGCGCTGGACTGCACCGAGCGCAACGTGCGGGGCCTGTTGCGCAAGATGGAGGCGCAAGGGTGGTTGCGGTGGGAGGCGGCGCGCGGCCGCGGCCACTTCTCGCGTCTGACGATGCTGGTTCCCCCGCAGCACGCGGCGCTCGACCGCCTCTCCGGCCTGCTGGCGGACGGCGAACTGGAGCAGGCGTTCGCCAGCCTGGGGGACGGGCAGCGCCAGCAGTTGCTGCGACGGTTGCCGGATTTCCTCGGAATCCAGCCCGCGGGCTCGCACGGCCGCCGCCTGCGCATGCCCCTTTACCGTGCGGTGGACGCGCTCGATCCGTACCGGGTGATCAGCCGCCTGGAAGCCCACCTGGTGCGGCAGATCTTTTCGCGGCTGACCGAGTTCGACCGGCACACGCAGCGCGTCGTGCCGGCGCTGGCGCATCACTGGGAGCCGGACGAGGGCGGACGGGGCTGGCACTTCTGGCTCCGGCCGAACGTCGCGTTCCACGACGGCCGTCCGCTGGAACCGGAGGACGTGCGCGACACGCTGCTGCGCATGCGCGACGAGCCGAGCTATTTCCAGCGCCTGTATCGGCATCTGCTCGACGTGGAAATCGCCGAAGGCCGGCGGATCGTGTGCCGTCTGAGCGACGTCGATCATCTGTGGCCGCAGCGACTCGCGGCGGCCAATGCGTCGATCGTGCCGCGTCACCGGAGCGCCGACTTCGCGCGCATGCCGATCGGCACCGGGCCGTTCAGGCTGACGCGTCACAGCGATTACCGGATCACCTTGTCGGCGTTCGGCGATCACTATCGCGAGCGCGCGCTGCTCGACGAACTGGATCTGTGGTTCATGCCGTCGGCCGAGCAGGCGGACGGCTTCGATCTTCGCTTCGGACACTCCGCGTCCCGCGCGCCCGACCACAAGGGCATCGTGCGCGTGCAGGCGGGCTGTACCTATGTGGTGTGCAACGCGACGCGCGACGCCTTTCGCGAGCGCGCCGATCGGCTGGCGCTGGCGGACTGGCTCGCGCCCGGCCGCCTGTTCGGCCCTGACGATCCCGCGCGGCGGCCGGCGGCCGGGCTGCTGCCGGCCTGGCGGCATCGTGTCGCGACGCCGGGCCCCGCGCCCTTCGCGCCGCAATACACCGAGCTGACGCTGGTCACCGGGCAGACCCACGACGAGCAGGTGCTGGCCCGCGCGATCGAGGCCCGGCTGTGCGAGGCGGGCGTCCGGCTGCGCGTGATGGCGCTGCCTTATGCCGACCTGATCCGGCGCGACTGGCTGGATGCGGCCGACCTGGTGCTGGGCAGCGAGATCCTGCACGACGACGAGGATTTCGGCTGCTTCGAATGGTTCGCGGCCGACAGCGTATTCCGGCAATGGATGCCGGAGCATGCCGCGCTCGAACTGGATCGCCGGCTGCGCGCGGTGCAGGCGCAAGCCGATGCGTGCGCGCGAATGACGGACTACGAGGCAATCGGCAGGCAACTGGTCGAGGCCGCATGGCTGATCCCGATCTCGCACGAGCACCAGCACGTCGAGCTCGCATCGCACGTTGCCGGGGTCGACGCCGCGCCGCTGGGGTTCGTGTCGTTCGCCGGGCTGTGGGTGCGGTGACGGGGTTGCCGGGCAGCGTCATGCGTTGATCCAGGTGGATATCGCGACGACGTGCGCGACGATATAATTCGCACTCCGAGGGCACTCGAGCGCGACCGCGCACAGACGACACGACAACAAGAATCAGACATGGCTCCGTCTCAACCACATGCATTGCAGCGTCCACCCGCCGAAGTCCTGTATGCCGATCAGTTCGCGGAACTGAAGGCGCAGGACGGCGCACGGTCACGCCCGCCGGGCCGGCAACCGAGCCTGACGGCCGCCCGCGCATTCATCGCAAACGATCGCGCGAAGCTGCGCCGCTACTTCGAGCAGAAGGCGGCGCGACGTGAAGGGACGCGCCGGCGCGCGTACTACGGGGCCCGCAACCGTTTGCCGTGACGGATGACCTGCGATGTCCGGAAACGGACACATGCGCGTCGACAATCGCTGATATGTTGCCGCGCGATGGCGAATCGGCCGGAGCGCATTCCGGCACGCCGTGCCGCAACAAGAGGCGGCGAGTCCTCCCCGAACGGCGGACCCGCTCCCGGCCAGTCGACTTCTTCCGGGCAATTTCACCGACATGCTAGATCCCGCCGTGGCCATCGCCACTTCCGCACTCATGAGCACGGTACTGCTGGTGCTGCTCGGCTCCCTGCTCAGGTCGGGGATCCCCGGCGTGCTCGAATGGTTCGCCGCCAACGCCGCGATGGTCGTCGGCATGCCGCTGATCCTGTTGCGCGGGCAGATTCCGGATTCCCTGTCCGTCGTTGCCGCGAACCTGCTGATGGCCTCCGCGGCCATCACGTACTACGCCGGTTGCGCGCGTTTCCTGGGGCACGCCGTTCGCTGGGCCTGGCTGACCGTTTCGCTCCTGCCGCTCGGCATGGCGCTGGTCTACTGGCGCTACGCGGTCGACAGCATTCCCGTGCGCGTGCTCGTCACCACGTCGTTCAGCGCCGCGTTCTGCATCGCGATCGGGCTTCTGGTGCTTCGCCATCGGCCGTCCGGCCGCCCGGCCTATCCGTATCGGGTGACCGCCGTGATGGCGTTCCTCTTTGCCGTCTGCCAGCTCGCGCGCGGGATCTATTTCATGACGCTCGACGGCGCGTCGAGCCCGCTGATGTTCGCGTCCACCGGCAACGTGATACTGCTGGTCGCCGGTGCGACCATCGTGCCCACGCTGTCGATGTCCGCGATGATGATGGTGCACGACCTCCTGCTCGCCGATGCGCGCGAGGCGGCGAACCGGGATTTCCTCACCGGGGCGCTGTCGCGCAAGGGCTTCGAAGCGGTGGCGCGCAAGCATCTGGCCGACGCGGACAGGTGCGGCCTGCCTGCCTCCCTGCTGATCGCCGACCTCGATCATTTCAAATCGATCAACGATACGCTCGGTCATGCGGGCGGCGACGCCGTGCTGCGCGAATTCGTCCGCATGACGCAATCGCAGTTGCGGCGCGGCGACGTGCTCGGGCGCATCGGCGGCGAGGAATTCGCCGTGCTGCTGCCGGCGACGGAGCTGGACGATGCACTGCGCCTCGCGGAGCGGTTGCGCCACGCCGTCCTTGCGCAACCCGTGACGACGCAGGCCGGGCCGTGCGCGTACAGCATCAGCGGCGGCCTGGCAGGCTGGCGGCCGGGTGAAACCCTCGACCACCTGAGCACGAAGGCGGACGCCGCGTTGTACGAGGCGAAGCGTTCGGGACGCAACAGGATGTGCATCCACGGCGAGACGCGAAGCGCACACGCGTCGCCGTTCCAGGACCTTGCCGTACCGGCGGCGGTTTCGTGAACGCACGGCCCCCGCGCGGACAGGCAGGATCGGAACGACATGCAACCTCGGTTCACGAACAACGACGGCATCATGCGGCCCGGCGTGCGTCGCGGCCGCCGCCCGTGCCGGCCGTATCGACACTGATTGCCGTGCACGTGCGGGCCGAGGGGCAGGGGCCGCCCGCCGCGGTCACGCCCGCCCGCACGTCCTCCCGTTGCTTTGGTTCTTTCGACACTCACCATGACACAGCCCATCGCCGAACTCCTTGCCGTCCTGCAGCGTCCCGTACACGGTCAGGCCGATCTCCTCACGCTGGACGATTTCTTCGAGCTGACCGAAGTCCACGCCGTGCATGAGCAGACGGAGGATCGCAGTTGCGCCGACACCTTCCTGCACGCGTGTGCGGCCGCACTGCCGGCGCTGCATCCGAATCGCGCGGCGTTGCTTGCGTTGCTCGGCGGCGCGATCGTCGAGCGCGGCGCCGATCCCCGCATCCTGTTTGCGGCCGCGCGGGCCGTGCTTGGCGCGTGGCTGCGCGAACTCGCGCCGTATTGCGCGCAGGCGGTCGAGGAAGAAGACGATGAAGCGGACGACGAGGCCCGCCGCGACTGGCACGCGGCCCGCCAGCGGCTCGATGCACGCGACGAGCGGCAAGCCTGGGAGGTCGACGCATTGCGGGCCGCCGTCGATACGCTCGTGCTGCCGCTGATGGCGATGCTGATGCGCGATCGCGACAATCACCGCGATTTCGTCGCGGACGCCGCGCTGCAGGCGTTGCTCGACCGCATGGCGGACAACGACAGTTTGCCGTTCGACCAGTTGCACTATCTGCGCACCGCGTCCGCGTTGACCTACGACCCGGAGTGCGTCGTCGTGCTGCCGGCTTCGGGCACGGGCTTCGTGGCCAGCGCGCACGCGGTCAACAACACGTTCCATGCATTCACGCTGCTGCAGCGCCTGATCGGCGAACACGCGCACGCGCTGCGCATCGGCAGGCCGATCGCCGCGAGGATCGGCGACGAGGAACAGGACACGTCGGAGTTTCACTGGCTGCAGGCGCACGCCTATGCGAACGGCGTGCTGGTCGACAACCTGGCGCTCGCATGGGGCGAGGCGCCGTTGCGCAACCTCACCCGCAAGCACGGCAAATGCGTGCTGATCGCGTTGGATACGGAAGAGGGAATCCGGCGCAGCTGGGACGGTTTCAATGGCGTCTGTCACCCGGCGCAGAACCCGTCCATGACGCTGGTGCGCTTCCTGACGCCCGCCGAAGTGGCCGGCTATCTGGCCTGACGCGCCGGCTTTACGGGGATTCGCGCAAGCGGGGCTCCGGGCGGCGCCGCGTCTCCGTCCTCGCCCGGCCCGATCGGGCCAGGCGAGACTGGAGAAGGGCGGGCCACGACCCGTCCGCTTCGCGCGCAACACCACACGGGCCCGCAAACCCTGCCGACCCTTGGTCGACGGCATGCTTGTCCAACGAGCGCCTCGTGCCTTTTTTATATCAGTGCTCGTCGGAATGCCGCCGACAGCCCGGCCGCCCTGTTTTATCGGCGTCGCTCGAAGCGGTCGCCTGACCGATCGATGCGCCGTCATCGTGCGGGGTGCTGCCCATGATGGTGGTGCTGATCAAGGCGCCCGGGTGTCCATGGCCGCGCACTGCGCCCGTGCATCCTTGATTGGCGTGCATGTTAAATGAGCGCGCGCGTCAAAAACTGACAAATTCTGACATTCGGGAGACGGCCGGCGCCGGGCGGCCGGACGACGTCGCGCGTTCGGGTATAGTGTCGCCCGATCGCAGCAACCTGCACGGATCGCGTGATGTTTCGGCTCATCTTCCTCATCCTGTTTGCCTGGGCCCCGGCGGCCTTCGCCTCACCCGCCATTTCGCTGCCGGCCGGCGGGCAGGTCGGCATCCGGACGGGCTGGGACCTGTTGCGCGATCCCGGCAACACGCTGACGGTCGAGCAGATCTCGCGCCCCGAGATCGCGCGCGGGTTCGTCGGCCAGACGTCGGAGCCGGCGCTCGGCTACGTCGCCGGCACCGCGTGGCTGCGCCTGACCGTCATACGCCCGGCGGGTGCGCCGCCGATGTGGTTCCTGGAATTGCGCTCGTCGCTGCTGAACGACGTCACGCTGTACGTGCCGCAGCCCGACGGCGGATACCGGCGCCATGTCGCGGGCGATCGCAAGCCGGTGGAGCAACGCGACGTCGCCTACCGCAACCCGGTATTTCGCGTGGATCTTCCCGAGGGCCAACCGGTCACGCTGTATCTGCGAATCCGCAGTACCAGCACCATGAGCTTCTCGATGACGCTGTGGTCGCCCGACGCATTCATCTCCGCGACGAGCAAGGAATCGCTGCTGTTCGGCCTGCTGGACGCCGCGCATCTCGTGCTGCTCGTCTCGAGCCTGTGGCTGTTCCGGGTAACGCGCGACGCATCGTTCGGGCTCTACGGGCTGAGCGTGCTCGTGAACCTGCTCACCGCGCTGGGCGCCGAAGGCTATATCTATCAGTACCTGCTGCCTCACTCGCCGGTCGCAAGCAGTGCGATCTACCTGAGCAGCTGGCTGCTCGGCACGCCGGTGGGCACGCTGTTCACCGCGCACTACCTCGGCCTGTTCAACGCGCGCTGGCGGCGCCCCGCGATCGTTTTTTGCGCGGTGACGATCGTCGCGGCGCTGGCCGCCGCGCCGCTGATGCTGATCGTCAACGTCTGGTGGGTGCGCCCGCTCTACCTGTTCTGGCAGATCGCGGTCATCGTCGTCACGATGGCCGTCTCGCTCTGGCTCAGCGTGCGCGGACACCGCCATGCGCGCGTGGTCGTGCTCGTGCTGCTGCTGTTGCTCGGCGGCAGCGCGTTGCGCGTCGCCCGCAACGTCGGCTGGATCGCGCCGGGGCTGCTGGCCGACAACGCCGGATATCTGGGGATGCTCGCGTTCATGCTGATCATGAATTCGGCGATCAGCTCGCGCTACAACGCGATGCGCAATGCGATGGAAGCGGCGCAGGCCGACGCGTTGCGCGTTGCCCGCCAGGCCGAGCGCGATCTCGAGGCCAAGGTCGCGCTGCGCACCCAGGCGCTTCGCGAGGCGATGGAGCAGGTGGAAGCGTCGCTCGCGATGGAAAAGCGCGCGCAGGACGAGCAGCGCCAGCTTCTGGCGACCGTCTCGCACGAGCTGCGCACGCCGCTCGCGGTGATCGACGCCACCGCGCAGAACCTCGATCTCGACGACTCCCGCGCCGATCCGCTGACCTCGTCGCGCTACCAGAAGATCCTGCGCGCGACGCAGCGCCTGACGGTGCTCATCAACGATTCGCTGCACGAGGACGGCTTCGAGCTGCTGCGGCGCGGCACCCGGATCGGCGACACGCGGCTGGCGGGGTTGCTCGACGATGCGGCCGCGGCCGCCGAGGCGCTGTCCGACGGGCACCGCCTCCAGATCGACGCGAAAAACCTGCCGGACGCCTTCGCGTGCGACGGCAGCCTGACGCGCCTGGTGCTGCGCACGCTCGCCGACAATGCCGTCAAGTACACGCCCGCCGGCACACGGATCGTGTTGCGGGGCCGGCGTGCGCCGGGCGGCGTGGAACTGGAGGTGGAGGACGACGGCCCCGGCATTCCGCCGGCGGACCTGCCGTACGTGTTCGACCGCTTCTATCGCGGCCGCAACGTGGGCCGCAAACCGGGTACGGGCCTCGGTCTGCCGCTCGCGCGCCGCATGGTCGAGATGCAGGGCGGCACCCTGAACCTGGTCAGCGAGCCCGGGCGCGGCTGCCGGGCGACGGTCTTCCTGCCCGTGCAGGCGGACGTGGCGGCCCTGGCCGCTCAGGCGAGCATCAGCGGCGCGGCGAACGTATAGCCGGTGCGGTGCACCGTTTTCAGCGGCAGCTCGGAACCGGCCTCGCCGCGCCAGCGCTGCCGCAGGCGGCTGACCATCGTCTCCAGCCTGCGCTCGTCGTAGTCCACCCAGTCGAAACCGAAATCCTCCGCGATCTGCCGTCGGCTGACCGCCTTGGCCGGATGGCGCGCCAGCAGGGCGAGCAGGGCGATCTCGCTGGCCGACAGGTCGAGCCGACCGCCGTCCGGCGCCGACAGCACGCGCGCCTGGCCGTCGAGCCGCCAGTGGTTCGTCACCCGGCGGCCGAGCGCCTGGAGAATCGCGTCGAGTTCAAGCAGCTTCACCGGCTTGACGAGATAGTGGTCGGCTCCGCCGATCAGGCCATCGATCTTGTCCTGCGTGTCGCCCCGCGCGGTCAGCATGACGATGCCGCAGTCTCGATGCCGGGCCCTGAGCCACACGGCCGCATCGAAGCCGCTCCCGTCCGGCAGCATCACGTCGATGATCGCGAATGCGAGATCCGACGCGCGTTCCCGGAACTCCGCGACCGTGCCGGCCTGATCGACCGTCCAGCCGCGCTTTTCCAGGAACGCGGCGATTTCCTCGCGCAACTCGACTTCATCGTCGAGCAACAGCACCTTAGTCATACCGCTACCTCGGACCGCTCCGTGCATCCGCGGCGTCTTCCCGTGTTTCCGCCCCGATCGGCGGCAGCGCCGCGCTCGATCGCGCGATGCAGCCGCCATCGGCCCCATCCTGGCTTGCACACTTTGCAAGCGCGGGAATTTTAGCCGACCAGAACCGCGGCGATTGCGTCCGGCGGGAAAAATCGAAGGCCGCGAACACATACCCGGAACGCGTACGCCGGCGCTCGTTCGTCGAAGCGCCTCGATACCGCGTGGCGGTTAGCGGTGCCGGTATCGGTGTCTGCCGGTCTGGCCGCCGCAGAGGGATATCGTGTTTTCCTGACATGCCGGGAAACAATCGTCAGCTTCGGATCTATGCGGCAATCGGCGCGATCCGGTTGCCGGACCGGCCATGATTTTCGCCGGACGATTTTGTCGAAATGAGAATTGCAGCGACGCTAACAAAGTGCATCGATGTATCCCGCCACGGGAATAATCGCTATCGATATTAAATAAAACAAATGGCGAGATTGTTTTAATACCGGTTCGCATCGTCTGTCCGAGGTGGCCTGCGCAAGCGTTGCCATGCCCGATTGTCGCGAAACGTCTCGACCACGTGCCGCCGATGCGATGTTGCCGATATCTCCAGCGCGGCCGACGAAACAATTTCAAATTCATCACTAAATCCTGACTCGATTAACACCGATGACTGGAAAAATTAACCTGTCAGAAAATATCTTGTAATTATAAAAATGGCCTCCTAGCATGCCTCTGCGGTTCGTGACATGTCTTAAACCAAGGTTTTACTTGAGGTATTCCTCGAACATTACCCATTCATAACGCGGGGGATTACATGAAGAAACTGTCTCGTCTGCTGCCCGTCACCGCGATTACCGTCGCGAGTCTCGGCGCCTTTGCCCAGGCCGGCGACCCGTCGGCCACGGTCGACAAGGCGCTGCAACTGATCCAGCAGAACCCGTCCGCCTTCAGCCTGGCCACCGGCGGCGCGGCACGTACCTTGAAGTTCGCGGGGCCGCAGGCGAATGCGCCGACGGACGGCGACCAGTTCCAGGTGCGCGACGTGATCGTCGATCCCGACGGCACCGAGCACGTGCGTTTCGACCGCTTCCATGCGGGGCTGCCCGTGGTCGGCGGCGACGTCGTCGTCCATTCGCGCCAGGGGCAGTTGAAGCAGGCGAGCCTGACCCAGCTCGCGCCGATCAATCTTGGCAATACGATCGGCAAGGTCGGAAACCGCGCCGTGGTGCGCAACGCGCCCGACATCGGCGCGGCTACGGTCAGGCGCATCGCGGCCGCACGTTTCGACTCGGACGTGCGCCGTGTCGATGACGCGGAACTCGTCGTGTTCGCCCGCGATGTCACGCCGACGCTGGCTTATGCGGTGCGTGTGTACGGCAAGGCGACCGATACGCACGGCGATGCCGTGCTGTACTACGTCGACGCGCGCACCGGCGTCGTGCTCGACGCACAGGACCTGATCAAGACTGCCGCCGCGACCGGCACCGGCCGCTCGCTGTACTACGGCAACCTGACGCTCACCACGGACCAGACCGGCACGAACGCGTACCGGATGCTCGATCCGGGGCGCGGTTCCGGCTCGGTCTACGACGGTCGCGGCCTGAGCTCCGACGACATCGAGCAGGCGACCGACCTGCCGATCTTCACCAGCAGCACGAACGTCTGGGGCAACAACACGACCACCGACCGGCAGACCGTCGCCGCGGACATCGACTACGGGCTCGCGTTGACCTGGGATTACTACAAGACCATGCACAACCGCAACGGCATCTTCAACGACGGCCGCGGTGTGAAAAGCTATGCGCACGTGGTGTTCAACACGGGCAGCGGCACCACCGGCGCGAACGCCGCATGGCTGTCGTCGCACGTGATGGTGTACGGCGACGGCGATCCGGGCACCCGCCTGCCGAAACCCGTCGTTTCGGTCGATGTCGCCGGGCACGAGATGAGCCACGGCGTGACCGAGGCCACCGCCAATCTGAACTATTCGGGCGACGCGGGCGGCCTGAACGAGTCGACGTCCGACATTTTCGGTACGCTCGTGAAGTACTTCGCGAACAACCCGAACGATCCCGGCAACTATGTGATCGGCGCGCGCGTGGTGAGCGGCGGCCTGCGCAAGATGTACAAGCAGGATCTCGACGGCCGGTCGTTCAGCTGTTATCCGTCCGGCGGCTTCTCGTGGTCGAACCCGCGTCACGATCCGCATCTCACGTCGGGCGTGGGCAACCGCTTTTTCTACCTGCTGTCGGAGGGCCCGGCGGTGCCGTCGACCGATACCGGCCTGTCGAAGGCGCAGCTGGTCTGCAACGGCGACACGACCTTCAGCGGCCTGGGTCGCGAGAAGGCCGGCAAGATCTGGTACCGGACGCTGACCGTGTATCTGAACGCCAACTCCAGCTACCCGAACGCACGGCGTGCGTCGATCCAGGCGGCGAACGACCTGTATGGCGCCAGCTCGGCGGAGAGTGCGATCGTCGCTCGCGCGTGGAGCGCGGTCGGCGTGAATTGACGGCGGACGGGCGGGCAGGGTGAACGCCTTAAGGTCGCGTGGCGGGGCTTCGTCCCGGAGGCGGTTGCGCCGGGCGAGGCTGCCGCCACGATGGCCTTCGGGCGATCCGTTTCGCGTGTTGTCATCGGGATCGTTCCGGCAGCGTGACGCGACGTGCGCCGGAACCGGCGTTTCGTGTCGCAGGCCAGCCGGCCCGACCACCAGCCTGCGCAGCATGCGATCGGGACATGTCCGCCTCCAATGCAATCCCGACCGCGTGACGGGTGTGCCGCGGCAGGCCACGCGCCGAGGCAGGTCGCGCGGAACCGGTCGAATGCGTCACCGATTGGATTGCCGCGCACGGATTTCGCTGCGCAATGCTGTCATGCGCGCGATGATGCTGCTCGCGACGCTGGCGTTCGTTGCCTGTGCGCTGCCGGTATCGTTCCTGTGGTTTTTCGTCTGGCGATTCGCTTCCGGGTTGTCGGGCGGCGCGCTGATGGTGCTCGCCGCCCCGACGATCCTCGCGCACGTGCCGCCGTCGCGGCGCGGCTTTGCGAGCGGCGGCATCTTCACCGGCATCGGGCTGGGCATCGCCGCATCGGGGACGATCATGCCGATTCTGCTCCGGCAGGGGCTCATGGCCACTTGGCTCAGGCGTGCCCCCGGTATACCGCCCGGTAGCGGGGTTTACAACAGAAATGATGCGAGATGATTGATGTTTGATGCGCTCCGGGTATAATGGTGATGCTTGATGTTTGATGCTACCAAGGAGGGCCACATGCGCACCACTATCGACATCGATGACGACGTCCTTGCCTTCGCGCGGGAGCGTGCGAAGGCCGGCACGAGTATCGGCAAGGTGATTTCCGATCTCGCGCGGACAGCGCTGCAGCGAACGACGACCAACCAGTCGAGCCGCAATGGCTTGCCGTTGATGCCGGTCTCCGCGACTGCACGTCCGGTCACCCTCGACACCGTTAATCAACTTCGCGACGATTCGCTTTGATGACTTACCTTCTCGACGTCAACGTTCTCATTGCACTGCTGGACCCTGCGCATGTTCAGCACGAGCCGGCCCATGCATGGTTTGGCCGGGTAGGTCATTCTGCATGGGCCACGTGCCCCCTTACCGAAAATGGCGTGCTCCAGATCATAGGTAATCCGAAGTATCCGAACACGATGGGATCACCTGCGTCCGTTGCGCCGCTCGTCGTGCAACTGCGGGCCCACGCGGGGCACGCTTTCTGGTCGGACGACGTGAGCTTGCTAGATGAAAAACACGTCGACGCCACCCGCCTGCTGTCGTCCGCTCAGTTGACCGACACGTACCTGCTCGCGCTGGCACGGGCTCACAAGGGCAAGCTGGCGACGTTCGATCGACGCCTGGTTGTCGATGCGGTGCCGAACGGCGCCAAGCATCTTGAACTGATTTCCTGACCTTTGCCGGGGATCTACGCCAACTCGGGGAGGATAGAGCCCGTGGATCCAACGCTACGAGACTATTTCGGCAAACGCGATTGATAGATATTCAAACACGATGCCGAGTGACATCAATGATCGCGGCACACTCGCTGGTTCGCCGGCCCGTTTCTGTTTCTGCTTGATGTGTTCGAGACGCGATCCGCAAGATGGCCGCCTCGACGTCTGTTTCCGTGAACGCACGCTGTTTCTTGGCGGCTGGAGCCGATACCTTGGCCCGTACCGGCAATCCCTGATTGGTGCGTGACGGCGAACCGGAGATCCGCCGGTTGTCGCGCTGCGCCTGCATCGCTTCCGCCACTTGCAGCGCGTGACTCAAGCGCTTGTGTTCGACGATCGCGCCTTGATCGACCTCCGCCAGCTTGTCGTACAGGCGGCATTGCAATGCCTCGCCATCGGCCCGGATTTCGATCCGACCATCCGGGTACTCCCATACATCGATGTAGCGATGAATCAGCTTCCGGTTCTCAAGCGTATCGTCCAGCAGATACAGCACTCGGTCGTACAGCACCGTCAGCGGCTTGGAGACCCGGCGCGTTTCGCGCCAGGTCATCAACCGGTCCAGATTCTCATCGTTACGCAGCGGCCGGTGCGCGTCGAAGTCGCTGCGCGGCGGCTTCGCGAAGCGCGCGTTATACATGGCGATGAAGGAGGGCGCATAAGCGTTAGCGTCGGCCACCGTGTTGATGCCGCGCAATCTCAACTCCTTGACCAGCCGATCCTGCAGCGTCAGGTGCGCTCGCTCGACACGTCCCTTGGCCGGACTGCTGTTCGCGCAAAACGTGTCGATGTTCAGCTCGTACATCGCGCGGCCGAAGTGTGTCACTCGATTACCAGTCTTGCCTGGCGTTACGTTGCGGAACACGCTGTACTTGTCGCTATAGAACGCCCCTGGCTTGCCGTGGCACTCGATACACGCTCGTGTCGCCTCGAAGTAGCTGAAGGTCGATTCGGTCTGCGTGAAGTGCAGCATCATCAGCCGACTCGTCGCATCGTCCACGTACACCAGCAACGTGCAGGCCGGCGCCCGTTCCTCGAACCATCGATGGTCGCTGCCGTCGATCTGGATCAGTTCGCCGAGGCAGGCCCGGCGCGCTCTCGGCTGATAAACCTTCGGCGGTCGCTGCCGGCGCGGCACCCATAAACCAGCCTCCGTCATCAGCTTCCTGACCGTCTCCTTGGCCAGCCGAATGCCGTGGCACTCCCAGAGCTTCTCGCAAGCCAGCGTCGGCCCGAAATCGGCGTAGCGATCGCGGATGATCGACAGTGCCCGGTCGGCGGCTCCTGGGTCCAGGCGACGGTTGCCGGGCTTCGATCGGTGTCCCGATACCAAACCCGCCGCGCCGTGTTCCCGAAGCCGGGCGACCAACCGGCGAATCTGCCGGGTCGTCAATTCCAGCCGTTCCGCTGCACGCCACGGCTTGAGCTTGCCATCCGCCACATCCTGGATGACCTTGAATCTGTCCAGCTCGTGCATCGTCATCGTGATCCGTTCCGTTCCAGCCATCGCAGCCTCCGGCGCCGGACACCCGGCGGCCGAACAGCTTACGTGGCATGCGGATTCAACCCGTCGATGCAACGAATTGATGAAATCGCTCAGCCGGTGTATCGAAGTCTAGTGTCTTTCGCGGACGCTCATTGAGCCGCCTGGCTACAGC
>NZ_JPGM01000005.1:0-247254 GCF_000731655.1 Burkholderia sp. MSh2 | reverse complement strand
CGTCGTCGGGGACTTCGGGGACTTCGGGGACTTCGGGGACTTCGGGGACTTCGGGGACTTCGGGGACTTCCGGCACCTCGGGTACTTCCGGTACCTCGGGTACGTCCGGCACCTCGGGTACTTCCGGTACCTCGGGTACTTCCGGTACCTCGGGTACTTCCGGTACCTCGGGTACTTCCGGCACCTCGGGTACGTCCGGCACCTCGGGTACTTCCGGCACCTCGGGTACGTCCGGTACCTCGGGCACTTCCGGCACCTCGGGTACTTCCGGTACCTCGGGCACCTCCGGTACCTCGGGCACCTCCGGTACCTCGGGTACTTCCGGTACCTCGGGCACTTCCGGTACCTCGGGCACTTCCGGTACCTCGGGCACCTCCGGCACCTCGGGCACTTCCGGCACCTCGGGCACCTCCGGTACGTCGGGCACTTCCGGTACGTCGGGCACTTCCGGCACCTCGGGCACCTCCGGTACGTCGGGCACTTCCGGTACGTCGGGCACTTCCGGTACCTCGGGCACTTCCGGCACCTCGGGCACTTCCGGCACTTCCGGCACCTCCGGTACGTCCGGCACCTCGGGTACTTCCGGTACCTCGGGCACTTCCGGCACCTCCGGTACGTCCGGCACCTCGGGTACTTCCGGTACCTCGGGTACTTCCGGTACCTCAGGCACGTCGGGTACGTCGGGCACTTCCGGTACCTCGGGCACCTCCGGTACCTCGGGCACTTCCGGCACCTCAGGCACTTCCGGTACCTCGGGCACTTCCGGTACCTCGGGCACTTCCGGTACCTCGGGCACTTCCGGTACCTCGGGCACTTCCGGTACCTCGGGCACTTCCGGTACCTCGGGCACTTCCGGTACCTCGGGCACTTCCGGTACCTCGGGCACTTCCGGTACCTCGGGCACTTCCGGTACCTCGGGCACTTCCGGTACCTCGGGCACTTCCGGTACCTCGGGCACTTCCGGTACCTCGGGCACTTCCGGTACCTCGGGCACTTCCGGTACCTCGGGCACTTCCGGTACCTCGGGCACTTCCGGTACCTCGGGCACTTCCGGTACCTCGGGCACTTCCGGTACCTCCGGCACCGGCGTCACCCCGCTCGGCAACGTTCTTCAGAAATCCGGCAACCTCGTGACGGCAGTCGGCACGACGGTCGCGAACGGTGGCTCCGTGATCGGCGGCGTGCAGATCCCCGGTACGAACCCGACGACGGCCAACAGCGTCGGCAATGCCGTCACGAGCCTCGGCAACGGCGTGCAGGCGCTCGGCAACGGCGTCGCGGCAGGCCTCGGCTCGATCGGCGTGTCGGCGAACCCGCTCGGGCCGACGCTCACATCGACCACCGGCCTGCTGACCGGCGCCGGCGGCGCGGTCAACAACCTCGGCAACGCGGTGAAGAGCCTCGGCTCGGGCCCGCTGTCGCCGCTGTCGCCGGTGACGACGCTCGTCGGCGATCTCGTCAGCACCGTCGGCGGCGCGGTCAACTCGACCGCGTCGGGCCTCAACACGGCCCTGAACAGCTCGCCGGTCCAGCAGATCGAAACGCAGGTCGGCAAGGTGATCAACCCGATCACGAACACGCTGACCGGCGGCGTCACGACGCCGGGCGCCACGCAGACGCTCGGCAGCGTGACGCTGCTCGGTACGCCGCTCAACGGCCTGCTGAGCGCGCTCGGCAACGGCCTCGCACAGGCCGGCACGAAGGTCGGCGGCGCAACCGACAACCCGCTCGGCGCAGGCCTCGGCGGCGTCGTGGCCCAGTTGGGCAACACGGTGACGTCCACCGGCGGCCTCGTCCACGACAACAACGCGGGCAGCTCCAGCAGCGGCACGGGCGGCGGCAACCCGCTCGCGCCGATCACGGGCCTGCTCGGCACGCTGACAGGCGGGCTCGGCGGCGGCAGCTCGAGCGGTTCGGGCGGCACCAGCGGCGGCCCGCTCGCACCGATCACCGGCCTGCTCGGCAGCGTAACCGGCGCGCTCGGCGGCCTCGGTACCAGCGGAACTGGCGGCACGAGCGGTACCAGCGGCGGCGGCCCGCTCGCACCGATCACCGGCCTGCTCGGCGGCGTAACCGGCGCGCTCGGCGGCCTCGGTACCAGCGGAACCGGCGGCACGAGCGGTACCAGCGGCGGCGGCCCGCTCGCACCGGTCACCGGCCTGCTCGGCACCGTGACCGGCGCGCTCGGCGGCCTCGGCACCAGCGGAACCGGCGGCACGAGCGGTACCAGCGGCGGCGGTCCGCTCGCACCGGTCACCGGCCTGCTCGGCACCGTGACCGGCGCACTCGGCGGTCTCGGCACCGGCGGCACGAGCGGCACCGGCGGTGCGGGCGTTGGCGGCCTGCTGGCGCCGGTCACCGGTCTCGTCAACTCACTGACGCCGCTCGGTGCAAGCCTCACCGGCACCGTCACCACGCCCGGCGGCAACCTGACCGGCACGATCGGCGGCGTCCTGACCAGCGGCCCGGTCGGCACGCTGACGGGTGCGCTGACGACGCCGGCCGGCGGCGCTGCCGCCGGCGCGACGGTCAGCCCGGGAGGCGCGGCAGGCACGGTGACGACACCGGCCGGCGGCGGCACCGTGGCGGCCGGCCTGAGCGGCAGCTCGAACGGGGGCGGCGCGGGCGGCGCAGGCAACCTGCTGTCGCCGGTGACGAACCTGCTCGGCGGTCTGCTGGGCGCCGGGCCCAAGAAGTAAGTCACGCATCACGCAACAGAACCACAGGCCAATGGCCGGGCGCGCATCCATGCAAAGCCCGGCCGACGGCCGGCGTCACCCGCTCAGCGGGGTCTCCGGCCCTCATCCCGACGAGGATCCGATCATGAATTCCACGCTCGACGGCATCGCCGCGGTCCAGGACCGCCCGCCCCGTTCCGCCACGCCGTTCCGCGCCGGGCTGCTCGGCATCGCGGCCGGCCTCATCGCGCTGTGGGTCACGCGCGACCAGCCCGGCCTCGATGCGGCGACACGCGCGGTCGTCGCGAGCCTGGCGATCATCGGCACGATCGCGCTCCACGAAATCCTCGTCTCGCGCGTGTATCTGCGCCCGAGCGCGGGGCTGTCGCGGCAGGCCGTCCGGCCGCTCGGCCTCGCGCGCGTCGCGACGCGGCTCGGCGCACTCGCGTCGGTCTATGCCGGCATCGGCGTGCTGTACTGGCTGCTGCCCGAATACCACGGCGATTTCTACCTGCCCTTCTGGTCGCTGCTGCGCTCGCTCGCGCCGTACGTGATCGTCGCCGCGCCGTTCTATTTCATGTGGATGGACCGCCATCAGCGCGAAACCGACGACGCATACCTGCTGTGGGGCCGCTTCCTGTTCCGCGGCGAACGGCCGGCGAACTGGCAGCCGGTGCGCGAGATGCTCGCCGGCTGGGGCGTGAAGATGTTCTTCCTGCCGCTGATGACCGTCTATCTGTCGAAGGACGCCGACCATCTGACCGCGTCGCTCGCGCACATGATGAACGCGCCGATGTCGCTCGCGACGTTCTCGTTCATGTACGACCTGTCGTTCACGATGGACCTGATGTTCGGCACCGTCGGCTACCTGTGCACGTTCCGCATCCTCGACAGCCACGTGCGCACCGTCGAGCCGACCGCCCTCGGCTGGGGCGCCGCGCTGATCTGCTATCAGCCGTTCTGGTCGCTGATCTCGGGCCACTACATCCGCTACGAAGGCTCGCTGTTCTGGGACAACTGGCTGCTGTCCGCGCCGACGCTGCGGGTGATCTGGGGCACGGCGATCATCCTGCTGCTGCTGACCTATGCGCTGTGCACGATCTCGTTCGGGCTGCGTTTCTCGAACCTCACCAATCGCGGGATCATCACGTCGGGCCCGTACCGCTTCACGAAGCATCCGGCGTACATCACGAAGAACCTGTCGTACTGGATGGTGTCGGTGCCCTTCGTCGAGCCGCTCGGCTGGCAGGTCGGGCTCATGCACTGCGCGGCGCTCGTCGCGGTCAACCTGATTTACTACGTACGCGCGAAGACCGAAGAACGCCACCTGATGCGCGACCCCGACTATCGCGCATATGCCGAATGGATCGCACAGCACGGGTTGTTTGCGCGGATCAGGCAGGCGTTCTTCGGCACGAATCAGACGGCGTAACGAAAAGGCAACGTCTCGGTGAACCCGCCCGCACCGCCGACGATCCGCGCGGTGCGGCGCTCCCCTCTACTGCGTCAGACGCACGACATACAGGCCGGGAAAGTTGGCGGCTACAGCCAGGCTGCAGTTCGGTCTGACCGAATACACCGAACCCGGGAGGGTCGGCTTGTAGATCACGGTCCCGTTCGCCTGATCCGCCATTTCCACAACGGGTGGGTTCGGATCGGGAATCACGTCCGTCTTGAAGTTCAAGGTCAGCGTTCGGTTGAACATGGTGTCGAAAGCCCCGTGCGCCTTGGTCTCGTACACATAGTCCGCCGTCACGCCTGCCGGCACCGGGTCTGGTTTGCCCAGGCAAATCGTCCCGTCGCGAACCACGCCATCAGGCGGTGTCTTGAAGGTCAACGTGGCGATACCGTCGTCGGTGACAAGCGTCATCGTTGCATCCGGAATCGCGCTCCTCGTCACCTGTATCGACTTGTAGCTGTCGGGGCATTTGACTGCACTCACTTGCCCATCCGGTACCGCCTGCGAGCCTGCCTCGGTTGTGCCGTTCGTCGCGGTCCGGGCAGTCGAAGCTGCCGAGCCGTTGTTGCGCGTCGAACTGCCGCCGCCGTCACCGCCACCACACGCCGTCAGCAGGACTGCCGCCCCCATCAGCCCTGCCGGAAGCCCTCGATTCTTCATTATTTTCCCCTCCGACACCCCGACCACCCTCAACGGCACGACAGGACCACCACGCCGCCAACCCCGTTCGTGTTCGGCAACGTCGCTGAATAACCAACGGCGATCAGCGGCTGCGTCGCGTCATGCCCCACGACAACCGTCTGCACCGACAACTGCCCGGTCGTCGAGACGCCATTCAACGGTGTCTGTGTGTTCGTCAGCGTATATTGCGAATTCCCCAGATTGATCGACAGGCTCAGATTGGTGAGCGTGCGCGCCCCGAGATCGAGCGTGGCCGAACTTGCTCCAAGCGTGCCGGCGACGCTGCTGTTATTTTGTGCCACCGTGTCCGCGATCAATTGGGTACACGCGAGCGTGCCGCTCGTCGCAGACAACGACAAGGGTGTGCCGACCGCGTAATGGACGCCTTGTTCACTGGTATAGGTATTGCCATCCGTGTCCATCGCCTGATTCCACCGCCCGATCGCCACATCGCTGCCGACACTCTGAATCTCGGTCACCGCCCCGTGGTCGAGCCCAAGACAATCGGTCGCCGCAGCCGATGACGCAAGCGTCGTAAACGCACCGCTTGCCTGCTGCACCTGACTCGATGCGGGCGCGTTCGGCGCCGTGATGTTTCGGTTTTTCTGATAGTCCGTCGGCAGACTGGGCACAACCAGCACGGCCAGTTGGCCGTTGTTCGCCGCTACCTGGGACGCGGAACCCGAATAGGTGAAACGGCCGTTCGGCCGGCATGCCGCTTGCGCCAACGGCTGGCCCCCCCCTGGCGACGTAGTGGTCGGCGTCCCGGCTTCGTTACTGTTCGATGCGCTGCTTCCTGCATTGGCGACTCCACCGTCATCGCCGCCACACGCCGCCAGCAGGACTGCCACCCCCATCACACCACCCAAAAGCACTTGCTTCTTCATTGTCCAGCCCTCTCAAAAATGTTAAATATTCCTAAAAAATAGCATCACACCACCCACGCTCTGCAGCTTCCGATCCTCAACGACACAAGATTTCCTGCTTAAAACTGTGCGGTAACCTGGAACCCGACCGTGACGCGCGCCGTCGGGAAGCCGGAGGGCTTGTAGATCGGCGTGCCAGCAAACAGGTCGTACGCGTATGCGCCAAAACGCGTGCCTACGCTACCCTTGACGCCGATCACCGCTCCGGCCAGTTGCGTCCCGACCAGCACGATCGGCTGCGGCCCCCACACGCGTCCGTAGTCCAGCCCCGCATACACCGCCTGCCCCGTTTGGCCGATCGGCATTTGCAGCTCGTTGCGCCAGTAGAATCCGCGCGCCGCCGCGAGCATCGTTTCTCCGTCGAAGCCGCGTACCGTGTAGCGGCTGCCGATTGTCACGTCATCGAGGTAGTTCAGCGTGTTGCCGGTGTACTGGCCGTGAAACGTTCCGATATAGCGGAACGGCTGCGTGCCGACCGCAAACAGCACCGACAAGTTCGCGTCCAGCACTGCCATCCGGAAGCGATAGGTCGGGCCGCCGCCCGCCGCAAATGTGTCGTCCTGTGCGCCGAAGCCGCCGACGCCTTGACGGTACGCAAGCGTCCCGTCGAACTGCGCGCCGGCGAAGTAGTGGCGATCGGTCAGCCCAAGTTCGATGATCGTGTTGTTACGGCGCTGCTGGGAAATCTCTGTATCTTCGATGAAGCTCTGACCGAAGCGGCGCGACAACCGGAAATACCCGCCGAATACGTCGTTCTTGCCGCGCGCCAGCACGCGCGCCAGCTTGAAATCGACCGTTTTCGAGTTGCCGCTCGCGACGAACGTCTGATTCACGCCGGCAATCTGCTGGTAATACGTGTTCGTGTACGCGGACAGCGTGGCTGTCCAGTAGCCCCACGGTATTGAATAGAAGCCGTTCCAGCCATGCGAGCCGAGACGCTTGTCGCCAAATTCGAGATCCTGGCTGACGCCGACGTTGAGCATGTCGTTCAGGCCGAGCGGGTTGTCGATGCCGAGCGACAGGTTGCCTTGCAGCTTGCCGGTGGCGCGCGTGCCGGAGTTGTCGATCGATGCGACGACGGTCCAGGGTTTGTTGCGCTTTACGTCGAGTACCACGTCGCTCTCGCCGGGCAGTTCGCCGGGGACGATCTGCATCGAGACGTCCTGGCTCGATATGCGCTTCATTTGCTCGAGGCCTTGTTCCAGGTCACGGAGGTTCAGCAGTTCGCCGTCGCCTGTCGGGAAGGCGGTCTTCCAGGTGCCGCGCAGTTTTTCATCGGCGAAGCGGATGCGTCGGATCACGCCGGGGATCAGCGCGAATTTGAGGGTGCCGGCCGACAGGTCCTGCTCAGGGACGAGTACGCGTGTGGTGACGTAGCCACGCGCCAGAATCGCTTGCGACAGCCCCTTAACCAGCATGTCGACGCCTTGCTTGCCGACGCATTGGCCGGTGTAGTGGTTCAGCCATTCACGGGCGAATGCGAATCGATCCATTGGCAGGGTGGACGCGCCTGCAGTTTTCATCGCTTCGGGCAATGACGCAGGCACGTCGAGCGCAAAGCGGTCGATGCGGAAGCACGGCGCTTCGGAAGGAAGCGCTGGATAGGCTTCAGCGTGCGGCACGTCCGAGCGGACGGACGGAGCGCGCACGGTTGCCTCACGCTCCTGTACGTCGCGTTGTTGTTGCGCTTGTCGATCCTGTTCCGCATTCGCGCGCGCGGCGGCAGCTTGGTCGGCCGGCGTGGGGGCCTGCTGCGCATGAACGGCGGCCGCGACCAAGGTAGTGAGCGGCAGTAGTGCCAACCTCTGAGGAATTTTCATTTTGAATTGTTTTCGTCGTCGCATTCGTTTGGCTTGTGGCTATCACGTACCTTCTTGTCGCTGTTGTCGAAAGGCTTGATTTTCAGGTTATGTGCATGGCTTGCGAATCCCCCGGCAAACGCCAGACCAAACCCGATGAGAGCAAAGCCCACTCCAATGACTGCTGATTACCCCCTACTTATCCATTATTTTCAATCACACCACTTAATCAGATAACAATCCTACTCAACAGTGCTCACCAATAGATATGTAGACCGCGACCACACCAACCCAGCAAATAATCTTCTGCCCGCACGCAGTCTTAGTCCACCACCCTCTCACTACGCCCACCATTTAGCCTCATTATTTCCATATCCAATCACTTCGACCGAATACCTCCGCGGCATCACATCGAGGGGCGATGAAAACGGACGAAATAGACAGAGCCAATCAAAATTACGGCAACGACAACTAGAAACAGGAATGCTCTGAATCGCGCTCGCCTTTCGGTTGGGAAAGCACCACCCCCGCCCGCCTCACCAGAGAGAACGGTCAGCGCAAGAACAATGAGTATCGCAATCACAAGCATTGCTTTTGCGATACCTGCGAAGAAAATCTCTACAAATCTACGCAACCGTGTCTGACGAAACGGACTCTTGATCGGGTCGCGTAGATTAGGCCTTCTTTCAAACAAACTCTCACCTCCCCACCATCCAATTTCAGAACAAAAATGACGACCTGCAAGTCATTCCGCCTCTTCCATTTTATTGAGGAGCGCCCCCTAAAACGCAACGAAATATATGGCAGCAGACAGGCCGAAAACACATGCAACACGGAAGGCGCAAGCATTCCATTGAACCTAGATGCCGCAACTTCAAAGCCAATGACCACGACACCCGCCAATCAACAACCGTTCGCAAGCAACATCTGTTGTGCCTGATCCGCTGTAATTTTCTGTCCGGTTCGGTCCTTGTAGAACTGCGCGAACTTGCTAGCGCCGTCCTTCGCCCACTGCCGCTCATCCGGCTGCAGTAGCTTGTTATAGCGGTCAGTTCATTCTCCGACGGCAGAAACTCTCGGTCCCCGCATTGAACTCCATGCTCACTGAAAAAGTGCGCCTTTCCAATCCGTTCACAATTACTTTATCCGGCACTCTAGAAATAGAAATTTTCATTCCACTCTTACACATAACGTATACTCGATCATCTTCGCTCACGAGCACCCACCCCTTTTCCTTTATAAATCCTTTAAGAGCCTCAACCTTTTCATCGCCGAAATTTGACAAATCCACGCTATAAAGAGCAATGGCCGAGCCCGATTTCGCATTCTCATTCTGAGACAAAATGGTTGAATTTTTAAACATATAATCCAAGTCCCTAACCGCAACATCCAACCTGTCCTTTGTAACAGAAGCGGTCGGATTCCGGAAAATTAACCAAACCGCTAAAATTATCCAAATCGCAAAAAATATAATTTTCCTTCCTGAAATTTTCCTCATGCTCTTGCTCGATTACCTCCAGAATGGATTTGGAATATGGTCAGAACAATCACCCGCAGCGCTTCCGCTTACATCAATACGATTCCATTAAAGATGAGCCACCGCATAAAGTAAAATGTCAATAATTTTCATAGACGAAATTTGCCGAAATTTTTGCAACAAAACTCCCGAACAACCCAGCAATTAATCCACCTACGATCTCACCCGGCATAGACTCTTCTTACTATTCCCCGAAATCTCAAGACATTGTCGTCTCTCGCGCAACGTAGCTAATCGGTTGCCTCAGCGTGATGTTTGATCTGCAAAATCGCAGTGTGGCTTGTGAAATCGCCAACTAACGCTGCGCCAAAGTCAGCCAACAACCCAATCCCCACGAGAATTAATTACCGAATGAACCTCACCGCGACATACATTCCCGCGATGCCAATAATAAACAAACCGAATCTAATCCATCGAATAAAATTCCCGTTCTCGATGGATCTCACTTAAAGAAGACGTTCTTCAATATTACGTAAGCAATGAAGCCCATCATCGCCGCAAAACAGCACCACCAGACGATTTTCTGTGCTCGCGTCTTCGGTGTTTGGCCCGGGAAGCTCATCATGATTACCACCTGACTCCTGTTTTACCCTGATCGACTGTACTGGTTTTGGTTGTTACGCCACCAAGAACTACTTTAACTGTATCCTTTGCAACCCCAATAAGATCAGCTTTGGTTGCATCATCACTTTATTGAAAAGCAAAATATTCAAAAAGACCGCCCCCTTTTGTTGACTCCTTCAAGGCCAACACCTAGTAATTGTGCACGCCACTTGATGCATCGGGGGCTCGCTTGTCAGAGTTGCACAACATTGCGACAAGAATCCGGCCTTCTACGGCCTGTTCATCGATCGAGAGGCAACTACCGATTAAATCGGATTATTCAATGACGTCAGGAATCATTTTTTCTAACAAAACCCACTGTCACAAAAACACAAAACACAAGCCCCAATAGGGCACCATTCACCAAAACGAATCTTGTGTCGTTGCTCGCCCACAAAAAATCACCTCCATAAAAATATGCCACGAATATCATTACAAATGCCTTTATGGAGACAAAGCACACAAATGACAAAAAGAAAGCAGCCAAATACAAGATAACCAATCTTGACATTCCATTACCTCCCAATTTTGTATTGGGCATCGTTTATTGCTTTCGTTCCTGCTTCAGCGCCTGCAGCACCGCCGACCCCACCTGACCGGGTGCAGCAGAGTTAGCGTTTGCCACGATGAATGCCTGCAGATCCGAATTCACCTGTGCCGTTGCTTGAGTCAGAATTGGTTTCCCGTCGGCCGTCGAGCCAGCGTATATCCATTCGTCAATGGTCTCGCCCACGCGCGCGACGATGGCCCGATCGGTCGGAGTAGGCACTTGTTGCACATTAACCGCCACCTCGACAAAGGTAATAGCGAGCAGCACCGCCAACCTTGTTGCTGTTTTCATGGCGCGTTATCTTCGTCGTCTTTCGTTGTGTAGCTCTCGCGTGCCTTCTTGTAGCTGTCGTCGAAGGGCTTGATTTTCAGGAGATGTGCTCTACTTGCATATCCACCAACAGCCGCAACCCCCAAACCCACCAGCAGCAAGCAGCCTCCAAACGGAGCGGGCGGCACATATCTGTATGCAAGAAACATAATTAGAAGACCAAAAACAAGTAGACTGGTCCGCACCCATCGCGCAAAATTTCCTTTCTCAATGAATCGAATTTTCATCGCGTTCCGCTCCAATAATTAACGAAATCAGCCCAGTATCTATTGAGTGAATTCTGTACCTGATGGCCCGCACCGCTATTGTTGAGCTTGTTCGCTGTTTCGTTTATCGCTGGCCCCAGCCCAGGTGCCCGATCTGACAGATTTCCCGCAACTAAACCCGTGATACCTGATACGGCATATTGACCTACGTCCGGTTTTACGATTTGAGCCAGTGCATCGGCCGCAAATCCAGCAACCGTGGCAGTATAGGCCGCTGCGGAGAGCCCGCTAGAGAATGGCGATGGAATGCTTGCCAGTGCAGCAGTCGTTGCACTAAACCGTCCCGTATTCGTCGAAACCATCCCCGCCACATCTGCCGTCGTATTCCTGACATAGTCGCCATCCGACCGGTCGAACTTCGTGAATGGCCCGCTCACATCAAATCCCCAGCTATTGCTCGCGGTTCGATCATAGTTGAACTGACTCGGTACCTGACTGTTCGTTGCCGAGTTCGCGTTTGCCGCGATGTACGATTGCAATTCAGGATTTGCAATCGCCGTCTTCTGCGTCAAAACGATCTGACCATCCGCCGTCGGATTCGCGCCAACCCATTGGGCGCCCATATCAGTCGGCGCCGTGCCCACAAGGGTTGCTGGCGTCCCCGATTCGTGACTTCCGTTCACGGACACGCCCATGATCCGCATCTGATCCTCAATCTGAGTTTGGGTATATTTACCTTTGCTCTTCTCTGCCAACTGCTTCGCGAGCGTCTTTTCTTCCGGATGCAGTTGCCGATTGAACCGATCCACGTTGTATCCCGAGAACGCTCCCGATTCCCCACCCACTGCCGCACCAGCCCCCGTCGCAAGCGCGTTCGCCACGATGTTCCCCAGCGCTTGATTCATATCGGCGTTGCCGGTCGGATCGCTGCCCGCGATCGCGCTGCTCAGTTCATTCAACTTGCCGGACGCGATCGACGCGACCGCCGCACCTGCTGCACCACCTACCGCCTCGCCACCCGCCAGTCCCGTCACCAGCGCCGCACCGGCACCTTGCATCAGCGCGCGGTTCGCTCCGCCTTCCTTCCATGCGTCGACGCCTGCCTGATCGCCATTCTTCTCGGCTTGCCGTTTCATCTTGTCCGCGTAGTCCCCGATCCGGCGCGACACCGCTTCGCCAGCCGCGCTGGCCGCAGCCATCATGTCCGCTTGATTGCTCAAGAGATTCTGCATGTCGGGGAGTTTGGCGACCGTACCGTTCGTGTTCGTCGTATCGCGGTTCAAGCTCGCCACATCCTGCTTCTGGTTCGCCGAATCCGTAATCGTGACCGTCCCCGCGCTTACGCCGCTCTTCGTCGTCGCGCTATCACTACCGCTGTCGTTCTGTCCGAGCATGGGCACGGCGCCACCGGCATTCTTGCCCGACGTGCTGCCGTGCGTGCTGTAGTTCATCCCGCCGTCGCCAGTCGTCGCACCCGCGCTGAAGCCGCTTGAACTTGCATCGTAGTGCGACTGATTCTGGATGTCCGAGAAAGAGAGCGAACCCGTCGTCAGCGCGTTCTTCGATACCTCCGCGTCGCTCGCAATCAGCCCGCCTTTCAGATCGGTATTGCCGGTGACGTTGATATTGAAGCCTCCGTCGCCCGCGTGAATCCCGGCCTGTTCATTGACGCCCGCATAGCTGCCCGTCGCGTTACCCTTGCTCTGGCTGAAGCTCGCACTTGCGCCGCCCTGACTGATGTTGAAGCCGCCGCCCGAACTCGACTGATGCGCCGCGCTCGACAACGTGTCCTGCACACTCGCGATGTTCAGATTCCCGCCCACATCGGCGTTCACCTGATTGCCCTTCACGTTCGAGCCGATAATGTTCGTATCACCGCCCGAGATGATCGTCACGCCATTTGCCGCGTTTACATGGCTGTTGTTCTGCGTAATCAGATCGCTGTTGCCGTCGCCATTGGCCTTCGACATCGCCGCCGAAACGCCAAAGCCCCCCGTGCCGACCGATACGCCCACACTTGCGCTCTTCGATTCATTCGTGCTGCGCGTCGAATCGGTGTCCGACGTATTGATGATATTGACCTGATTCTTCGCCGCCAGAATCACATCGTTTGCGATTACGTTCGAACCGGCGATCGTCACATTGCCGCTTCCCGGCTGCCCGTTCCCCGTTGCCGCAAACGCTACGGTTCCGCCTGCATTGACGTTCGAGCCGCGATTCGTCACGCTGTTCTCGGTGAATGCGCTCTTGCTGTGACTGCTGCCGACGCTGGCCTCAACCTTGAACTGCGGTGTCTCACCCGCTCCCAGCGACCTGACCAGATCGCCGGCGGCCATGTCCGCATCCCACGCCGCGCTCGCCGCTGCCATTCCGTGCAGCGCTGCCGCACGACCATCCTGGCTACTGCTGGATGCGCGCGATTGATCCAGCGCGTTCGACACCGCGTCGATTACCGGTGCCTTCAATGCCAGTGTCAGGCCGCTCTTCGACACTTCCTGTGTCTCGCCGCGGTGACGCGTGTCCTGCGTCGCGTCGATCATCACGTTCGCGCCTGTACCGCCAAGATTCTTCGCTGCGATCAGGTCGCTTCCCGTCACGTGCAGGTCGTTTCCAGCAGTAACGCTGACGTTGCCCTTCAGCGAACCGATCGTACTGCCGTTGTTCGACACCTCGGTCGACTGACTGTTCGTCTTCAGAGAACTGCTGCCAATCGACACCGACAGGCCGCCGCCCGACATCAAACCCGATTCCTTCTTGTCGTAGTAGCTCGACGACTGCAAGGTATCCTGCGACGTCGTAACCGTCACGTTGCGTGCTGCCGTGAGCGTCACGTCGTTCGTTCCGACGATGGTGCTACCCTGAACATTGACGTCCTTTCCGCTGACGATATTCACGCCGTCCGCTGACACCAGACTGCCTTGATTCAACGTCATGGCCTGGTCGATGCCGCTCGCAACCTTCACGCCGCTCACGACATTGCTGTGGCTGTGCGTTTCGTGCGAGCTCAGCTCATGCATCTCGGTTGCCGCACCGATATTCACATCGCCGGCCGCCAGCAGGTTCGCGTTGCCCTTGTCGAGACTGATCGCGCTGCCGGAAAGCGTAATATCCTTGCCCGACACGATGTTCACCGTATCGCCGCCCTTGAGCGTCGCCCCGGTCAGCGCCTGATCCGACGTGTGCAGTGTGTCCGCGTAGCTGCCATGACTGTCCTTACCCGAACTGTTGGCGTTCACGGTTGATGTCGCGCTCGCCGCGCCGAGCGTCACGTTGCCCTTGGCAGCAAGCGTCCCACCTTGCCCGAAGTCGATCTGCGCGCCCTTCGCCGTCAGGTCACCGCCGACGGCGATCAACGATTGCCCGCCGACCGTCACCGAGCCGCCGACCACCTTGTTGATGTCGGTGTTGGACACGCCGTTCGCTCGCTGCACGATCTTGTGCTCGCCCGTCTGGACCGCACCGAGATCCCAGTTGCCGCCGACGTTCATCCCGAGATTGCCGCCGACCGACAGGTTGCCCGCGTTCTGTTGGAAGTTGCCGCCGGTGACGATCGACGCATCACCCGCGACATCCAGCTTCGCAGTCGGCCCGAGCGTCGTCACCATGCTCGTCGCACCATCGCGGCTCACGCGCGTGTTGGTCTTCGTCGCCGTATCGAGAATCAGGTCCTTGCCGGCATCCAGTTGCAAACTGCCGGCTTTCACATTCGCCGACGTCAGGTCGATGTTGTTCTCGGTCTTCAGCGACATCAGCCCGCCGCTTTGCAGCGCGCCGAACGCGTTGTCGATCTGCTTGCCCTGGATCGCAAGCGTGTTGTCCGCCTTGATCGTGCCGCTGTTCGTGAACGTCTGTGCGTTCTGGAAATCGATGTTCGTCGCACTGATCAGCGGGCCGTTGACATTCTGCTGGTTCGCCTGCGCGAGATACACGACCGGCACCAGCACCGACTGGCCGTCCACCACGCGCGTCTCCATCATGACCACGTTGCTGGTCAGCTTCGACACCTGCTCGGCCGACAGGCTCGCGCCCATCGGCAGATCGAGCGACTTCGACAGATCCGCGCCCGCCGTCATCAACGACTGATACATCGTTTGCAGATCAGCGTACGGCCCCAGCACCGCCTTGCCGGTCAGCGCCGTCACCTGATTGCGCACGAGCTGCTGCTCATGGAAGCCGTCGCCGAGACGCTTCGGAATATGCGTGAGATCGACGCCAAGCTGACCGAAGAAGTAGTCGCTCGAAATGAAATTCTTCTGATTCGTGAACGCCGGGTTCGTCTCGATCACGTAGTTCGCATTCGGCGCGGTAGTCGGCCGGTACAGCCCGCCCTGCGGAATCGTGAGGTTGTTCAGTACATTCAGCGCCGTCGCACTGGCGATGATCGGATCGACCGGCGCCGGCGGACTGTCGTGCACCGACGATGCGCCCGATTTCGCACCGCTCGCGTTACCGCTCAGGTTGGTCGGCGTGAGGCCCGGCACCGATTGTCCCGGCAGCAAGCCGAGCGACGGCATTGATGCATTGCCCGCCGTGTTGTTGACACTCACCCCCGTTCCCGAAATCGTGCCGTTCGAATTCAACGTCGGATCATAACGCGGTAGCTTGTAGTCCTTGATCGAGGCCGGCGCCGCCTGCGTAAAGCCGCCCGGACGCCCCGTCACGAACGGCGCATTGCCGAACGGTAGCTGCCAGTCGTGTTCGGAATTGTCGTAGTTGTTGTAGTGATACTGCCCCGAGTAGGAGACCGTCACGCCCGGCAGTTTCTGGCCGGATGCCGCCCAGCCGTAGGCGTCGTAGTGCGCCGGCATCTCGACGTCGCCGACCGCGGCGATGTTGCTCCAGTAGTTTTGCAGCGTGCTGACGGACGACGCATCGATCTTGCCGCCCGACACGATCTGCGCGGCCGGGCTGATGTCCGTCACGGTCGTCGCCGTCGCGCTGTCGGCATAGTAGGTCGTGAACTGATAGCTGCTGTTCCATTGACCGCTATGAGGCGGCGAAATGAACATGCCGCCCGGCTGCTTGATCAGTTCGGCCGCTTGTTCCGGTGTAGGGTTCTGGATACCGTAACTCGTCTGACCCATGCAATTCCCCACAAAATACGCCGCGCACCCGGACATACTGATGCCGAACTGCGCGAGCGATGCCGGATCGATCTGGCTGGTGGAAGTCTTCATCACGCGGCGCGTGCTTGCCACCTTGTCGGCGTGCAATTCCATGTCGCCTCCGGACTGGATCAGGGCAGACACGTTATTCACCAGCGCCGCGATCCTGTAATTGCCGCTCGCATCCTTGCCGCCGGCCAGTACAACCTTGCCCATGCCGAAGATGGCCGTCGTCGCCATCGAGTCGGTGGCCGTCGTGTCGTCGCGGTTCTCGATGTCACGCGCGAGAATCTCGAGCGTACCGTTGCTGTCCGAACCGCCAATCAACGCGGTCGGCCCGAGGTTCGAGACCGTATTCGTCGCGTTGAGCGATACGCTGGCGCCTACCAGCGCCCCCGTGTTGGTCAAATCGGTCGACTGCGTGCGCAGCAAGCCGCCGGCCGTCAAGGCGCCCGCGTTGACGATGTTGCCCGCGTCGACGCTCAGGTTGTTGACCGATTGCAGGTTCGCGTGGTTCGTAAAGGTGCCGGGCAACGTGAAGGCGAGATCGTGACCGACGTTGAACTGCGTGTCGGATGCCGCACTGTAATCGCCCTGCAGGTTCACGTTGGCGTCGTGCGTCGCCGCGTATGTGCCGCCACCTTGCAGCGTGGCCGCTGCGACCGACAGGTCGTGCGTCGAACTGATCTGGCCGTTCGTGTTCGTGATCGCGCCGGTCGTCGTGACGTTCACGTCGCCGTTCGAATTCGTGACGTTACCGATGGTGCCACCGCTGTTGTCGAGCGAGTCCCCCTGGACATGCAGCGATGCGCCGCTGAGCTGACCGCCCTGCGTGTTGCCGATCGACGCCGCGCTGACCGTCACGTCGCCGTTACCGGTAATGGCACCCATACCCGACACACCGCCGGCATGACTGTTCGCAATCTGGCTGACGCCCTGCACCGTCATCTTGCCCGTACCGAGGTCGACAATCGCGCCGTCCGCGTTGTCGATCGAAGCGGATTGAATGTCGAGCGTGCTGGTGTCGCCCGCAGTCGATTGCCCGGCTTGCACATGGCCGCCCCGATTCGACAGCGCGCCACCGTTCTTCAACGACAGCGACGCGTCCGATCGCAGCAGGCCCTGCGCGTTGTTCACGTCGCCCGCAATCGTGGCGTCGATGCCGCGCTGCGCCGCGAGAATACCGCTCGCGTTGTTCCAGCTGCTCGCATCGACGACCGCTTGTCCCTTCGTCACGATGGTGCCTGACGCGTTGTTCAACGCGCTGGCGCCATTACCGGGCGCAATCATCAGCGTGCCCGTGCCGGCATGTGTGATGGTGCCGCCAGCGTTGTTCAGCTGGGCGGGCTTGAGCGTCAGATCCGTGCTGTTGGTCTGGATCACGCCACCCGTCGAGTTGTCGAGCGTGCCGCCGACATTCACGTCCATCGCCGACGCCCCGTACTGCGTGATCGTGCCACCGTGGTTGACGAGGTTGGCGGCCGCGAGCGCAAGCAGATTGGTCTCGAGCGTGCCGCCACTGTTATCCAGCGTCGAGTCTGCCGTGACCGACAGGTTCGGCGCGACGATCAAACCGCCTTGGTTCGTCATCGAGCCTGAGTGGATTGTCGCGTTCGTGCCCGCACCAATCTGGCCGCCATCGTTCGCCAGCGTTCCGCTGGTGACACTCAGGTCCGTATTCGACAACAGCTTGCCGCTGGCGTTGTTCAGCGTGCCGCCGACGGTCGCCGTCAGTCCGGTCTGCGCGTTGATCGAGCCCGATGCGTTGTTCAGCGTGCCGGTTTGCGCGACAACGCGCCCGTTGCTGGCGATCGAACCGCCCACGTTCGATACCGTGCCCGAACCGCTTCCGAGCGTCAGTGTGTCGTTGCCGGCATGGGTGATCGTACCTCCGTCGTTGACGACAGACGTCGGGGCGAGCGTCAGGTCGGTACTGTTGGTTTGCAGCGTGCCGCCGTTGGAATTGTCGAGCGTGCGCGACACATTGACGGCCATCGCGCCGGCGCCGGTCTGCGTGATCGTGCCGCCGTGGTTCACGAGATCGGTTGCAGTCAGCGAAAGCTGGACGGCTTGAACGTCTCCCGCGCCGTTGTCGAGGGTCGTGCCGGTCAGCGCCGCAGACTGGCCGATGATCGCGCCACCGCTATTGGTCAGGCGCGAGCCCGCATCGACCGCCACCTGCTTCGCGGCCTTCAACGTCCCGCCACTGTTGTCGACCGACCGCCCGGTCACCCGCAGATTCCCGTTCGACGTCATCGCCGCGTGGTTCGCGATGTTGCCGCCTTGTACGGTCACGTCGCCGTTACCACCGATCACGCCACCTTGTGCGCCGTTCGCCGTCGTACCGGCCGCGTTCGTGAGCCGGCCGGTCGCGGTCAGCACCAGGCCTTCGGTGTTGAGGGACGTGATCCGGCCGGCCGTATTGTCGATCGTCGTCCCGACCACGTCGGCGTGCCCGGCACTCTGGATCGTGCCTTGCCGGTTCTCGACAGTGCCGCCGCGCAACGCCACCGTGCCCTGCGAAACCAATACGCCGGACTGGTTCGCGATCCGGTTCGCGACCGTTGCCGACAACTTGCCCTGCGACGAAACCTCGCCGTTCCGGTTCGAGACGTTGCCGGCCGCCAGCGTCGTACTGCCACCGCTCGTCAGGTTGCCGCGATCGTTGACGATCGTGCCGGCTGCGGATGCCAGGACCGCGCCTTGTGCGCTCGTCGTCGCATCGGCAAGGTTCACGTCACCATTCGTCGCAGCCAGCGACAGGTTGCCGTTCGCAGCCGTCGTGCTGCCGGCGAGGTTCACGCCGGCGCCAGTTGCCGCTACGTTGCCGCCCGCGACGTTCTTCCCGGTCGCGTTCAACTGGCCCGTGGCCGAGAGTTGCAGATCGCCCGTTTGCGTGGCGACACCGTCGCTGTTCACGCCCGCGCCGAGCAGGCCGGTCGAATTCAGCGAGGCGGCCGTCACGCCCACGTCATGCTGCGCGGCGAGCGTACCCGTATTCTCCACATCGGCACCGGTATTCAACGAGACCGACTGCCGACCGTAGGTCGTGCCGCTGTTCTCGACGCCACCGGCGGCCGATACCGCGACATTGCCGAGCGAACTCACCTCGCCCGACTGCACGAGCCGACCGTCCGTCGTCAGCGTCAGGCCCATCGCATCGGCCGCGATCGTGCCGGCGTTCCGGACCCCGACTCCGCTCTCGGTACCGACCAGGAAAATCCGGTTGCCGTACATGCCGCCCAACTGGCCGACATCGATCGCCACGGCCGGTGCCGCGCCTTCGCCCTGGATGCGCGTCGTCTGCAGCGTGTCGTGATTGACCTGATTCGCGCCGGCCACCACGTTCAGGTTGCCTGCATAAATGGCCGCATTCGTTTGAACCGCCCGGGCGATCAGATCCACCTGATCGACGTTGGTCGCATTCAGGCCGGCGCCTTGCACCGTGATGAGGCCGCGCGTCGTATTGAAACCGGCCAGCGATCCGTCCGCATTCAGGTTCGGCGTTCCGGTCGTGAGAATTGCACGCGATGTGTTGATGAAACCGCCACCATCGACCACCAGCCCCGACGGATTCGAGATGATCATTTCGGCACGTTGGCCGGCGATCTCGACATACCCTCTCAGTTGCGACGGGTTGTTGCTGTTGACCTGATTGACGATGATCCGGGCCGCATCGTTCGCGCCGAAATTCGGATTGCCGTTGATATAGCCGGCCTGCCGGGTGTTCGTCATTACCGGCGAGTTGTTCACGATCACACCCGGTTTCTGAACGTCGAACCGGGAATACGTGTTCAGCGAAACGCCGGCACCGCCGGGCTTGTTGATATCGACCTGCGGCAGGCCGTTCGAGGTCTGAATGACCTTCGGCGCATTCCCTCCCGCCCCCACCACCTGTGCCGGCACCCTGAGCGGCACCGCGCTTGCGGCAAGCAACGCCGCAAACGCCATGTGACGCAACGCAAACCGTACCGCCGCGCGCCGCGTCTGAACGGCGCGGGCGATCTCTCCACGGCTGGTTTTCCCCGACGAGCACGCCGTCTCTTCGACCGCGATCAACATGCCGCGGATGTGGCTGAATACCAGACGATATTGGGTTTTGTTCATGGCACGGCGGGCGCGTTCAACGCGCCAGGCGAATGGATCTGGAACATCGCCGGAAGACAAGCAATGAAGAGGTCGACAGCGTCGACATCGGCGACGCCGAAATTCCCCGCCTCTTCTTCACCCGGATCGTGACGAATTCGATTGGTCTCTCGCGACGTAATGTATAGAAATATTTGTTATCACGACATCGTGAATAAAAAATTTCGGAGTTCTGAGATACGCGAAAATCTCATTCCCACCATCTCATTCGCTCAACTTCCCTACGACACGGCCTATTACGACAAAAATTTCACTTCCGTTTTTAACGGTTCGAAACCATCTTTGCAAACACATACGCCATCCTAAATACATTGAATATTCAAAATAACTTCTCGACCGGCATCGTCACGCTTCAGAAGACATCACACCGCAGTCACCCCATCACCGGGGAAATCGGCAGTTCGCCATCCACTATCGAGCGTGAAGCGCACGCCTCCGGCCCATGAAGAAAACGCGCCCGAAACAGCGGGCGCGAAATCGGCACGTCAGATTCGTATTGACACTTTGATCATTCGGTCGGCTTGCGACCGGAGGGGTTCGCAACAGATCGACGCAAGCCTTGCCGTGTCGCGTACTTGCAACAAACGCGCGAACCCTCAGCCGCCCTGTCGCCTCACGACGGTGATTGCGATACAGCACGCCGCCGGCATGCACAGGCAGAAAGCCACCAAGGGCCACGGAGTATCGCCCGGCAGCACGAGAATCGCGACCGTCCCGATGCCGCCGACGATCAGGCTCTGGACGCAGTAATACAGCGCGACTGCCGTGCCGGCGACGTCGTCGAAATCCCGCAGCGCGCCGTTCGCGGTCACCGCCGACATCAGGACGATGCCGATCGCGACGATCCACATCGGCATCACGAACGCGACGAACGACGGCGCCATCAGTACCGTGCAGGCTGCCAGCGTGATCGCCCCTGCCATCATGACGACAGCGCCCCGAACGAAGCAGCGCGGCACGCCCCAGCTCGACACGAACCGCGCGACAAAGCGTGATGCAACGATCATGACGAGCGCAACCGATGCGAAAGCCGCGCTGAATTCCGGACGGGACAAGCCGACCCGGTCGATCAGCACACGCGGCGCGATCGAGAAGAACACGAAGAACGCGCCCATCGCAGTGCCGAAGCCGAACGCGTAGACCTGGAAGGACGGATTGCGCAGGATCGACGCAACGGACCGCAACGACCTGCACTGCGTCCGCGGTCGCGTTTCATGCCATCGCGACCACGCGCGGCCGGCCGCCAGACAACCGGCCAGGCCGAGGGTCACGAAGATCGCGCGCCATCCGAAGCCGTGCGCGATGCCCGCGCCGAGCATCGGCCCGAGTGCCGGCACGAACGCCAGAATCGCGCCGAACTGGCTGTATATCGTGGCGCCCTCGGGGCGTTCGGCATAGACGTCACGCACCGTCGCGAAAGTCGCGACCAGCGCCGCCGACGCACCTGCCGCCTGCAGCACGCGCAGCGTGACGAATACGGTTCCGCGACTTGCCGTCGCGAGCGCCAGGGACGCCGCCGAAAAGAGCAGCGCGCCGCCCAGGAGCACCGGCCGCCTGCCGAAGCGATCGGACAACGGGCCGAACACCATCTGCCCCAGGCCGAGGACGACCATGTAGACGCTCAGCGTCAGTTGAACCATCGCGGGCGACGTATGGAGCGCGGCCGGCATCTCGGGAATCACCGGCAAATAGACGTCCATCGCCAGCGACGCGAGGAGATCGAAAGGGACCATCAGCAACAACGCCGACGGCAACGAAACGGCCCATGCGGGCACGGATTGATCAGGCATGACAAGGCATCCGCTCAGAAAGGGAATTCCGGCGGCAATCTGCCTGCAGACTCAGTGACGAGAGGAGATCGCCGCAACAACCGGGTGAAGAAGGTCGTTGCGGCTCAGCGATCCGTGGACGGGCCCGCTCCCATGATCAGATCCTGGTGAAGTTCGTTTGCCGTGAAGTGTATGTCATTTCGAGACAAGCACCGGGATACGGCATCGGCACGCCCCCCTGTTGCGACCGATTGTCGCGAAACACCCCGATTCGTCGTGTTTCTCCGCCTTTCTCCGCCGGTCCGATTGCCCGCCCCCGGCACCTCGCGTATGGTGCTGGCCGTCCGCGCTCGATCTGTCGGCCGGACCTCCGACCGTCGTCCCGCACGACGGCCGCGCGGGCCGTGCCCGCCGTCACCGTCTCCGCGGCACCGCCCTTCGGCGCCGCGCATTCATGAGGAGAGAGGCGTGATCCACAAAGTCCTGATCCTGTTCGCACTCTGCATCGCGGGCCTCGCCGCGATCGCCGCCAGTTTCCAGCACATCCCCAGCTGATTCGCGGCCCCGGCTCGCTTCGCCGAGCCGGGGGCCGCAGCCGTTCCGCTTCCCTTTGCGATGAACCCCTTTCTCGATGCGCCCGGGACGGGCGCCTTTTGCCATGCGTATCGACGTACAGCATTCCCAGCACGACATCGACGATGAACTCGACACCCTCTACGCACGCCTGCACCAGCCCGGCCATCGCCTGCACGGCCTGCCGGCCGTCGCGCTCGGCCGCTCCGGCCTGATCGTCCGCCACCGCGAGGCGGACGGCGAATACTTCCTGTATGTCGAAGATCCGGCCGCGCGCCAGCTCGCCGGCTATACGGTGTTCAACCGCCTGCCCGAAATCCCGCGTCGCGCCGACCGCTACCTGCGCGCGCCGCATACGCGGCTGCGCGGCACGATGCAACGCTGCGGCCTCGCGACGACGCTGTATCGCTGGGGGCTCGACGCAGGCCTGTGCCTGGTCAGCGGCGCACGCCAGTCGATCGGCGCCGCACGGTTGTGGACGACGCTCGCCCGGAACTACCGGCACGGTTTCGTCGATATCGAGGGCCGTGCGCTGCGCTATCTCGGCGAAGCCGTTGCCGACGACGTACACGGCGCGCTGCACACGCGGCGGCTGTTGCTCGGCGCCGGGTGGGAACTCGGCGCGTTCGCGCACGCGGCGGGGATGGCCGACGCGATCGGAGCGACGATGCGATAATCCGTGCGATCCGCCAACCGGAACGCCGCACGATGACCACCGATCCCCGAACCGACGCCGACCGACGCATCGACATCGTCGCCCTGTGCGGCAGCCTCCGTTCGCAGTCGTACAACGCCGCGCTGCTCGATGCGGCCGCGCTCGTCGCGCCGCGCGGCATGCGCATCGTGCGCTTCGATCGCCTCGGCGAATTCCCGCTGTTCAATCCCGACGCGGAATATCCGTCGCCCGCCGCCGTGCGCGACCTGATCGATCGGCTGATCGCGGCCGACGGCGTGCTGATCGCGAGCCCGGAATACGCGCACGGCGTGACCGGCGTGATGAAGAACGCGCTGGACTGGGTCGTGGGATGTGAAGCGTTCGTGTACAAGCCGGTCGCGGTGCTGAATGCGTCGCCGCGCGCGACGCATGCGGACGCGGCGCTACGGGAAACGCTGTCGGTGATGTCGGCGCATATCGTCGAGCACGCGTCGATTACGCTGCCGGTGCTCGGCAGCCGGCTCGACTCGGCGGGCATCGCCGCCCATCCGCCGTTCACGGCGGCGCTGGCCGACGCGTTGCACGCGTTCGGCGCGGCGATTGCCGAAGGCACGTCAACGCGCTGACGTTGCGTATGCGGCGATCCATCGCGGCCTGGATCAATCGAACGTTGCGCCCATCGACAGGCGCAACGTCCTGCCCGGATCATCGTCCACGATAGATCGGCCGGTCGGCCGCCATCGGGCCCGATTCGCTCGCGGCCGGTGCCGCCATTCCGTATCCACTGGTATCGGCCGTCGACGTGCCGGTCGAACCGATCTTCTTCAGCGCTTCCGCCAGTCGTGCCGGATAGTACGGGTCCTCGCCGTTCTGACGGTAGCCGGCCGCGCGCAGCGCGGCCAGTTCGGCCTTCACCTGCGCGCGCGTCACGGTGGACTCCGGCGCGGCCCACGCGGAAACGGATGCGGCCGCGGCAACCGTCGCAAGAACATACAGGGCAAGCTTGTTCATTTGATCTCTCCTGGGCGTCGACGACGTTGTCGACGGAGAGTGAGTCGATCCGCGTGCGCAAAGATGACACGCGCCGACGAAGAAAATTCGGCGTCGCGTCGCGATGCCGCTGTCACGCAGCGCGCGCGGCAGGAACGGCGTGTTCGACGGCAAGCCGACCGGCTGTCAGATTCCGCCGGCCCGCGCGACTACAGGCATGTGGCCCCGCGCCACCCTCTGTTCCCGTTCAAAGGGTCCGACATGAAAACCGGAATCTGGATACCGGTCGCATCGCATCTCTCGACGGGCCTCGCGGCTTTTGCCGCGGGCATCTACGTGCTGCCGATCCTCACGGCATCGGATGGCGCCAGCGCCGTCGAACTGCAAGTGGCCGCGGAAAACGCACGTCATACCGGCCGCTTCGAACGCGACCTGCCGGGCAGCGACGCACTGCACTGGGCGGACGGCAAGCTGACCGTCACCGATTCGTCGATCGCGTTCGAAGGCGACATCGCACCGGGCCCCGACTACAAGATCTATCTCGTGCCGGCCTTCGTCGATACGCGAGCGTCGTTCCTCGCGATCAAGGCGCGCGCCGCACGCGTGGGCGACCTGAAGACATTCGGCAATTTCGTCGTGCCGCTTCCCGACGACGTGAATCCCGCGCAATACACGTCGGTCGTGATCTGGTGCGAACGCTTCTCGACATTCATCAGCGCGGCGCGCTATCAAGACGCACCGGCGTCGGGCCTGACGTCGATGTAACCGGCCCCGGCAGCGACGGCGCGGCCCGCGCGTTACCGGCTCTTGCCGCGCGCGCCCTTCTTCACCGCTTTCGCGCGCGGCGCGTCCTTCTCGGGTTGCGCGCCGCCGCCGGCGAGATCCTCGAGCCACGCGAGCGCATCGACGTACGACAGGAACTGCTGCAGGTATTCCGGCGACAGTTCGCGCATCGTCGACAGCGAACGGTGCACGAGACTGTTCGAATTGAGCGGCCCCGCGTTGCGCGGCACCTGGTCGAGCGACTGACGGTACTGCTGTTCCGTGCGGACCTTCGACCACATCGTGCGGAAGTAGTCGACCAGCTCGGGATCGGGCCCGCGCCGGTCGGCCTGCGCGTCGCGCGCGAGCCGTTCGACGAGTGCGGCGAGCGCACCGCGCGCAGGCGCGCCTGCCGCGGCGTGCGACGGGCCGAGCGCGGCAGCGGCCTCACCGGCCCGCGTCACGACTGCCGCAAAACCGTCGATCAGCGCCGCCAGCCGCGCATCGAGCAATACGCGCGCAGCGCCGTCGAGCGCCGCCGCGCGCCGCTCGAGCGCATCGATCCGGTGAAAGCGCACCGGATCGAGCCGATCGGCGCCCTGCTCGCGCCAGGCGTCGAGTGTCGCGCGCACGTGCGTCGCGTCGTCGGTCACGGCGCCTTCCCTCCGTTCGACGCGCTCTTGCGCGGCACCGGCGCGATCTCCACGCGGCGGTTCTTCGCGCGGCCTTCGTCGTCCGCGTTCGAGCTGACCGGCTGCTCGGAACCGAACGCGGCCGCGAACACCGACGAGGCCGGCACGCCGGCGTCGATCAGCGCCCGCGTGACCGTCAACGCGCGCTTGGCCGACAGCTCCCAGTTATCCGCGAACTGGCGGTTGCCTGCATGCACCTGCTGGTCGTCGGCGAAGCCGCTGATCATCAGGATCTCGTCGCGCGTCTTCAGGTAGGCGGCCAGCGGCGTGGCCAGCGTATTCATCAGGTCGCGGCCCGCGGGCTGCAACTGGTCGGAGTTCAGTGCGAACAGCACGTTGCCGCTGATCCCGATGCGGCCGTTCACGAGCGTCACGCGGCCGGCCGCGAGCGGCCCGGCGAGCGCCTGCTCGAGCGACTTGCGCTGCTGCGCCTCCTGCTGGCGCGCACGCACGGCTTCCTCGAGCTTCGACGTGAGCTGGAGCTGCATGCCGATCACGCCGACGAGGATCAGCACGAACGCGCCGAGCAGCACCGACATCAGGTCGGCGAACGCGGGCCATACCGGCGCGGCGGGCGCGCCGTCGTCGATTTCGTCGTGCATGCGTTACGCTCCGACGGACGCCCGCCGGCCGGCGAGCTGCTGCAGGTCCTCGACGATCTGCTTCTGCGACAGCATGCTCAGGTCGATCACCTCGCGCGCCTGCGCGACGTAATACTCGAGCTGTTCGTCGCTGCGCGCGAGCGATTTCTCGAGCGCGGCCTCGATGCGCTGCAGATGGGTCAGCAGCTTGTCGTTCGATTCGCCGAACACCTGCACGGCCGCGCCGAACGCATCGCCGAGGCTCGCCACCTCGACGGCGCCCGCGCTCACCTGCGCGGCGACCGAATCGAGCTTGCGCGTTTCGGCATCGACGGTGTCGTTGAAGCGCGCGCCGACGCGGTCGAGCAGGTCGGCCGACGTGCTGACGAGCGCGTCGATCGCGGTGCGCTGTTCGGTCGACGCGTGGTTGACCGCGCCGAGCAGCGTTTCGAGCGTCGCGAGCAGGCGGCTGCGCTCCTCGAGCATCGCGGTGTCGTGCACCAGGCTGTCCGACAGGCGCTGGCGCAATTCGGCGACGACGTCGGCGGCAGCCTTCGGCGCTTCCGACGCCGCCTGCACGAGACGCGCGATCTCGTTGATCGTGTCGCTCGCATGCACCTGCGCCTGCGCGGTGATGTCGTTCGCGGTGCGGGTCAGCGTGTCGCAGATGTCCTGCTGGCGGGTTGCCGCTTGCGCGCTCGTCTGCGCCCATTCGTCGCGCAGCGCGGCCGCCATTGCCGCGAGCGAATCGTTCCAGGCCGACAGACGCTCGTCGTCGCGTGCGGCGAGTTGGGCTTGCAGGCCCGTGTGCGAATCGCGGATCGTCGACAGAAGATCGTTCGAGCGTTGTTCGAACGTCGAGGCTTGCGTGGTGAGATCGCGCGTCGTTTGTGCAAGCGCGTCGCAGATTTCCTGCTGACGGCCCGCGCTGTGTACGCCCGCGCGCTGCCATTCGTCGCCGAGCTTCGCGGCCATCGCGGCCAGCGAATCGTTCCATACCGACAGACGCTCTTCGTCGCGTGCGGCGAGTTGCGTTTGCAGGCCCGTGTGCGAATCGCGGATCGTCGACAGCAAATCGTTCGAGCGTTGTTCGAACGTCGAGGCTTGCGTGGTGAGGTCGCGCGTGGTTTGCGCAAGCGCGTCGCAGATTTCCTGCTGACGGCCCGCGCTGTGTACACCCGCGCGCTGCCATTCGTCACCGAGCTTCGCGGCCATCGCGGCCAGCGAATCGTTCCATACCGACAGACGCTGTTCGTCTCGTGCGGCGAGTTGCGTTTGCAGGCCCGTGTGCGAATCGCGGATCGTCGACAGCAGATCGTTCGAGCGTTGTTCGAACGTCGAGGCCTGGGTGGTGAGATCGCGCGTCGTTTGCGCAAGTGCGTCGCAGATTTCCTGCTGACGGCCCGCGCTGTGTACGCCTGCGCGTTGCCATTCGTCGCCGAGCTTCGCAGCCATCGCGGCCAGCGAATCGTTCCATACCGACAGACGCTGTTCGTCTCGTGCAGCGAGTTGCGTTTGCAGGCCCGTGTGCGAATCGCGGATCGTCGACAGCAGATCGTTCGAGCGTTGTTCGAACGTCGAGGCCTGGGTGGTGAGATCGCGCGTCGTTTGCGCAAGCGCGTCGCAGATTTCCTGCTGACGGCCCGCGCTGTGTACGCCTGCGCGCTGCCATTCGTCACCCAGCTTCGCGGCCATCGCGGCCAGCGAGTCGTTCCATGCCGACAGACGCTCTTCGTCACGAGCGGCGAGTTGCGTTTGCAGGCCCGTGTGCGAATCGCGGATCGTCGAGAGCAGATCGCTCGAGCGTTGTTCGAACGTCGAGGCTTGCGTGGTGAGGTCGCGCGTCGTTTGTGCAAGCGCGTCGCAGATTTCCTGCTGGCGGCCCGCGCTATGCGCGCCCGCACGCTGCCATTCGTCACCGAGCTTCGCGGCCATCGCGGCCAGCGAATCGTTCCAGGCCGTGAGGCGCTGTTCGTCGCGCGCGGCCAGATCCGTCTGCAACCCCGCGTGCGATTCGCGCATCGCGGCGAGCGCCGCGCCCGAATGCCGTTCGAAGGTCGCTGCGGCTTCGCCCAGCGCACGCGCGTGCTGGCCGGCCAGCGTCTCGCCGACCTGCTCCTGGCGCGACAGCGCATCGTGCCACGCATCCGACAGGCGACGCTCGGTCGATTCGAGGCGCGTCGCCACGCCGTCGAGCAGCCCCGTCGAGCGCTGCGCGAACGTGTCGGTGAACTGGCCGAGCGTCGTCTGCAGCTGTTGCGCGACGGCGTCGCCCGCGCGGCGCTGTTCGTCGAGCGCGCGGGTCCAGACGGCCGTCACGTCGCCGGTGGTCTTCGCGAAGCCTTCCGTAAGCCCGTCGAGCTGGCGCTGCACCGCGCCCGTCACGGTATCGCGCAGCGCGGCCATCTCCTGCGCCAGCCCCGTCATCGTCGCCGCGACGACCGGCTGCAGCGCGGCGCCGGCCACGCGTGCGCTCTCGGCCGCGCTTTCCTTCAGCGCATCGCCGACGTTCGACGCCAGACCCGCGTACGCGCGCTCGGTCCGCTCGAAGAACGCCTGCTGGCTTTCCAGCTGGCGATCGTGCAGCGCGACGCTGCGCGCCTCGAGCGTCGTCATCATCGTCTGCAGCCGGTCGACCAGCGCCGGCATCACGTCGGCCTGGCGCTGCAGCAGCCGGAACGATTCGTCGCGCCGGTGCGCCGACGAATGCACGCGCAACGTCGTCGCGATCTTCGCGTCGAGCTGCTGGCCCGCGTCGATCCGCTCGCGGCGCGCGAGCGCCGACAGCAGCCCGAGCATCGCGGACGTCGCGACCCCGGCGATCGACGTGCCGAACGCGAAGCCGAGCCCCTTCACCGGCGCGATCAGCGACGCGCGGATCGCGTCGAGATCGGTCGCGCTTTCGAGCGCGGCGCCCGTGCCCTTCAGCGTCACGACCATCCCGAGCAGCGTGCCGAGCATGCCGAGCAGCACCAGCAGGCCGACGAGGTAAGGCGTGAGCGCCGGGCCGGGCAGCGCGACGCGCGCCCCCTCGACCCGCGCCCGCGCGGCGCCGCGCAAGCCCGGCGGCAGCGTGTCGAGCCACGCGTCGAGCGTCGCGGGCGGCTCGCCCAGGCCGGCGACCGCGCGCGACAGCGTGGCGGTCGCCTGCCGGTAGCGCAGCAGTTCCCAGGCGCCGGCGACGTAGCACGCGCCGATCAGCAGCGTGACGGCCGAGGCCAGCGGGTTCGACGCGGCATAGCCGCCGCCGATCCAGACCACGGCGAGCAGACCGGCGACGAAGACAACAAGATCAATGCGAATTCTGGACATAGCGTGTTGATTAGCAGGTGCGAAGGGCCGCGAGCAGCCCGTCTACCGTTTGAAACCGGACTTCGAGTTCGGCAAGCAGGATGCTGCGCATCTCGTCGCGAAACGTGTCGAGCCATGCGCCGGGCACGATCGCCGCAACGGCCGCGCCATCCGCCGGCGCGACGTGATCGGCCGGATCGGCCGCGACCGCGGATTCGGCATCGGCCAGCGCCTGCCGTTCCGCGTCGCGCAGCCGCCCGAAACGCGTGCCGAGCAGCGCGGGCACCGCGGACAGCAGGCTGCGCTCGCGTGCGCCGAGCACCCGCTCCATGATCGCGTCGAGCGTCGCGAGCCGCGCCATCCCGGACGAGCGCGCGGCGAGCGCGACCCGCAATCTGCCGCGCAACTGGCCGATCGCCGTTTCCATGTCCTGCTGCAGCGTCAGGTAACGCTGGCGGAAATCCGCGAAATCGGCCGTGTCGGCGGCCGGCGGCGGCATGTCGCCGGGCCGGCGCCGCGCGGGCGGCCGGCTGGAAGCGGTGATCGCCTGCGCGAGATCGTGACGCACGCGCGCGCAATCGCGCTCGGCATCGTAGCCGCGCACGCCGGCCGCGACGCCGGGCGGGCTCGCGTTCAGCGCGGACGACAGCGTGATCGCGTCGGTCCAGCCGAGCCACTGGCTCAACCGGTCGGACAGCGACTGGCGGGATTCCGCGACGTCGGCATCGGCCGCGCGCGCGAGCAGCCGGACGAGGGTCGGACCGCTCAACGCCGGGCGCGGAGGTGCTTGCACCATGCTGCAAACCGTCAAAAAAGGCAGCAGTTTACACGTCGCGGGGCGGTCGACCGCCAGAATCGGGGGCGCGGTGCCTGCCGGTGCCCGGCGCGGCATGCCCGGATGCCCGTCGCGCAAGGCTTTGCGGGCTTCGGCAGGCTGCGGGGAAGGCGTCGGGGAGGCTGTCGGAGGCGGCCCGGCGGACGGGCGCGCGCGGGTCGCCGGGCGAATCGCCCGACGGGGGAACATGAAGAGAAGGAAAGAACGGTTCCGGACCGCTTGCGGATTCCGGAACCGCGATGCGCGTTCGCGCGGTGCGCCGGCCGGCTCGCTCCGGCAACCGTCCACGGGAGTGGCCGGTCGCCATGCAACGCCCGCCGGAACCGAATGCGCTCAGAGCCCCGCTTTCGGCGCGTTCAGGATCAGCCGCAGCCCGAGCAGGGCGATCGCGCCGGCGGCGATCCGGTCGATCCACGCCTTCGCGCGCAGGTAGAGTTCGCGCGGGCCGCGGGTGGAAAAGCACAGCGCGACCAGCGTGTACCAGCCGAACTCGACGGCGAACACGAGCGGCGGCAGCGCCAGATAGCACCACAGCGGCGGATGCTGCGGGAGCAGCGCCGCGAAGATGCTGCCGTACCAGATCGCCGTCTTCGGGTTGCTGAGCTGGGTCGTGAGGCCCGTCCAGAACGACTTGCGCGCGCTGCCGGCGGCCATCGCCTGCGGATCGTCCATCGCGATCGGCCGGTCGGCGCCGCGCCAGATCTTCGACGCCATGTAGACCAGGTACGCGCCGCCCGCCACCTTCAGGCCCACATACAGCCATTCGACGGCCTGCAGCAGCGTATACAGCCCGGCCAGCGCGACGCCGCCGAACACGATCCCGCCGATCCCCATGCCGAGCGCGGTGGCCAGCCCGTCGCGGCGCGACAGCCCGATCGAATTGCGCGCCACCAGCACGAAGCTCGGGCCCGGAATCATCGCGCCGAGGAACAGCGCGGCCAGAATGGCGAGTACGGCAGCCGATGCAGTCATCAAAATCTCCCTCGTGAGCGGCGCCGGGTCGCCGGCGCCGGCATGTCGTTTCCGGTAATCCGGCCGACGATTCTGGCACGCTTCGCGCCTGACCGGAAGCGGCCTTGCGCTGCTATGCTGGCCCCTTGCCCGTCATTCCGCACCGCTGCCCATGATCGAGATTCGCGCCGCCCGCTATCCCGACGACGCCAGCGTCGTCGAGGCGATCTTTCGCGAGTACATCGCGAGCCCCACCGTCAGCCTCGCTTTCCAGGACTTCGAGCCCGAGATCGCCGCGCTGCCCGGCAAGTACGCGGCGCCGAGCGGCATGCTGCTGATCGCATGGCGCGGCGATCGCGCGGTCGGCTGCGCGGCGTTTCGCGCCATCGACGGCACGACGTGCGAGATGAAACGCGTGTACGTGCGCCCCGAGGCGCGCGGCCTGCAGGTCGGCCGCCGGCTCGTCGAACGGCTGCTGCAAGACGCGAAGGCGGCCGGCTATGCGCGCATGTGCCTGGACGTGCTGCCCGAATTCGTCGCCGCCAGGCAACTGTATGCGTCGCTGGGCTTCACGCCCGCGCCGCCCGTCGCGTTCAACCCGGTGCCGGGCACCGAGTTCCTCGGGCGGGATCTGTAACGCCACGCCGCCGGCCCCGCCTGCCCTCCTCCCTTCGACCGGACTCCCCTTCATGCGCGCTTTCCGCCTGTCCATCGTGCTCCTCCCGCTGCTCGCCGCGCTGTCGTTCCACGCCCGCGCCGACGACCTGCCGAAGTCGATCGCCGCGCAACTGCCGCCCGGCTACCAGCCGATGCTCGCGCAAGCCGGGCCGGATCTCGACAACGGCCGGCACAGTTTCCTCGTCGTCGCGCATCGGGAGGGCGACACGCTCGGGCAGCCGTCGCCGCGCCCGCTGCTGATCTACGAGGAGCAGGCCGACCACGCGTACCGGCTCGCCGCACGCAACGACGAGGTCGTGCTGCGCGCGAACGAAGGCGGCCAGTGCGATCCGTTCGAGTTCGCCGACGACGGCCTCGCGGTCAAGGGCCGCTATTTCACCGTGCAGAATGCCGTCGCGTGCGGGCAGCACTGGAGCGACTACGTGACGTTCCGCTACGACCCGCGCACGCACGGCTGGCTGTTTTCGAGCCAGATCGTCACCGTATCGTTTCCGCTCGAGGATCAGCCCGACCACGTCACCGTCACGCGCGCCGACGCGCACCGGCCGGTGTCGTTCAGTCAGTGGAAGCGCAAGGACTGACGCGGCCGCCACCGCGTAACAGCGTCGATCGCGTCGCGCAGCGGCCGGCGCGGCCCGGCTCCGGCCCGCTCCTCCGCGCCCGCGCCGCCTGCCGTGCCGCCGCTCGCGGACGCACGCCAACCGGGCTACCATAGGCGCTCGCCGTCGCGCGACCGTGCGCCGGCCCCGCACGCGGCACGCCCGCACGCGTTCCCTCGCTGCACCCGCACAGGAGGACGTCATGACGCAACACTTCGACGCGATCGTCATCGGCACCGGGCAAGCCGGGCCGCCGCTCGCCGCGCGGCTGTCGGCCGCCGGGATGAAAGTCGCGATCGTCGAGCGCGGCCGCTTCGGCGGCACCTGCGTGAACACCGGCTGCATCCCGACCAAGACGCTGATCGCCAGCGCGTACGCCGCGCACCTCGCGCGGCGCGCCGGCGAATACGGCGTGTCGGTCGGCGGCCCCGTCAGCGTCGACATGCGCGCCGTGAAGGCGCGCAAGGACCTGATCTCCGGGCGCTCGAACCACGGTGTCGAACAATGGGTGCGCGACCTCGCGAACGCGACCGTGTTCCAGGGTCACGCCCGCTTCGAGCGCGCCGACGCGGTACGCGTGGGCGACGAGCTGCTCGACGCCGAACGCATCTTCGTCAACGTCGGCGGGCGCGCGCTGGTGCCGCCGATGCCGGGCCTCGACGCGGTGCCGTACCTGACCAACTCGACGATGATGGACGTCGACTTCCTGCCCGGGCATCTCGTGATCGTCGGCGGCAGCTATGTCGGGCTCGAGTTCGGCCAGATGTATCGGCGCTTCGGCTCGCAGGTCACGATCGTCGAGAAGGGCCCGCGCCTGATCCGCCGCGAGGACGAGGACGTGTCGCAGGCCGTGCGCGAGATCCTCGAACACGAAGGGATCAACGTGCAGCTCGACGCGAACTGCCTGAGCGCGCGGCGCGACGGCGGCGGCATCGTCGTCGGCCTCGATTGCGCGGGCGGCGGCCGCGAGGTCGCGGGCTCGCACCTGCTGCTCGCGGTCGGGCGCGTGCCGAACACCGACGATCTCGGGCTCGACCGTGCGGGCGTGAAGACCGACGCGCGCGGCTATATCGAGGTCGACGAGCAGTTGCGCACGAACGTGCCTGGCATCTGGGCGCTCGGCGACTGCAACGGGCGCGGCGCGTTCACGCACACCGCGTACAACGACTACGAGATCGTCGCGGCCAACCTGCTCGACAACGATCCGCGCAAGGTGTCCGACCGCATCGCGGCGTACGTGATGTACATCGATCCGCCGCTCGGCCGCATCGGCATGACGCTCGCGGAGGCGAAGCAGACGGGCCGCCGGCTGCTCGTCGGCACGCGGCCGATGACGCGCGTCGGCCGCGCGGTCGAAAAAGGCGAGAGCCAGGGTTTCATGAAGGTGATCGTCGACGCGGACAGCCACGCGATCCTCGGCGCGTCGATCCTCGGCGTGACCGGCGACGAGGTCGTGCACGGCATGCTCGACGTGATGGCCGCCGGCGCGCCGTACACGACGATCAGCCGCGCGATGCACATTCACCCGACCGTATCGGAGCTCGTGCCGACGCTGCTGCAGGATCTGCATCCGGTCGCGTGACGCGCGGCGGGCGGCATCGCGCGGGGGTCGGACGAAGTGCGCACGTTCGCGTTCGACGACATCGCCGACGCGCATCGGTGCATGGAGGCCGGCGCCGAGAGGGGAAAGATCGTCGTCACGGCCTGAGCCCGGCGAGAGGGCTCCTGCGCGGCGCGAACCGGCAGCCGGCACCCGGCACCCGGACGCCGCGCGTAAGGAACGGAAGGAACGGAAGGAACGGAAGGAACGGCGGCATCGTGCGCTAACCGACGCGGCCAAGCGGTGCGCGTACCGATCGGGAACCGGACGCCGCGAGCCGCTGGCGGACACGGACGGAAAACGAGAAGGGGCGTCGCACGCATGCGCGTGACGCCCCTTCTTCGCTTACGGAAAAGTTTCAGCTAGGCCGCCCGCCCCAGCAGGTCGGTTGCGAACGACTTCGCGTGCGCGACGGCGTCCTGCGCGTCGCCGAATACCCCGAGCTGATCCCAGTGTTCCTCGGCCGCATACGTGCCCTTCACGGCGAGCGCCCGCTGCACGCTCAACTCCGCTGCATATCGGCCATCCTCCAGCGGGCGGGCCGACGCGACCACCTTGTGCGGCGGGCTGGCCCTTTCCGGCTGGATCAGCTCGGCAGCGCCGTCGGCCACGCCGATATTCATCAACTCGTTCCTGGCCTGGCAATCCGGGCAGTAGAAGCACCACCCCGCGTCCTCCCGGTGGGGCCTGACCTGCCCGCGCGCGAGCACGGCGCGGCATTCAACGTTTTCGCAGATGAACGGCATGGCAGTCTCCGAAGTTGTTTGACAAAAATCCTAGCATGTCCGCCGACGATCAACCATCGGCATCCGCCTGATTGCCGGGCGCGCCCCGCCGCGCCTCGCACGGCGCGTTCGCGGCATGCCGGCGCTCGCGAGCCTCGTGCCGCTCACGATAAACTATCCGGCCGACCACCGAATCGAGAGCGCTTCAATGCTGATCCGCGTTGCCACCCTGTCCGATGCCGTCCCGCTCGCCGAGCTGAAGCGCGACACGTTTCGCGAAACCTTCCTGCAAGACGGCTTCGACCTCGGCTACCCGCCGGACGATCTTGCCGCGTACGAGGCGCACACCTACTCGGTGGAAGCGGTCACGGCGCAGCTCGCCGATCCGCAGTACCGCACATGGGTCGCCGAAAGCGACGACGGCGGGCTGGTCGGCTATGCGCACGCCGGGCCGTGCAAGCTGCCGCACCCGGAAGTGGCCGACGGTTCGGGGGAAATTCACCAGATCTATCTTCGGCGAAGCACGCAAGGCACCGGCGCCGGGCGCGCGCTGTTCGATTCCGCGCTGGACTATCTGGCGGCGGAACGCCCCGGCCCCGTATGGCTCGGCGTGTGGTCCGGCAACGCGAAGGCGATCGCCTTCTACGAGAAGGCCGGTTTCAGGCAGGTCGGCACGTACGATTTCAAGGTCGGCGATTCGACCGACCTGGAATTCATCTACCGTCGCTGACACCCCGGCTCGGAAAGCCGGCGCCGTTGACGCGCCCGGGCCGATCAGGTTATCTTGAATTTATGCAGCTCAATCCGGTTCCCTTCGCACGCATCACCACAACGACGACCATCGCCAACGGCGGGTCGTCCGGAGTGCGCGCGCGGTAATCGTCGCAGTTGCATGCACCAGGAGCCCCGCCGGCAAGCGACGGGGCTCTTTGCGTTTACGGCGCCCCGCTCCATCGCCGGCATCCCACACGTCAGCCAGGAGTCGCCATGAACGAAGTCGATCGTCCAAGCCGGAGCAACGAACACGAGGTGCTGCTCGTCATCTCGATTCAAACCCTTCCCGGGAAACGTCACGAGCAGATTGCCGCATTCGAACGGCTGGCGCCTGTCGTCCGGGCCGAACCCGGATGTCTTCAGTACGACCTGCACCCCGTCGTCGGCGACGAACACGGCTTCGTGCTGATCGAGCGCTGGGCGTCCGAGCAAGCGCTGGCCGCTCACGACGTGACGCCCCACATGATCGCGAACGATGCGCATGGCCCGACATTCAGGGCCGCGCCCGCCAACGTGCTGCGGCTGGCGCCCGACAGTCTCGCGTAGGCGGAAGCAGGGCGGCGCGGGCGCACGCGATGCCCGATGCCGTGTGTCGGCCGCCCGAGCGGCGAGCCGACCGTCATCGCGTTCCCCGCCCCGGTCGCCGCCGCGTCACCGCAGTTTCTCCGCGACCGCGCGCGCCACCATGCTCGGCGCATCGCCGCGTTCGAGCGCCGCGCGCCGACCATCATTTGCGGGAGTGATGACACGCCCCTTTTTCTGCGGATTTGACCGGGGGCACGGCGCCGACAACACTGGGGCCTGCAGTGCCGCAAAAGACGGCACGCACCCGCCTCCCCTTCAGAGTCCGCCATGTACCCGACCGACACCGTGCAATCCCCGAGCGCCGCCCGGCCGCTCGCCGACCGGCAGCTGCGCCGGATCGTCATCGCCTCCGTCGCCGGCAACGCGATGGAGTGGTACGACTTTTTCGTGTACGGCACCGCCGCCGCGCTCGTGTTCGGCCATGTGTTCTTCCCGCCCGGCGCCTCGCCGCTCGCCGGCAGCCTCGCCGCGTTCGCGGCGTTCGCGCTCGGCTTCGTCGCGCGCCCGCTCGGCGGGATCGTGTTCGGTCATGTCGGCGATCGCTACGGGCGCAAGGCGTCGCTCGTCTGGACGCTGCTGATCATGGGCGCGTCGACGTTCGCGATCGGCCTGCTGCCGACCTATGCGCAGGTCGGCCTGTGGGCGCCGGCGGCGCTCGTCGCGCTGCGCCTGCTACAAGGCATCGCGTCCGGCGGCGAATGGGGCGGCGGCGTGCTGATGATCAGCGAGAATGCGCCGCCCGCGCAGCGCGGCTACTACGCGGCATGGAGCCAGCTCGGCGTGGGCGGCGGCTTCGTGCTGTCGTCGGCCGCGTTCCTCGCCGCGCAGGCGCTGCCGGACGACATGTTCCGCACGTGGGGCTGGCGGCTGCCGTTCCTCGCGAGCATCGCGATCTTCGCGATCGGCATCTATATCCGCCGCCACCTGCCGGAAAGCCGCGATTTCGAGCTGGCCGGCAAACGCGGCGCTCACACGCATCTGCCGATCGTCGACTGCATCCGCCGCCACCCGAAGGAAATCCTGCTCGCGATGGGGCTGCGCGTGGCCGAGAACGGCGGCGCGTACATCTTTCTCGCGTTCTCGCTGGTCTACGGCAAATACGTGGGCATCCCGAATGGCGTGATGCTGACCGGCGTGATGATCGCCATGATCGTCGAAATGGGCGCGATGCTCGCGTGGGGCCGGCTGTCCGACCGGATCGGCCGCAAACCCGTGTACCTGATCGGCGCACTAAGCCTCGTCGCGTGCGCGTTCCCGTTCTTCTGGCTGCTCGACACGCGCGCGACGCCGCTCGTCTGGCTCGCGCTGACGGTGGCCACGGCCGTGAGCCACGGCGCGATGATCGGCACGCTGCCCGCGCTCGTCGGCGAGCTGTTCAGCACCGAGGTGCGCTACTCGGGCGTCGCGCTCGGGCATGAAGTGGCGTCGATCTTCGCGGGCGGGATGTCGCCGCTGATCGCGACCGCGCTGCTCGCGCGCTATCACGCGTCATGGCCCGTGTCGCTGTTCCTCGTCGCGCTCGGCCTCGTGACCGTCGCGACCCTGTGCGTGATGCGCGAGACGCGCATCACGCAGGCCGACGGTGCGCGCGGCGACCCGGCATGACCGCGCAACGTTCAGCGTCCGGCGTCCCGCCGTGCGCCGTCGAACGCCGGGGCCAGCCCGAGATGATCGAGCAGCCGCGCGAATTCGCCGAGCCGCTGCCGCATGTACGCGGGTACGTCGACATCCGCATAGTCGTGGAAGCCGACGCCCGTGCGTACGCCGTCGCGCCCGGCCTCCATGTTGCGCACGACGCTCGCGGCCGGTGCGAAGCGCGGGCCGATCTCGCCGGCCAGGTATTGCGACGCGTAGTACAGGATGTCGCAGCCGCCCCAGTCGATGAATTCGAGCAGCCCGAGCACCGCGAAGCGCGGCCCGAAGCCGGTGCGGATCGCCGTGTCGATGTCCTCGGCGCTTGCGACGCCCTCCTCGACCATCCGCGCGGCTTCGTTCATCGCGAGCGCCTGGATGCGCGGCACGATATAGCCGGGCGCCGGCCCGCAGATCACCGGCTTCTTGCCGACGCGCCCGAGCAGCGCGGCGAGTGCGTCGACGACGGACGGGTCCGTCGCATCGCTGCGGCTGATCTCGACGAGCGGCATCAGCAGCGCGGGATTCAGCCAGTGCGCGTTCAGCATCCGCTCGGGGTGCGCGACATGGCGCTGCAACCCGGTGACGACGAAGGTCGACGTGGTCGATGCGATCGTGGCACCGGCATCGACGTGTTCGCCGAGCCAGCGCAGCGCGCCGGCTTTCGCGTCCAGCACTTCGGGCAACGCCTCGAACACGATATCGGCGCGGCGCACCGCTTCCGCCGCGCCGTCGTGCGAGACGAGCGCGATGCGCGCAACGACCGTATCGGCCTGCGCGGCGTCGATACGGCCGAGCGCGACCTGCGCATGCAGCGGTCGCAACATCTCGTCGCGCGTGCGCGCCTCGAATGCCTGCCGGCCGGCCGCATCGCGCCGCTTGAAGTCGATCAGCGTCACGTCGAGGCCGGCGAACGCGAACACGAGTGCGATCCCCTGCCCCATGCGTCCCGCGCCGAGCACGTGGATGCGCGTCACATCGGCGGCCGCCTTCATGCCGCGCCCCCCGTGTCGAGCAGCGTGCGCATCGCGTCCTTCGACAGTCCGGCAAGCCCGAGCCGCTCCAGCGTGCGGCCCTCCGCATACAGGTCGCGCTCCGCGACCGCGCTCGCGATGCTCAGCAGCCCTTGCGCGACGGGCGTGGGCGCGCCGGCCCAGCGCCCGCACGACACGACGAACGACAGCCCGAGCCGGGTGTCCTCGAGCATGTAGCGATGCGTGCGCAGATCGATCTTCTCGCGCCAGTCGCCGCTATCGGTCAGCTTGCCGTGTGCGCCGCGCCCGTACATCCACTCGTCGCCTTCGCTCGCGTAGTGATCCGCGAGCGGGAAATGCGGCGCACGATAACCGAGCGCTTCGCGCACCGCGATGCGCTCGGCGTCGAGCGCATTCGTCACGCGGCGGATCGACGGCTGCGTGCCTTCGTTGTGGATGTCCCACGCGTCGAAGTGTTCGAGCGGCCCGGCGTTCATCAGGATCAGCGGCGGATGAATCACGGGGCCCGCGTTCATCAGCGCGCCGGACAACGCATCCTCGACCGGCTCGACCGACGGATAGCCCGCGCGCAGCACGTCGAACGCCCAGCCGGCCGCATTCGCCGGAAACACGCCGGTCGGCAAGCGCGTCGCATAGGCGCTGATCACGACATCGTTGTCGCCGTGCTTGCGCACGAGATACGGCAGCGTGCCGGTTTCGGCGAAGGCGATGCGCGAACGGTTGCCGGCGTCGGCCGCCGCACGCGCGAACACGAAGCTTCCGAACGTGCCGGGCGGCAGGAATACGACCTGGCCGTCCGCCAGCAACGGCGCGACCTGCGCGGCGAGCGCATCGTGCGACGTGGACGGCAGCGGCACCACGACGAGCTGCGCGCCATGCAGCGCGGCCACGAGATCGTCGGTCAGGCGGATCGCGCCGGGCGCACTGCCGAGCGGCACGGTCCGCTTGCCGCGATAGTCGGTCACGTTCAGCACGCCGAGCTCGCGCAGCCGCGCGTGCGGCTCGCGGTCGCGCCGCCACCACGTCACGTCGTGGCCCTTCTCGAGCATGTCGATGGCCGCCGCATGGCAGCCGTGGCCGCCGCCCAGAACACATACCTTCATCGCTTTCTCCCGGTGATTGGTTGTTTCCGAGACTACGCGGCCCTCCCCGGCGCGTCGCTTCAAAACGCGCAACGACACGCCCGTTCGCGCAACGCAATCGGCGCGACGCGCTCGCCGCCCCGCCCTCGCATCCGCATCCGCATCCGCCACGAGGTCTGTGAATGGACATCGCCCTTTCCCGCCATGCGCCGAACCGGCTCGGCACGCTGCAGGCGCCAGACGAAGTCGAACGCGCGGTCGCGCACCGGCTCGGGCCGCACCGGATGGCCTCGTCCGGCCGCGATCCGTTTCATGCGGAACTGTACGAGGTGCCGCTGCATCGCGGCGCGCTGCTCGAACTCTGCTACGGCCGCGAAACGCGCATCGATTTCGGCGACGACGCCGATCACTTTCTGTTCAGGTTGACGCTCGCCGGCACGTGCGAACTGCAGGCCGGCGATGTCGTGGCGCGCGCCGGCCCCGGCGAGCTGACGGTATCGTCGCCCGCGCTCGCGAGCCGCCTGCGCACGAGCCCCGAGTGCCGCAACCTCGTGCTGCGCCTCGAACGCGGCGCGCTCGAACGCAAGCTGCAGGACCTCCTGCAAGCGACGCTCACGCAGCCGCTGCAGTTCGATCTCGCGGTCGGCGGCGCAGGCACGGGTGCCGCGCTCGTGCTGCCGACCTTCGAATACCTGTGCCGGCTCGGCGCGCAGCCGGGCATCGGCACGAACTCGCCGGGATTCGGCGCCGACCTCACCGCGTGGCTGATGGCGCTGCTGCTCATGCACCTGCCGCACTCGCACAGCGGCGCGCTCGCGCGCGGCACGCCGCCGTTGCCGGCGCACGTCCGCCGCGCATGCGCCCACGTCGATGCGCATCTCGGCGAACCGCTCTCGCTCACCGCGCTCGCGGACGTCGCGGGCGTCGCCCCCCGCACGCTGCAGCATGCGTTCCGCGCGTTCCTGCACACCACGCCGGCCGCATACGTGCGCGAGCGCCGGCTTGCGGCCGTGCACGCGGCGCTGCAACGCGGCGACGCGCGCAGCGTGACCGACGTGCTGATCGCGCACGGCATCCATGGCTTCGGCCATTTCGCGAAGGCGTATGCACGGCGTTACGGCCATGCGCCCTCCGTTACCGCGAGACAGACACGATGACGCACGCCGCAACCGGCCGCCCGGCGACGCCGGCCCGCCCCGACCCGTCAGCGCACGAGGCCGACTCGCCCGACGGCCTGCGCGTGCAGGATCTCGATCTCAACTTGCTGAAGACGTTTCGCGCGGTCTACGAGGAGCGGCACGTGGGCCGCGCGGCGCTGCGGCTCGGCGTCACGCAGCCGTCGGTCAGCCATGCGCTCGGCCGGCTGCGGCTGATGTTCCGCGATGCGCTGTTCGTGCGCACCGGCACGGGCGTCGAGCCGACGCCGCGCGCGCAGCGGCTCGCGATCTCGGTCGACAAGGCGCTCGCGATCCTGCAGGACGTGCTCGACGAAGGGTCGCGCTTCACGCCCGACAGCACGCAGCGCGTGTTCCGGCTGCACATGAGCGATTTCGCGGCGAGTGCATTCCTGCCGACGCTGCTCGCCGCGTTCGACCGGCGTGCGCCGGGCGCGGTGATCGAGACGCTGCACGTCGACGAATGCCAGCTCAACGTCGCACTCGAATCGGGGCGCATCGACTTCGCGCTCGGACAATTCGCCGACGCGTCGAGTCACTTCCAGCGCACCGCGCTGCTGCACGAGCGCTGCGTGCTGCTGATGCCGCGCCGCACCGCGCAACGCATCGGGTTGCCCGGCGATTTCGTGCTCGACGGCGCGGCGCCCGATGGGCTGCGCTTCGTCGCTGTCACGTCACATCCGCAGTCGATGCAGCTGCTCGAACGACATGCCCTGATGCCGCGCGTACGCGCGGCGCTGCCCGATTTCATGGTGGTGCCGGCGCTGCTGCAGGACGGCGACTACGCGCTGATCCTGCCGGAGACGATCGCGATCACGTTCGCCGCGCGGCAGCCGTGCGTGCTGTACGAGATCGCGGGCGCCGGCGAATGGACCGTCAATGCGTACTGGCACCGGCGCTTCGATGCGGACCCCGGCCATCGCTGGCTGCGCGCGCTGCTGCTGGAGCTGTTCCATATCGGCGAGCAGGCGCCGTTCGACGCATGGCTCGCGCCGCAGCCGCCCGCCTGCGCGTAGCGGCGCAAGCGGGCGCGCGCGGCCGCGGGCCCGCCGACCTGCTCAGAACGACGTGAGGATGCCCGCGACGATCGAGCTCGCGGTCGCGCCCGGCCTGGCGACCGCGACACCGCCGCCGGCCGCGCCGTTGACGACGAAGCTCGCATGCGCGCCATTGCGCACCATCGCGGCGCCCGTGTACAGCACCGTGCGCTTCGACAGCGGATAGTCGAAACGGATGCCGTACGAATCGGCGTCGCCGTCGCTGTCCGCGACCTTCCGGTAATGGCCGACGCTCAACAGCAGCGACGCGCGCCCGATCGGCACCGTCGCGCTCAGTTCCATGATGTCGCTGTGCGGATACGCGCTTTGGCTGTCGATCGCGGTCGCGACGTCGGGGCCGCCGCGATGGCGCATGTACAGCGCGGCGACCTTCACGACGTCGAAGTCGTACGAAATCGCGCCGAGCGTGTAGTTGCCGTTCGCGGCCGGGCTCGTGTCGCCGAGTGCGGCGGCCGCCACCGGGCTGAACTTCTGCTGCATGTAGTCGACGTCGACCGACAGGCCGCCGCGCACGTAATTGACGCCCGCGCCATAGGTGTCGCCGAGCGTCGCGGGCTGTCCGGCCGCGCCGTTGGTGCCGCGCGCGGCCATCGCGCGCAGCATGAAGCCCGCATAGCGCGGCGACGTGTAGCGCATCGCGTTGCGCACGCGCAGGAACGCGGGCCCGACGAAGTTGTCGGTCGCGTTGCCCCACGCGAGCCCCGCGCCGAGGCCGGGCAGGCTGTAGGTCACGAGCGTCGTATGCAGGATCGTGTAGAGCTCGCCGAACTGCACGCCGCCGAACGGCCCCGTGATGCCGACCCACGCTTCGCGGCCGAACAGCGCGCTGCTGTTCGACAGCGCACCGCTGCCCGCGTTGAAGCCGTCCTCGAGCTTGAAGATCGTCGCGTAACCGCCGCCGAGATCCTCGACGCCCTTCAGCCCCCACTGCGACGCCCACAGGTCGCCGCTGCCCATGCGCACCACGTGATTCGGCCCGGCGTTCGCGTATTCGATCGCGGTGTCGATGCGGCCGTAGAGCGTCACGCTCGACTGCGCGGCGGCCGGCAGCGCGATGCAGGCGAGCAGCGCGGCAAGCGGTACGGCAAGCCGGTCGGCCCGCCCGTTCGGTTGGTTCATCTTCGTCGTCCCGTAGAAGTGCCGGCGCCGGTCGGCATCGCGCCGCATGATGTGATGCACGCTCGCCGCAAGGGGCCAGCGCTGCCGATCGAAAAACGGGCCGAGTCTAGGAACGACAATTTCGGACGTCGATGCAATGCGGTCTATATGGCTTATAGATGCGCCGCATGATGCACGCGCGCCCCGCCGCACGCGCGCTGCGCGGCGGCCCGCGCGCGCGGCCTCGGTGTTTTCTTTATGCGGGTCGGTAAATGTCCGTGTGGCGCCGCTGTCACTCCGGCTATGGCGGCCGAATTTGGCCGACTACGCTGCGTCTCCGAGCGCGTCGCCCGCACGCGTTCGCGCCGCGACGGCGCCCGGCCCGCAAGGCCGCTGCCGCGCCTTTCCACCGCCCGCTCCTGGAGAATCCGCATGTCCGCATCCACGGCCCGCGCTGCCGACGGCAAGCGCTATACGTACGAATGGTATGTCGTCGTCATCTGCATGCTCGCGTACGTCTTTTCGTTCGTCGACCGTCAGGTCCTCGTGCTGATGATCGAACCGATCAAGCGCGACCTGCACCTGTCCGACACGCAGTTCAGCCTGCTCAACGGCTTCGCGTTCTCGTTGTTCTACGCGGTGATGGGGCTGCCCGTCGCGTATCTCGCCGACCGCCATGCACGCCCGCGCATCATCTCGCTCGGCATCGCGCTGTGGAGCGTCGCGACGGCCACGTGCGGCCTCAGCCAGCATTTCGTGCAGATGTTCATCGCGCGGATGGGCGTGGGCGTCGGCGAGGCCGCGCTGTCGCCCGGCGCGTATTCGATGCTCGCCGACTACTTTCCGAAGGAGAAGCTCGGACGCGCGATCGCCGTGTATTCGCTCGGCTCGTTCATCGGCGGCGGCGTCGCGTTCCTGATCGGCGGCTACGTGATCGCGCTGCTCAAGCATGCGAGCGCGTTCACGCTGCCGGTCGTCGGGCAGGTGCATGCGTGGCAGGTCACGTTCCTGATCGTCGGGCTGCCGGGGATCCTCGTTGCGCTGCTGTTCGCCGCGACCGTGCGCGACCCGCAGCGCAAGGGGCTCGCGCAGGATCGCTCGGGCGCCGTGCGGCGCGTGTCGATGCGCGATTCGCTGCGCTTCGTCGGCGCGCATCGCGCGACCTTCTCGTGCCATTACCTCGGCTTCTCGTTCTACGCGATGACGCTGTACTGCCTGCTGAGCTGGACACCGGCGTTCTATATCCGCCGCTTCGGGATGACGGCCGTCGAGGCCGGCTACACGCTCGGCATCGTGCTGCTGGTCGCGAATACGGCCGGCGTGTTCTGCGGCGGCTGGCTCAACGACTGGCTGCTGCGGCGCGGCCGTGCCGATGCGCCGCTGCGCGCCGGCGCGATCGGCGCCGCGTGCATGGCGATTCCCGCGACGCTGTTCACGCAGCTCGACAGCCTGCCCGCGTCGCTCGCGACGCTCGTCGTCGCGATGTTCTTCGCGTCGTTCCCGATGCCGACGTCGACCGCCGCGATGCAAACGCTCGCGCCGAACCAGATGCGCGCGCAGATCTCCGCGCTGTTCCTGCTCGTGTCGAACCTGGTCGCACTCGGGATCGGCACGACCGTCGTCGCGTTGTTCACCGATCGCGTGTTCGGCGCACCGGCGGCGGTCGGTCATTCGATGTCGATCGTCAACGTCGCGGCGGCCACGCTGGCCGCGCTGCTGCTGGCCGCCGGCTGCCGCCACTATCGCCGCAGCCTCGATCGCGAACGCGGCCATGCATCGGCATCGGCACCCCTGGCAGCCGATGCGGGCGACGCGATCGCCGCGCGCTGAGCCCATTCGCGCCATCGACCATCATCCATCCCGCTGATTCTGGTATCGCTTTTTAATCGATTTGATTTATGCGATGCCCGTCCCTATTCTCGATCGCATGACGGCGCGGCGTCTGCCGCGCCGCTGTTCTCCCACCCCACGGAACTTCCCATGCAAGCGAACCGCCACCAGGTCCGGATCGACGCGCTGATCGACGCGGCGCAGGACATCCGCTGTTTCCGGGTTTCGCGCGTCGACGGCCAGCCATTCGACACGTATGAGCCGGGCGCCCACATCGACGTCACCGCGCCGTCCGGCGTCACGCGGCAATACTCGTTGTGCGGCAATCCCGACGAGCGCGGCAGCTACCTGTTCGCGGTGAAGAAGGAGGCGCAGTCGCGCGGCGGCTCGCGCTCGCTGCACGACGACGTGAGCGTCGGCGCCGAATTGTCGATCGGCGCGCCGCGCAACCTGTTTCGTCTGACGGATGACGCGAGCGAGCACGTGCTGATCGCGGCCGGCATCGGCATCACGCCGCTGCTGTCGATGGCGTACGCGCTGCACAAGCGCGGCGCCCGCTACCGGCTGCATTACTTCGCGCGCAGCCGCGAGCACGCGGCCTTCGTCGACCAGCTGTCGGCCGAGCCGTTCGCGCCGCATGTGACGTTCCACTACGGCGTCGAACCCGATGCGCTGGCTATCGAACTCGGCCGTTGCGTCGCGTCGCTCGACGCGCACGCGCATGTCTACACGTGCGGCCCGGGGCCATTCATGGATGCGGTGGTCGCGGCAGCCGCGACGCGCGTGCCCGAAGACTCGGTTCATCTCGAACGTTTTGCGGCAGAACCCGTGGCCGCGGATGCGGGCCATGCCGAAGCCGGCGCCGGCCCGGCCGACGGCTTCGAGGTGCGGTTGCAGCGCAGCGGGCAATCCGTGCGCGTGACACCCGACACGTCGATCGTCGACGCGCTCGCGCGGATCGGCATCGAAGTCGATACGTCATGCGGCGAAGGCGTGTGCGGCACCTGCATGGTGCCCGTCGTCGACGGCGAGCCCGATCATCGCGACCACTGCCTCAGCAAGGCCGAACGCGCGAGCAACACGGTGATCTGCTGCTGCGTGTCGCGCGCGCGCTCGGCGGTGCTGGTGCTCGACCTCTGACGCATCCGGCACGAGCGGCGCCTGTTCAGGACGTCTCGTGCCATCGAAACGCCCGACGAGTTCGGCGAGCAACGCACACATCCACGCGATGCCCTCGCCCTCATGCGTCACGCGTTATCGAACCGCTCGACGAGTTCGACGAGCAGCATGCGCATCCACGCGTTACCCTCGTCTTCATGGAAATGCTCGTGCCAGTGCATCGTCACCGGCGCGGGCGGCAGCGTGACAGGCAGGTCATACAGACGGAATGCATTGTCGCGGTTCAATATCTGCGCGAGCCGCCTCGGCAGCGTCGCATACAGATCCGTAACCGACAGCACGCTCGGCAGTGCGACGAAGTGCGGCACTTCGAGCGCGATGTTGCGGCCCACGCCCTGCGCGCGCAACGCATCGTCGAGCGCATGGTGGCTGTGCTCGACCGATTTCACGTTGACGTGCGCGGCGCGCACGAATTGCTCGAGGCTCAGCGCAGCGCCGCTCGGCAAGCCACGCCGGCGGCCCGTCATGCAGACATAGGTTTCCTCGAACAGCACCTGATGGCGCGTGCGAGGCATCAACTCCGGCAGGTTGCCGATCGCGAAATCCAGCCGGCTCGCGCGCAGCGCTTCCTCGATCTCGTCCACCGGCAGCGGCTGTACGCTCAGCGTCACGCGCGGCGCGCGCTCGCGCAGGGCCTGGCAGATCGCCGGCAGGTACGCCATCTCGCCGGCATCCGACAACGACAGCCGGAACGTGCGCGTGCTGGTGGCCGGATCGAAGCGCTCCGCGTAGCGCAGCGCCACACGCACCATGTCGAGCGCCTTGCCGACGATGCCCGCGAGTTCGAGCGCGACCGGTGTCGGCTGCATGCCCGAGCGCGTGCGCACGAACAGCGGATCGTCGAACAGCGTGCGCAACCGCCCGAGCGAATAGCTGACGGCCGGCTGCGACAGCGCGAGCCGCTCGCCGGCCTTCGTCAGGCTGCGTTCCTCGACGATCGCCTGAAATACGCGCAACAGGTTCAGATCGAGATGATCGACCGACGTCATGACCGCCTCCACTATTCGTCAAATTGATGCGTGAACGCATTCTAAATCAGTGAAGCGGATTTCAGGCAGGTGCGCGAAATCGTCGTCAGGCTTCCTGACGATGGAACATCTCGTGGATCACGCCGCGCAGCCACGCAATGCCCGGGTCCGCCGCGAACTGCACGTGCGTGTGCATCTGGATTTCGATCGGCGGCAGCACAAAGGGCAACGGAAGTATGCGGAACGCGCGGCCGCGGTTGAAGCGCTCGGCGACGCTGCGTGGGAAGATGATCGCCAGATCGGTGTGCTGCACGATCTCCGGCGCGACGATGAAGTGCGGCAGCCGCAACACGACGGTGCGCTCGACGTGCAACTCGTCGAGCCACTTCTCGACCATCCGGTGGCCGGTCGCATTGCTGCTCGCGTAAATGTAGCGCAGCGCGGTCAGGTCTTCCTGCGTCGGCGCGCGCTTGCGCAGCGGATGGCCGGCCCGCACCATGCACACGTGTTCGTCCGAGAACAGCGTTTCGCTCACGCAGCCGGGCCCCGGATCGGGCACGTAGCCGAGCGCGAGATCGATCTCGCCGCTGCGCATGGCGGCGCCGACCGCGTCGACCGCCGTGCTCGCGATGTCGACGCGAATGCCGGGCGCGACGTCCGCGAGCCTCGCCAGCAGCGGCGGCAGGAAATAGAACTCCGACATGTCGGACATCGACAGCCGGAAGGTGCGGTTCGCGGTGGCCGGATCGAAATGCGCGACCTGCTGCACCGCGAGATCGATGATGCCGAACGCGCGCGTCAGCGGGCCGTGCAGCTGGCGCGCCGTGTCGGTCGGCGCCATGCCGGTCGGCGTGCGCACGAACAGCGGATCGTCGAACAGGTTGCGCAGGCGCCGCAGCGCGTGGCTGACGGCCGGCTGCGTGAGCCCGAGCCGCTCGCCTGCCGCGGTCAGGCTGCGCAGTTCCGAGATCGCGAGAAACACGCGCAGCAGGTTGAGGTCGGTGACGACCGGACGGGATTGGGTCATGGTGCTCGTGAGCCGCGGCGGGCGCGCGTCGACACGACGACCAGGCGGTCGCGCGACGCGGCGCAGACTACTCGGCCGATGTTATCCCAAAACTTTCGCTGGCCATCGGGAAATGCGGTGTGGCGCCGGTAAACGGCGGCAGCGCGTCGAAATCCCTGCGCATCAACAGCCGTACCGGCGACGCCAGCGCGTGCTCCAGCGCGGCGGCATCGTCGAACACGACCTTGTTGCGCTGCATCGCATGCGCGCGCGGCGCCGGCAGCGCGGTCCGGTAGTCGACGCGCGTATAGATTTCGATCGCGCGGATGCCCGGCAATCGCGCCATCAGCGGCGGATGATGGTCGAGATAGTGCGACAGCCATGCGTTAGGGTCCGAGGCTTCGCCGTCGTAGCTGACGAGGTAGGTGCAGCTGTGCGCGGCCGCGCGCGGGCCGGCCAGCGGGATCCGGCGCACGGCCATCGCCTGCTGGACGACGCGCCGCCCCGCCGCCTGCCATCGCGCGACGCAGGCATGCGCGGCGCCCGCCGGTGCGAGCATCGCTTCGAGCCTGCCGAGTTCGGCGAAATAACATTGCAGCACGGCTGCCGGCGACGGCGGACGCGCAACGGGGTCGGCGCGGTCGGCGGCCAGCGCGACGGGCCGATGCACGACCAGCCGCTTCAGCCCGGGCACCGCGCGCAGCGCCGCCGCCGCATCGTCGAGGCCCGGTGGCGGCACGCCGGCGTCATCGTTTCCGCTGCGATCGACGATCAGGAACAGGCAGACGTCCATCCGTCACCCCGCCTGCGCGGCCAGCGGATGCGCGAGCCGATGGAACGCTCGGCCGAAATAGATCAACCCGTCGGCCGCCGCGTGCAGCGCGATGTGATCGACCTCGACGAACATCACCGAATGCGAGCCGACCGCCTTGCTGTCGATGATGCGGCCTTCGAGGCTGACATTCGCGTCGGCCAGCACCGGGACGCCGGTTTTCCCGTCCAGCCAGCGCGTGTCGTCGAATCGCGCATCGCCCGGCGTCATGCCGGCGAACGTCCTGGCGATTTCCTGGCACGCGGACGGCAACAGGTTGATCGCGATGCGCCCGTTGCCGCGCATGATGTCATGCGCACGGCTGCCGCGATTGATGCACACCAGCATCGTCGGCGGCGTGTCGGTCACCGAGCAGACCGCGCTCGCGGTGATGCCCCAGCGGCCGTGCGCGCCATCGGTGGTAATGACGTTGACACCGGCCGGCAGGCGCGACATCGCCTCGCGAAAGTCCCGGCGCATGTCGTCGTGGATCGTCGAATCGTTCATCTGAAGCTCCTGCTGCGAAAAATCGGCGCGATTGCCGGTCACGGATACGGCGTCACCGGTGCGATGCCGGCGAACACGGCACCGGAACCGTCGTAGGTCGCCTCGCCGAGAAACGCGTGCTGCGTGACCACGATCGAATCGCGCACCAGTTGCTGCAGCCGGTTCTCGCGGTAAATCGCAGCCGTGCCCGCGAGCTGGTACGCCTGCATCACGACCTTCGCGCACACCTGCGCGGCGTGCGTCGCGCTCAGCCGCAGCAGGTTGGCCTGCTGCGGCGACACCGGACGGCCGGCGGCCAGCGACGCCCACGCAGCTTCCGCCGTCTCGTAGAAAAACGCGCGCGCGCTGCGCCAGTCGGCCTCGGCCTTCGCGAGGCCCTCGCGGTAGTACGGACGATCGGCGAGACGCGGCGCACCGGTCGTCGTCTTCGTCGCGCCCGACATTGCGGTGAGCAGGTCGAGCGCGGCGCGCGCGATGCCGACGTTGACCGCCGCATGCACCTGCGCCTGGTAAGCAACCGCCGGATAGCGGTACAGCGGCTCGTCGACGGTCGGCTCGCCGCCGCGCACAAACGTCCAGGCTTCGTCGACGAACTGGTCGTTCAGCGCGAGATCGTGGCTGCCGGTGCCCTGCATGCCGACCACACGCCAGTTCTCGACGATCTCGACGTCGTCGGCGCGAAACACGGCCGTGAACGGCTTGCCCGGCGTCCCGCCGTCGGCAGGCGCACCGCCGATGCCGACTCCGATCCAGTCCGCGCCCTTGCAGCCGCTCGCGAAGCGCCAGCGCCCCGTCACGCGGTAGCCGCCCGGCACGCGCTGCGCCGGCTGCAGCGGGTACAGCCCACCGGCGAACACCTGGTCGGGACCGTCCGCATAGATCGTGCGCTGCGTGTCGAGCGGCAGCGCGGCGAGATAGGTATTGGCCGAACCGAATGCCGCGACCCACGCGGCCGACCCGTCGGCGATCGCAATCCGTTCGAGCATGGCGAGGAACACGTGCGGCGGCAGCGCGTCGCCGCCGAAACGGCCCGGCGTGCCGGCGCGGAAGATGCCCGCGCGCTTCATCATCGCGATCACGTCGCGCGGCACGTGCGACAGCCGGTCGAACTCGTCGCGCCTGCGTCCGACTTCGGCGATCACCGCCTCGAGGGGCAGCGGCGAGCGGTCGGCCGGTTGTGGTGACGCGGGCGCGTCGGGCACGACGGCATGAATGGCGGAATTGGCTTGCATGGCAACTTCCTGAAAGGGCGAAGGGTCTGGACGAAAGGCGTTGCGACGGTCAGCGCGAGCGGGCCGCATCGCGCATCGCCTTCGGGCGGGTTTCCGGCGCGATGCAGGTCGCGACGACCGTGATCGCACCGAGGATCACGAGATAGATGACGATCGGCGTCGCGCTGCGGTAATGCGCAAGAAGCGCGGTCGCGATCACCGGCGACAGCCCGCCGCCGAGCACCGACGCCATCTCGCGGCCGATGCCGAGCCCCGAGAAGCGCAGGTGCACGGGCAGCAGTTCGCTGATGAACGCCGGCTGCGCGCCTTCGAGGATGCCGATCGCGACGCTGTTCGCCAGGATCAGCGCGACGATCACATGCGAGAAGCGGCCCGACTGCAGCAGCGTGAAGTACGGATACGCGATCAACACGACGGCGACGGCGCCGAGCAGATAGACGGGCTTGCGGCCGACCCGATCGGTCAGGCGGCCCGCGATCAGCGTCACCGGAATCATCAGCAGCATCGAGATCACGAGCCCGCCCAGCAGCCACGATGCATCGAGACCGATGAATTTCCCGTATGCGAGCGAGAATGCGAAGAACAGATACGACACCGCGCCTTCGCCGAACCGCAGCCCGAACACCGTCAGCACCTCGCGCGGGCATTCGCGCAGCACGTCGACGAGCGGCGTCGCGCTGGACTTCTGCGTCGAACGCGCTTCGGCGAATTCCGCGCTTTCACCGATCGAGCGGCGCATCCACAGGCCGAACCCGACCAGCACGATGCTCGCGAGAAACGGCATGCGCCAGCCCCAGCGCTCGATGTCGGCGGCCGGCAACTGCTGCACGAGCAGGAACGCGGCGGTCGACAGCACGAAGCCGAACGCCGCGCCGCACGGGCTCCACGCGGCCAGCGCGCCGCGCCGGTCGGCCGGCGCGTTCTCGTGGATCAGCAGGATGCTGCCGCTCCATTCTCCGCCCGCGGCAAGCCCCTGCAGCACGCGCAGCAATACGAGCGCGACCGGTGCCGCAATGCCGATCTCTCGATAGGTCGGCAACAGGCCCATCCCGACCGTCGCGGCGCCCATCGTCAACATCGTCAGCATCATCACGGTCTTGCGGCCGTAACGATCGCCGATGTGCCCGCACAGCAGGCCGCCGATCGGGCGCGCGACGAAGCCGACCGTGAAGCCGCCGAACGCCGCGATCGTGCCGGTCAGCGGATCGCTGCCGACCGGAAAGAACAGCTTGCCGAACAGCAGCGCGGCGGCCGTCCCGTACAGGAAGAAGTCGTACCATTCGAGTACCTGCCCGAGCACGGCCGTGGTGACCGCACGTCGGACCGAATTCGTGCTGCGGGAAGCGGGCAACGTAACCGCTGACAAGGGCGCTGGCGAGTTCATGGGGATCCAGGAATAAAATCAGTTGTCCTGCCCAATAGGTATCGGGCGGCAGGTCCGCGATCGAATCTGTTCACTGCGTCCGACCCACGATAAGAGCGCAGCCGGCCCCGGTCAAATTCCCGCCAAAAATGCCGCCCATGAACCGCATGCATGGTCGCGACCTATCGCGAGCGGCGCGCCTGATTATCCATGCAGCTTATTTAGTCTCATCTTTAAGATCAATTTGACGGATTAATTCGCGATGACGACACTGGTCTCGCTATCCGCATGAGGTCCGCCGGCCGGGCCTTGCACTTCCTCGCGACTCTTTCCCCACGACGACGATGAGCGACATTCCCTACCAGACGATCGACACCCGTGCGTTGCACGGCCTCGCGCAACCCGACCGCATCGCGCCCGCGATGTATCACGATCCCGCGCTGTTCGAAGCCGAGCTCGACCGCATCTTCTACCGCACCTGGATCTGGGTCGCGCACGAGAGCGAGCTGCCGAACCCGGGCGATTTCATCACGACGACGATCGGTCGCCAGCCGGTGATCGTCGTGCGCGACAGGACCGGCGAAATCAACGTGCTGCAGAACCGCTGCCGCCATCGCGGCGCGACCGTGTGCGAATCGCACAAGGGCAACGCGAAGGGTTTCACGTGCCCGTATCACAGCTGGTCGTACGCGCTCGACGGGACGCTGCGCGCGCTGCCGTACGGTGACGGCTACGAAGGCGTGTGCGAAAAAGGCGACCTGCCGCTCGTGAAGCTGCGCGTCGGCGTGTACCAGGGCCTGATCTTCGCGAGCTTCAACGACGCGATCGAACCGCTCGAGGATTTCCTCGGCGGCGCGAAGCCGTGGATCGACCTGTTCATGAAACAGGGCGCCGGTTATCCGATCAAGGCGAACGGCGAACACAAGTTCAAGTTCAAGGGCAACTGGAAGATCCAGCTCGAGAACACGACCGACCTCTATCACTTCCCGGTCGTGCACAAGTCGTGGATGAAGTCGATCGACGACGAGACGGCCGCCGCGATCACGAGCTTCATGACGAGCGAAGACGCGTTCTGCCGCGGGCTCGGCAACGGCCACAGCCTCGCGGTGCTGATGCCCGAGCTGATCGATCTCGACGAGGACGACGGCGCGCCGCTGCCCGAGCGCTTCGCGCCGCTCGCGGCGAAGCTCGCCGAGCGCCACGCGCCGGACGAAGTGCGCCGCATCGTGCGCTCGCTGATGGGCGTCGGTTTCAACCTGAACCTGTTCCCGAACCTCGCGCTGTCGATGGCGTTCTTCCGCGTGCTGCGGCCGATCGCCGCGAACGAAACCGAGATCCGCCACGTTGCGCTCGCGATGGACGGCGGCCCCGACGAAGCGAACCGCGAGCGGCTGCGCATACACGAACACTTCCAGGGCCCGTTCGGCTTCGGCAGCCCCGACGACGCGGAGGCGTGGGAGCGCGTGCAGCGCGGCGCGCACGCGGGCCCCGACGTGCCGATCCTCGTGAATCGCGGGCTGAACCGCGAAACCACCGCCGCGAACGGCGAAAAGACCGCGCACGCGACCGACGAAACCGGGATGCGCGAGGCCTACCGGCAATGGCGCACGATGATGGAGCAAGCATGATGGATGACCGCAACGCCCTTTTCTCGCAGCAGACCTTCGCCCGCGCGGTCGAATTCGTGTGGCGCGAAGCCGAGATGCTCGACCGTCGCGACTATCGCGCCTGGCTCGACCTGTGGGATCCGGCCGGCCATTACGTGGTGCCGATCGATCCCGACACGACCGATTTTGCCGCGACGCTGAACTACGTGTTCGACGACCAGGACATGCGCGAGAAGCGCGTGCAGCGGATGGTGTCCGGTTACTCGGCGTCGGCCGTCGACGCGGCACGCACGGTGCGCACCGTGTCGCGCTTCACGCTGGAAAGCAGCAGCGCCGATACCGTCGAGCTGAAATCCGCGCAGGTCGTCGTCGCGTACAAGCGCGGCGTCGCGACGCTGTTCGCGGCCGACGTCACGCACAAGCTGTACGTCGACGCCGAAGGCGAGATGCGGATTGCCGGAAAGGTCGTGCGCCTGATCGACTCGACCGAAGCGCTCAGCGCGATCGGCTTCCTGCTGTAAGCCGTCGCCGGTTCGCCGCTGCCAACGCAAAGGTGAGCCGGCAACCTTCACCTTTCCGGACGACCATGCCCACCCTCGAAGTTTTCCTGCCGGCCGGCCATGACGATGCACGCAAGGCCGCGCTGATCGCGCGGCTCACCGATGCCACCGTCGACGCGATCGGCGCGCCGGCCGAAGCCGTTCGCATCCTGCTCAATGAATTGCCGGCGACCCACATCGGGCTCGGCGGCCGCAGTGCGGCGGACGGCGCGCCGCCGTCGCTGCCGGTGATCGTCGCGATCCTGATCGCCGGCCGCACCGATGCGCAGAAGCGCGCGCTGATCGCCGCGTTGTCGGAAACGAGCGCGAGTGTGCTCGATGCGCCACTGCAGGCGACGCGCGTCATGATCAAGGATATTCCGAACACCGATTTCGGCATCGGCGGCCAGACCGCGCGGGCGCTGGGGCGCTGATCGTGCGCCGCGCGCCGCCACGGGCTCGTCGCACGCAGCGGCAGCGCTGGCTACGACTGCGCGCCCGCGAGCGGCAGCGTCACGCAGCAGTCGAGCCCGCCGCCATCGGCCGGGCTCGCACCGATCCGGCCGCCGTGGCGCGTCACGATGCTCTTGCACAGCGACAAGCCGATCCCGTTGCCGCCGGCCTTCGACGACGAGAAGCCGTCGAACAGCCGGTCGTGCGCGCCGGCCGCAATGCCCGGGCCATTGTCGATCGCGCGCAGCTCGGCGTGCCCGGCCACGTTCGCGGTGCCGAGCGTCAGCATGCGCGGCACGCGTTCGCAACCGGCAAACGCCTCGATCGCATTGAACGCGAGATTCAGGATCACCTGCCCGATCAGCACACGCTCGCAGCGGATCGGCAGCGGCGTTCCGGCCTGCACGATCGCGACCGTCACGCCGGCCTCCTTCGCACGCAGTTCGATGAAATACGCGACGTCCGCGAGGATGTCGCGCAAGTCGGCGAGCGCGACGACCGGCTCGCGCTTCACGATGAACTCGCGCACGCTCTTGATGATCAGCGCCGCGTGCTCGGCCTGCCGGTCGGCGCTGCGCAGCCCCCAGATCGCGTCGTCGACCGCGCCGCGCCCGTTCAGCCGCTGCACCGCCCCTTCGATGAAATTGCGCACGGCCGCGAGCGGCTGGCTCAGCTCGTGCGCGATCACGCTCGCCATCTCGCCCATCGCGTTGGTGCGGCCCGCGTGTTCGAGCATGCGCGCTTCGGTGCGGCGTGCCTCCTCGATCGCGACTTCGTCGCTCACGTCGCGGAACTGCACGAGCAGCCCGTCGAGATCGTCCTCGATCTCGACCTGCCGGCACAGGATGCGCAGCCAGCACGGCGAGCCGTCGCGCCGCACGATCCGGTAGCGCTGCGGCGCGGACGGGCAGGCGGACGGTGCATCGCGCAATTGCGCGACGAGCCGGTCGCGGTCGGCCTCGGAGCAGTAGTCGAGCACCTCGCCGAGCGCTTCGTCGGGCGCGAGCCCGAGCACGCGGCGCCCCGACTCGCTGATGAACTGCACGCCGCCGTGCGGCGTGACGACCGCGATACCCTCGTCGAGATCCTGCATGAATTCGCGCAGCCGCGCCTCGTAGCGGCGCAACTGCTGGCGGACCGCCTCTTCCGCGCTGATGTCGCGGAACTGCACCATCACGACGTCGCGCCCGCGCAGCGGAACATAGGTGGCGGTGGCCTCGGACAGCATGTCGACGCCCGTGCGCGAGCGGTAACACCACTCGTACACCTGCGGCCCGTCGACGAGCGCGCGATCCCACGCGCTCACGGCGATCTCGCGCTGGTATTTCGGCTCGGGACGCGTCATGTCCGGCGCCTTCAGCGGCAGCAGTTCCTCGACGGTAAAACCGAGCGCGATGCACGCGGCGCGATTCGCCCACACGATCGCCTTCGTGTGCGCGTCGTGCAGCAGCACGCAGGTGGTCAGCGCGTCGAGCAGCCGGTGGAAATCGTCTTCGTCGGGGAAACTCATGATCGGGTCCGGATGAAGGCGCGCGGCGTCGCGCGGCCGGAAACCCAACATAGCACCGCCGCGCGCCGGTCGCATCTGAAGATTTCTTTAGGCCGGCACGGAACGTCACCAGTCGTGCAGCCCAACGCACCAATTGCCGCGTGTTTTCTGCGTTTCTAGACTGCTTGCATCGTCGTGCCGCTACCCAGGACAGCACGCATGCCGCCCGCATCCGAACCCTTGTCCGCCCAGGAGACAACCATGCCGCAAGCCGCCCTCGCCGTCGAACCCGTGCCGTCCTCGCCGCCCGTGACAGGCGCCGCGGCCGCACAGCTGTCGCCGCTCGACGCCGTGATCGAGACCGTCGCCGCGCGCCGTGACGAATTCGACCGTCTGTCGCATGTGCCGCGCGACGTGATCGCGCTGTTCAAGCAGGCCGGCATCTATCGCGCGGGTACGCCGCGCCGTTTCGGCGGCGATGCGCTCGCGCCGACCGCGTTCCTCGACATGATCGAACGGATCGCGACCGCCGACGGTTCGGCCGCATGGGTCGCGAGCTTCGGCTCCGCGAACGTCTATCTCGCCGCGCTGCCGCTCGAAACCCAGGCCGAGCTGTACGCGAGCGGCCCCGACCAGGTGTTCGCGGGCGGCCTGTTCCCGGTGCAGCCCGCGCAGGGCGCCCCGGGCGGCTGGTACGTGGACGGCACATGGAAATTCGCGAGCGGCTGCAAGGGCGCGGACTGGCTCGGCGTCGGCATCGCCGTGCCGGGCGCGCACGACGCCGCGCCGAACAAGCCGCGCACGGCCGTGTTCCGCGCGGCCGACGTCGAGATCGTGGAGAACTGGAACGTGGTCGGCATGCAGGGCACCGGCAGCCACGACCTGCGGGTCGCGCACCGCTTCGTGCCCGAAGCGTGGACCTTCGTGCGCGGCGGCGAGCCGACCGTCGACGAGCCGCTGTACCGTTACCCGACCGTCGCCTATGCCGCGCAGGTGCTGGCCGTCGTCAACCTCGGGCTCGCGCGCGCGGCGCTCGACGTGGTGAACCGGATGTCGGGCGGCCGGCAGACGACGACCGGCGCGCCGCGTCTCGCCGACCGCGCGTATTTCCGCATCGAACTCGCGAAGGCCGAGGCGCAACTGCGCTCGGCGCGCACGTTCTTCTACGACGCGACCGACACCGTGTGGCAGTCGATCCTCGCCGGCCACCCGGTGACGCCCGAGCAGGTCAGCCTGCTGCGGCTCGCGGCCACGCAGATCGCGCGCGAAGGCGCGAGCGTCGTCGAACGCGCGTACCGCCTCGGCGGCACCGCGGCGATCTATCGCACGCACCCGCTGCAGCGGCTGCTGCGCGACGCGATGGTCGTCACGCAGCACGCGTTTCTCGCCGAAGGCAACTTCGACGGCGCCGGCGCGGTGTTCACCGGTGCGACGCCGTTTCCCGGCTATCTGTAACCGCGCGAGCCGCAACCGTTTGAATGCGCATGACGCCCGGGCGCCGTCGCCCGCCGGCTCATGCGTCCGACCGATTCTTCTGGAGAACCCGATATGTCCGATTCGAATCCGCTGCCGCTGCGCGTCCTGTTCTGCTGCGGCGTGTCGCAGAACTTCTTCGACCTGCCGCGCGAGAAAATCGGCGAAGTGTGGCAGGCGTACGGCGCGATGCTCGCGGCCGTCGAGGCGATGCCCGGCGTGCGCGTGCTCGGCGTAATGGACGACGACCGCCTGGTGGTCGGCCAGGCCGACGGCGCGCCGTGGACGTTCTACATCATGGCCGACGTCGCCGATTTCGACACGACGGTCGCGGTGTGCAACCTGTATCGCACGACCCCCGTCGGCGAATACAACCTGTGGCGCTACGGCAAGATCGAGGCGCGGGTCGGCCGCGCGCTGACCGTGCCGCCGGCCGCGAAGCCCGCATCGTGAGCCGCGCGATGACCGCTCTGCCACCGGACCGGATCGACGCACTCGCGCGGCGCATGGCGGCGCTCGACGCCGAGCGCGCGGTGCGCGCGACGATCACGCGCTACATGGCGCTGTGCGATGTGCCCGCCGATGCGGGCGACGGCCCGTCGCTCGCCGAACTGTTCACGAGCGACGCCGTGTGGGAAGGCGTCGGCCCGCAGTACGCGCGGAAGTTCGGCCGCCTCGAAGGCACGGCCGCGATCGTCGCGATGCTGGGCCGCTATCTGCCGCCCGATCCCCATTTCTCGGCGAACCTGCACTTCCTGACGTCGGAGTCGATCGACCTCGACGACGGTCACGCGCATGCGCGCGGCCGCTGGATCATGCTGCAGGCGTCGCGCTACGCGGACGGCTCGGCCGAGCTGATCGCCGCGCGCCTGACCGTCGATTTCGCGCCGGCGGCCGGCGGCTCCGCGTGGCTGATCCGCCATTTCCGCACCGAACGCGTGCTCGACGGCCCGTGGCCGCTCGCCGCCGCGCCACGGTCCTGATGCTTCCCCCCGCTTTCGCACGATACCGACCATGACAGGCTTCATCGACACCTTCACGCTCGGCGGCCCCGGCCCTACGGTCGCGATCAAGGACACGATCGACATCGCGGGCCATCCGACCCGCGCGGCGAGCCGCGCGCTCGCCGATGCGCCGCCGGCCACGCGGCACGCGGACGTGGTCCGCCTGCTGCTCGACGCGGGCTGGCAGATCGCCGGCAAGGCGAACATGCACGAACTCGCGTTCGGGATGACCGGCCTCAACGACTACACCGGCACACCCGTCAATCCGCAGGACGCCGCGCGCATTCCCGGCGGCTCGTCGAGCGGTTCCGCGTCGCTCGTCGGGCTCGGCACGGTCGACGCGGCGCTCGGCACCGACACCGGCGGCTCGATTCGCGGGCCGGCCGCGTGCTGCGGCGTGGCCGGACTGAAGCCGACGTTCGGCCGCGTGTCGCGGCGCGGCGTCGCGCCGGCCGATACCACCCTTGATTGCATCGGACCGTTCGCACGCGATATCCGCACGCTCGTCGCCGTGATGGCCGCGATCGCGCCGGGCTTCGATCGCGCGCTCGCCGCGGCCTCCATGGCGCGCTGCACGGTCGCGCACATCGCCGTCGACGCCGATCCGGCGATCGCCGCCGCGCTCGATGCCGCCCTCCGTGCGTCGGGCCTACGCTCGCACGGGGTCGTGCTCGACGACATGCCGGCCTCGTTCGCGGCCGGGCTCACCGTCATCAACGCGGAAACGTCCCGCGCGTTCGGTCACCTGGTCGAAACGGGCCGGCTCGGCGCCGATCTCGATGCACGCCTGCGCGCGGCCGCGACGACGACACCGGCCGCCCTCGCCGAAGCCGAAGCCGTCCGCGCGCGTTTCACCGCGCAGGTCGATGCGGCGCTCGAGCACGCGGACGCGCTCGTGCTGCCGACGCTGCCCGCGCTGCCGATCACGCTGCGCCAGGCGCGCGACGGCGTATCGGTCATCGCGATGTCGTCGCTGATCCGGCCGTTCAACCTGAGCGGGCATCCGGCGCTCAGCCTGCCGCTGCCGCTCGCCGGTTCGCCGCTGAAGGCGGGCCTGCAGATCGTCGGGCGCAAGGGCGCGGACGAACAGGTCTGCGCGATCGCGGCGCACTTCGAAGCGGCGCTTGCCGCATGAATCACGATGCGGGCGCCGTGCCCACCGGCATGCGCCCGCGAACCAGGGAACCACGCACCATGTCAGATCGAGTCGTCCTCGTCACCGGCGCCGCGCGCGGGCTCGGCGCCGTCATCGCCGAGCGCTTCCATGCGGCCGGCTACCGCGTCGCACTGGCCGATATCGCCGCCGATGCCGTTCAGGCGCATGCGCGCGATCTCGACCCGAGCGGCGAACGCGCGATCGCGCTGCCGCTCGACGTCACGTCGAAGCGCGATTTCGAAGCCGCGCGCGATGCGCTCGTCGCGCGCTGGGGCACGATCGACGTGCTCGTCAACAATGCGGGCGCGTCGAAGGTCGTGCCGGCGATGGAGATCACGGCCGAGCAGTTCGACCGGGTGATCGACGTGAACCTGCGCAGCGTGCTGTTCGGCTGCCAGGTGTTCGGCCGCTATTTCGCGGAACGCGGCGCGGGCCGCATCGTCAACATCGCCTCGCTCGCCGGGCAGAACGGCGGCTCGGCGACGGGCGCGCACTACGCGGCCGCGAAAGGCGGCACGCTGACGCTCACCAAGGTGTTCGCCCGCGATCTCGCCGCGCAGGGCGTGACCGTCAACGCCATCTCGCCGGGCCCGCTCGACCTGCCGATCGTGCATGAAAGCGTGGCGCCGGAAAAGCTGCGCCAGGTCCTGGCAAGCCTGCCGGGCGGCAAGCTCGGGTCGGCCGGCTTCGTCGCGGATGCCGCCGTGCTGCTCGCGTCGGGCGACGCGCATTTCGCGAACGGCGCATGCTGGGACATCAACGGCGGGCTCTACATGCGCTGAGCCCGGCCGGCCCTATCGCGACGACTCGCCGTCGTCGCCCCACACGACCATCACGTCGCGCACGAGCGCGGCGATCGACGTCGCGCCGAGCTTCTCCTTGATGCTCGCGCGATGCACGTCGACGGTCTTCACGCTGATCGACAGGTCCGACGCGATCTGCTTGCTGCCCTTGCCGTCCACGACGCCGCGCAGCACCTCCTTCTCGCGCGCGGTCAGCGCATCGAGCCGCTGGCGCAGCTCGCGGTGGCGCCGGCTCACCGCGTGCCGCTGCTGCGCGAGCCGCAGCGCGCGCTGCACGCGTTCGAGCATCTGCTGCGAGTTGTACGGCTTCTCGACGAAATCGATCGCGCCGTTCTGCAGCGCGCGCACCGACATCGGGATGTCGCCGTGCCCGCTGACGAAGATCACCGGCAGCGTCGCGCCGCGCGCGTTCAGTTCGGCCTGCACGTCGAAGCCGCTCTTCTCGGGCATCCGCACGTCGAGCACGAGGCATGCGGGCAGGTTCACGTCGAAGCGTGCGAGGAAATCGGCGGCGCTCGCGAACCCTTCGGACGCGATGCCGACCGATTCGAGCAACCACGCGAGCGACGTCCGCATGCCGCTGTCGTCGTCGACGATGTATACGATCGGTGCGGGTGCCATCATCGCGGGTGTCTCGCTGAATATCGGTATGGGTATCGCACACGCCGCGCGAAAGGCCGTCGGCCGGCTCCTCGCGCGTCGTTCGCCGGGGGGTGTGCGGCACATCATAACGAGCCGAAAACCCGCTGGAAACCCCTTCACGGGCCGCACGAACGCACAATCGCGGTTTTTTTCGCGCGGGGCGCCGCGCATCTAGGTAGAACCTTTAGACGCGTTGGCGGGAACGCCATCCCGATCGTCAATCGTGCGAATGGTCGGCCGTATTTTCGTGACGTACGCTCGGGTCATCGTCGGCGATCCGGCGCTGCACCGGCAGCGCCGCGCGAGCGCCGCTTTCGTCCAACCAGGAGTGTCCATGTCTTCCACGACCGATATCCGGCAACCGGCGCGCGTCGAACCGACCGACGCGCAGAAGGCCTTCCGCCAGGCGATGGCCCACCTCGGCGCGGCCGTCAACGTGATCACCACCGCCGGGCCGCACGGCCGCTGCGGCATCACCGCGAGCGCCGTGTGTTCCGTCACCGACGCGCCGCCGACCCTGCTCGTGTGCCTGAACCGGTCGAGCGCGATGCACGCGACCTTCGAGCGCAACCGCCATGTCTGCATCAACGTGCTGCCGGCCGAGCACGAGTTGCTCGCACGGCACTTCGCAGGACTCACCGACCTGCCGATGGAGCGGCGTTTCGACCTGCCCGTCTGGGATCGCGGCGAGCAGGACGTGCCCGTGCTGCGCGACGCGCTCGCGAGCCTGCAGGGCACGATCGCCGACATGAAGGAAGTGGGCTCGCATTCGGTGATGTTCATCGAGGCGACGGCGATCCGCGTGCGCGACGACGGCGACAGCCTCATCTACTTCAGCCGCGCGTTTCATCGCGTGTCGCGCACCGCTTGCGCGCGGTGACGCCCGCCTGACTACGCGGGCTTGCGCAACGCGCGCTGCCCCGCCGCGAGCGCGGCGCCCGCGAACAGCGTCAGCGCCGAATACACGAGCCCGCGCGCGAGCCCTGCGCTGTCCGACACCCAGCCGATCGCGACGGGCCCGGCGATCTGGCCGAACGCGAAGACCGTCGTGAACGCGCTGATCCCTTTCGCCCACCCGTCGGGCGGCAGGTTGTGCCTCACGAACGCGGTCGTCGACGCGACGGCCGACAGGAACGTCGCGCCGAACAGCACGCCCGAGGCGAATGCGGCGACCGGATGCACGACCATCGCCGGCATCAGCGTCGCGATGCCGAGCAGCGCGTTGAGCACGGCCAGCGCCTGGCCGCCGCGCATCCGGTCGAGCAGCCCCGACCACAGCCGCGCCGACACCACGGTCGCGACGCCGAGCATCACGTAGAACGCGGCGACCACCGTACCGCTCATCCCCGCGCCGCGCAGCAGCGCGACGATGAAGGTCATGTACCCGATATAGCCGACGCCGAACAGGCCGTACCCGGCCAGCGCGAACGCAAAGCGGGCCGCGCTCGCATTCGCGCCCGATGTCGCGCCGTCGCGCGGCGCGGCCGGCGCCGCATGCGCGCGCTCGATGCGACGCGCGGCCGACACGGCCGCCGCCGAGAACAGCACGCAGGCGCACGCGAGCGCGAACCACGCGGGCTGCCAGCCGTGCGCGCCATGCGCGAGCGTGGCCGGCACGAGCAGCGACGACGCGACGACGCCCCATCCGGTGCCGCCGTAATAGAGGCCGAGCAGCAGCCCCGCGTCGCGCGGCGACGCCGATGCGAGCCGCGCGGCCAGCACGCCGCCGCTGATGAAGATCAGCGCGCTGCCGATGCCCGTCGCGAGCCGCTCGACGAGCAGCGCGTGCATGCCCGACGTGAGCCCGCACGCGGCCATCAGCAGCGCGGTCAGTGCACAGCCGGCCGCCAGCAGCGTGCCCGCGCGCCAGCGCCGCGACAGCGACGGAAACGCGAGTGCGCCGACCAGATAGCCGGCCGCGTTCGCCGTGTTCAGCGCGCCGGCCTGCGCGAAGGTCCAGCCGAGATCGGCCTTCATCGGCGGCAGCAGCAATGCATAGGAGAAACGCGCGAGGCCGAGCGCGATCGCGCTGCCGAGCGACAGGCAGATCGCGAGCCGCCACGCGGCGATGCGGTCGGAATCGGTGGCGCCGGCGTCCGGCCGCGAGGGGCCGGCGCGTTCCGGTTGCGGCGCTGCGCGCATCGGGGTGTCTCCTTCGTCGTTCGAGTCGCGCCGCCGCAATGGCGGCGGCAGCAGCGGCGTGCTCAGGCTTCGGCCGCCGCCGGGTCGCCGAGCCACTTGAACATCACCAGGCAATCGACGAAGCCGAACCGCGCGTGACGGTATGCGCGCGGCAGGCGGCCGACGATCTCGAAGCCGAGCTTGCTCCACAGCGCGACCGCCGCGTCGTTGGTCGCGACCACGGAGTTGAACTGCATCGCGAGAAAGCCGCGCTCGCGCGCGATCTGCTGCGAGTGCTCGCACATCAGGCGCGCGACGCCGCGGCCGCGTGCGGCCTCGCTCACCATGTAGCCGCAGTTGGACACGTGATTGCCGGGCCCGGCCGCGTTCGCCTTCAGGTAGTACGAGCCGAGCACCGCGCCGTCTTCCTCGGCGATCCACGTGCAGAGCGGTGCGTCGAGCCACAGGGCGCGCGCCGCTTCGGGCGTCGGCGCGGGATCGAATGCGTAGGTTTCCTGAGCGGCGACGACCGCGCGGTAAATCGGCCAGAAGCGCGGGAAATCGTCGTCGGTCATCGGGCGAATCGAAATCATGCGGATGCTCTCGTGAAGGTCCTGCGTGAAGGTAGCCGATCGTACCGCGATTCGTCACCCGCCGCCGTCCCGCAGCACGCCGCTGCGGTACACGCCCGGCGGCACGCCGTACCAGCGCTTGAACGCCTGCGAGAAGCTCGACAGGTCGCTGAAGCCGAGCCGCTCGGCCACGTCCGTGAGCGACAGGCGCGCGTCGCCGAGCAGCGTCTCGGCCATCACGCCGCGCGCCTGCGCGAGCAGCGTCCGGAACGTCGTGCCCTCCTCCTGCAGCCGGCGCTTCAGCGTGCGCGGGCTCGTGTTCATCAGCCGCGCCATGTCCTCGAGCGAAAACGGCGCGGTGCCGGACGTCGCGCCCAGGTACTGGCGCACCATCTCCGACGTGCCCAAGCGTGCGCGCCGCGCGTCGACCAGTTGCGCGCACATCTGTTCGCACATCGACACCGTCAGCGGATTCGCGTGCGGCAGCGGCCGGTCGAGAAACGCACGGTCGAACGCAAGGCTGTTCGCGCGCGCCGAGAACACCGGCTCGGCGCCCGCGATCGGCGGCACGACGAGCGACGGCGCACGCGCGGCCTGCAGCGTGAAGCGCGACAACGCGAAATCGTCGCTGGCGATTTCCTGCAGCAGCACGGCTGCCGCCGTCATGTCGCGTTCGACGAGAAACCGGCTCAGGTCGCCGTCGAGTTCCGGCGCACCGAAATTGAGCACGCCCATGCCGTGCTCCTCGCGGTACGTGATGACGGTGTACGCATACGTGAGCGGCAGGAAGCGCATCGCCAGCGCCAGCGCGTCGTGCCCGGTCGCGCTCGCGATCAGCCCGTAGCCCCACACGCCGTATGCGGAAAAGTGATAGCGCAGGCCGGCCTCGAACCCGAGGCCCTGCGCGCGCCCGAGCGCGCGCAGCAGGTTGCCGGTCAGCCGCAGTTCCTGCGCGGCCGTCACCTCGACGTTCGGGTCGTCGAGCTGCGTGTCCGCAAGCCCCGTGCCAGCCAGCAGTTTCGCGTGCGGCACGCCGCGTTCGTCGCCGAAATCGACCAGCAGCCGGGCGCTGGCCGGACTCCGGGTGAAATCCCAGAAGCTCATGCGGAGAAACCCTCGAAGCGCCGATTTGGCCCAAATACTAAAACAATTGTCCCGAAGCAGCATTGGTGTTTTCCCATGCGGGCAGCACCATCGACGTCATTCAGCCGTCGCCCGAACGACGCCATCGCCCCGCAGGAGACACCATGCGACCGAGTCGCCCGACCGATCCCGCCCCCGAAGAAGAATGCCCGCGCGCGGCGCCCGCCGACGCGCCCGCGACGCCGCGCGTCGCTTGATCCATCGACCATCAGGAGACGATTCCATGAGCAAGACTTTCGACTACATCGTTGTCGGCGGCGGTTCGGGCGGCTGCGTCGTCGCGGGGCGGCTGACCGAGGACCCGGCCGTGACCGTCTGCGTGCTCGAGGCCGGCGGCCGCGGCGACGGCGCCGTCGTCAACGTGCCGACCGGCGCGGTCGCGATGCTGCCGACCCGCGTGAACAACTGGGCGTTCGACACGGTGCCGCAGCCGGGGCTCGGCGGGCGCATCGGCTACCAGCCGCGCGGCAAGGCGCTGGGCGGCTCGTCGGCGATCAACGCGATGGTGTACATCCGCGGCCACCGGGTCGACTACGACGGCTGGGCCGCGCTCGGCAACGAAGGCTGGGCGTACGACGACGTGCTGCCGTACTTCCGCCTGAGCGAGCACAACGAGCGCTTCGCCGACGAATGGCATGGCCGCGACGGCCCGCTGTGGGTCAGCGACCTGCGCACCGGCAACCCGTTCCACGCGCGCTACCTGGAAGCCGCCCAACAGGCCGGCCTGCCGCTCACCGACGATTTCAACGGCGCGCAGCAGGAAGGCATCGGCATCTACCAGGTCACGCAGAAGCACGGCGAACGCTGGAGCGCGGCGCGCGCGTACCTGCTGCCGCACGTCGGCCGCCGCGACAACCTGACGGTCGAGACGCATGCGCAGGTGCTGCGGCTCCTGTTCGACGGCACGCGCGCCGTCGGCGTCGAAGTGCGGCAGCACGGCGAGGTCCGCACGTTGCGCGCGCGCCGCGAAGTCGTGCTTGCAGCCGGCGCGCTGCAGACGCCGCAGTTGCTGTTGCTGTCGGGCGTCGGCCCGGGCCGCGACCTGCAAGCGCTCGGCATCCCGGTGCACGCCGACCTGCCCGGCGTCGGGCGCAACCTGCAGGATCATCCGGATTTCATCCTCGGCTACCGCACGCGCAGCGCCGACACGATGGGCGTATCGGTGCGCGGCGGCCTGCGCATGCTGCGCGAGTTCGCGCGTTTTCGCCGCGAACGGCGCGGGATGCTGACGTCGAATTTCGCGGAAGGCGGCGGCTTCCTGAAGACGCGCGCCGGGCTCGACGCGCCGGACATCCAGTTGCACTTCGTGGTCGCGCTCGTCGACGATCACGCGCGCAAGCTGCATGCCGGCCACGGGCTGTCGTGCCACATGTGCCTGCTGCGGCCGCGCAGCCGCGGCACGCTCACGCTGAACGGCGTCGATCCGCTCGCGGCGCCGCGCATCGATCCCGCGTTCCTCGACGATCCGCGCGACCTCGACGACATGGTCGCGGGCTTCCGGCTCACGCGCCGGCTGATGGAGGCGCCGGCGCTCGCGCGCTGGATCACGCGCGACCTGTTCACCGCGAACGTCACGACCGACGACGAAATCCGCGACGTGCTGCGGCGGCGCACCGACACCGTGTATCACCCGGTCGGCACGTGCCGGATGGGACACGACGCGCTCGCCGTCGTCGATCCGCAACTGCGCGTGCGCGGCCTGCAGGGGCTGCGCATCGTCGATGCGTCGGTGATGCCGACGCTGATCGGCGGCAACACCAACGCGCCGACGATCATGATCGCCGAGAAGGCCGTCGACATGATGCGCGGCGTGTCCCGCGCAGCGGCGCGGCAGGATGCCGAATCCGACGACGCCGCCGCCGCGGCAACCGGGCGCGACGACGCCCCTGCTTCACACGCCACGCTCACTGCCGTCCCGTCGGAGGAAACCCGCCATGCTGTCGCCTGATCCTTCCCGCATCACCGAAGCCGACGCCCCGCTGGCGGCGATCGTCATCGGCGCCGGCTTCGCCGGCATCGGCATGGCGATCGCGCTGCAGCGCGCCGGCATTCACGATTTCGCGATCCTCGAACGCTCGCACGACGTCGGCGGCGTGTGGCGCGACAACAGCTACCCGGGCGCGGCGTGCGACGTGCCCTCGCACCTCTACTCGTTCTCGTTCGAACCCAACCCGGCGTGGTCGCGCGTGTTCGCGCCGCAGCCCGAAATCCACGCGTACCTGCGGCATTGCGCACGCAAGTACGGCCTCGCGCGCTACCTGCGCTTCGGCGCGCAGGTCGAACACGCGCGCTACGACGAAGCCGCCGCGCTGTGGCGCGTCACGCTCGCCGACGGCACGACGCTGAGCGGCGCCGTGCTCGTGAGCGGCACCGGCCAGCTGAGCCGCCCCGCGCTGCCCGACCTGCCCGGCATCGACACCTTTCGCGGCCGCGCGTTCCACTCCGCGCACTGGGATCACGACTATCCGCTCGCCGGCAAGCGGGTGGCCGTGGTGGGCACCGGCGCGTCGGCGATCCAGTTCGTCCCGGCGATCGCCGGCGACGTACGGCGCCTCGTCGTGTTCCAGCGCTCGCCGGCCTACGTGATGCCGCGCCCCGACCGCGCCTACCGCCCGTGGGAGAAGGCGCTGTTCCGGCGGCTGCCGGGGGCGATGAAGCTGCATCGCGCGTCGATCTACCTGCGCTACGAATCGCGCGCGATCGCGTTCACGCGCCTGCACGGGCTGATGGATTTCGCGGTCGGCCGGCCGTTTCGCAAGCTGCTCGCGCGCGACGTGCCGGACGCTGCGCTGCGCGAGCGGCTCACGCCCGACTACCCGATCGGCTGCAAACGCATCCTGCTGTCGAGCGACTACCTCGCCGCGATGAGCCGCGACAACGTCGCGCTCGTCACGCAGCGGATCCGGCGCGTGACCGAAAACGGCATCGAGACCGTCGACGGCGTGCACCACCCGGTCGACGCGATCGTCTACGGCACCGGGTTCGCGGCCACCGAGTTCCTGTCGCCGATGCGCATCACGGGCCGCGACGGGCGCGACCTGAACGACACGTGGCGACGCGGCGCGCAGGCGTATCTCGGGCTTGCCGTGCCCGGCTTTCCGAACTTCTTCATGCTGTACGGCCCGAATACCAACCTCGGCCACAACTCGATCGTCTACATGCTCGAAAGCCAGATCGCGCATGTGATGCGCTGTCTGCAGACGATGCGGCGCGACGGCGCGCGCGAGATCGACGTCGACGCGCGCCGCTACCGGCGCTTCAACGCCCATGTGCAGCAGCGGCTCGAAGGGTCGGTGTGGAACAGCTGCAAGAGCTGGTACGTCGATGCGTCGGGACACAACAGCACGAACTGGCCGGGCTTCACGCTGACCTACCGGTGGCTCACGCGCTTAACCGGGCTGTCCGCGTACCGCCTCACGCATCCGCTGCCCGATGCGGCCGCGCCGGCGCACGGCGCCGTCGTCGCGCCGCCCGCCGGCCGGCTGGAGGCCCTCTCCGCCGCGTCGCTGCGCGGCTTCCTGCGCGTGGCGTTCCGGCCGCTGATCGGGCCGCCGTTCGGCGCGCGCATGCAGCGCCGCGTCGTCGCGCTGCTCGCGCCGCTGATGCCCGGCGCGGGCGGCACGCTGCGCTACCGCCTGAACGCGCGGCGTGTGCCGGTCGAAGTGGTGGCGCCGAAGCGCGGCGACACGGGCGGCGCGATCCTGTATCTGCACGGCGGCGCGTTCTGCCTCGGCGGTCCGCATACGCATCGCGGCGTGACGACCCGGCTCGCGAACGACGCCGGCCTGCCGGTGTGGGTGCCCGATTACCGGCTGGCCCCCGAGCACCCGAGCCCGGCCGCGCTCGACGATGCGCTGGCCGTGTACGACACGATGCGTGCGCAGGGTCATGCGGCGCACCGGATCGTGATCGCGGGCGATTCGGCCGGCGGCGCGCTGGCGCTGGCGCTCGCCATCGCGCTGCGCGCGCGCGGCGAACCGGCCGCCGCCGCGCTGCTGCTGATCTCGCCGGTGACCGACCCGGCGCTCGGCGGCGCGACGCTGGCCTCGCGCCGCCACGACGATCCGATGATCCGGCGCGGCTGGCTCGAACAGGGGCTGCGCTGGTACCACGGCGCCGGCTCGACGGCTGCGCCCGGCCCGCTCGACGTCGACCTGCACGGCCTGCCGCCGATGCTGATCCAGGCCGGCGACCAGGAAGTGCTGCTGTCGGATGCGCAGCGGCTCGCGCGTCATGCGCAGGCGTGCGGCGTGCCGTGCCGGCTGGAGATTCACGCGGCACGCTGGCACGTGTTTCATCTGCAGGCGTTTTACCTGCGCTCGGCGCGGGACGCGTTGCGCACGCTGGCGGGGTTTGCGTCGGAACGCGTCGCCGCATCGCCGCATCGCCGCGACGGTGTGACGGTGTGACGGTGTGACGGCGTGACGGCGTGATGGCGTGATGGCGTGACAGTGAAGCGGTAACACGCCGCGACCAGTGCCGCGCGTCACCGCGTCACCGCCTCACCTCTTCCCCACTCGACCGCACGGCGCACGCGCAGCCACCGCCCCCGCTTGCGACGAAGCGACATCGTCTTGCGAAAACCGGCCGTTTATTTTTTTCCGTCACACAGGGCCGTCATGATCTCCCGCAGCCCCGGCCGCGCGCCGGGGCGACGGCCCACCCACCTCGGCGGAGACATCATGAAAACAAGCCACACCCTCGGCGCGCTTGCGCTGCTCTGTTGCATCGGCATCCAGTGCGCGGCGCCGGCCTTCGCCGACGAACCGAAGAAGGTCGCGTTCGTCGACACCGGCAACACCGGCCGCAGCGTGATGGCCGAAGCGATCGCGAACCAGCTGATCGCGCAGCGTCACGCGCATGTCTCGGTGATCTCGCGCGCGGTCGACGAGGATCCGTACGACGAAAAGCCCGAGGAAAACGGCGTGATCCTGATGAAGCGGCGCGGCATCGACACGTCCGCGCATCGCGCGGTGCAGTTGAACGCAAACGACGTCAAGCATTCCGACGTGATCCTGACGATGACCGACAAGCACAAGGAGAAAGTGCTCGCGCTCTACCCGTCGGCAGCCGGCAAGGTGTTCACGCTCGCCGAATACGCGACCGGGAAGCACCTCGACGTGCCCGACGCATGGGGCAAGCCGATCGACTTCTACGAATCGGTGACCGCGCAGCTCGACACATATCTCCCCGCCGCGCTCGACAAGGTCGCGACGGCCACGCCGGCGAAGCAGTAACGCTCGAAGGCCTGTCGGTTCGTACGGCGCGCAATGCGCCGGCGCCGGCAGGCTTGCCGTTCACGTCTTTCCCTCCAGCACCCCGCCCGCCGCGCATGCCCGCCATCGGGCCATTCACCTTGGCCATTCGGTCAGGTCGTCACCCGGCGCACCGGATGAAAGAATGATCGTCGTTCGGGAAGCCGGTTTCGCTGCCTGAAATCCCGCACCTCGAAGAGGCCGCATGCACTGCCACTGCCGCGCATGCGGCGCGGCGTGTCGCCCCGATTCGCGCATGCGCGTACACCCCGGCGTGCGCCATCCGGCGGCTCGCACGCCCCCTCCTTTTCCATCCACCCTTTTTTGTAGCTTATAAGTTACAATGCTCTCCAGGTTCGAACTGCTTCGCTACCAGCGCGACGATGGCCGCGAGCCCTTCACCGAATGGTTGAACGCCGTGCGCGACAAGCTTGCACTGGCCCGGATCCGCGAACGCCTGCGCCGCGTGCAGACCAGCAACTTCGGCGATTGCGAGCCTGTCGGCGAAGGCGTGATCGAACTGCGCGTCCACATCGGCGCCGGCTATCGCGTGTATTTCGGGCGATACCGCAGTGCACTGGTGCTGTTGCTGTCTGGCGGCGACAAGAGCAGTCAACCCGACGACATCAGGCGCGCCAAGGAACACGGGTCGAACTGGAAACGGAGGCAAACATGACCAAGCTCAAAGGGGCGGTGTCGCACCACGACGCGGAAGTCGCCGAACTCGGCGCCGATCGCGAACTCGCCGTGGCCTACCTGCGCGTCGCGATGGAGTCGCTCGACGATCCCGACAACCGCGCGGCCGGCCTGCTCGCGCTGCGCACCGTCGCGGAAGCGTACGGCGGGCTCGGCGCCGTCGCGGCCGAAGCCGGCATCAGCCGCGAATCGCTGTATCGCACGCTGTCCCCCAACGGCAACCCGACGCTGAAAACGCTGCTCGCGGTGCTCAAGACCGTCGGCTTGCGCCTGTCCGTCGTCCCCGCTCAGCCGGCGCACCGCCCGCTCACGGCCTGACCGTCCACACCAGCAGCATCTCGGCCGGCGCGGCCGTCATGCCCGCTGGCGGACGCGCGATCGTCGGCTCGACCGCCAGCGCCTGCGCGATCGTCGCCGGATCGTCCACCGCCGTCGTGCGCACGATCGTCATCAGCCGCGCCGGCCGGCGCAGCGTTTCGCGATACAGCGCGCCGTACCACAGCGGCCGCATGCCGAACGCGTCCTCCAGCACGTACGGATAGCGCCACAGCCGCAGCACGAGGCGGCTGGCCGGCTCGCCCGGATCGACGCGCACGAACACGCGGCGCGTGCTTTCGCCGTGCGTGTAGCGCGGCAGCACGGGCAGCGCATCGGGCGCCGCCTGCGGCGACAGCCAGCGCAGCGCGGCAGCCGGCGACCACGGCGTCGCGCGCTGCCAGCCGGCCCGCGCGAGATGGCGGTCGAGCGTGTCCGACGTTGCGCTCCATTGCAGCGGCAGATACTCCTCGCGGTCGCCGCCGATCTCGGTGCGCCGCGTCGGCACACGCTGCCACCCGCCGCGCAGCCACTGATCGACGGTCATCGCGACCACGTCGCCCGCGTGCGGCCGCGACGCCCGGTCGAGCCGCCATTGCGCGGGGATCGTCCATACACCGACCGTCGCGAGCACCACGACCACCGCGACGAGCGCGCCGCGCGGCTGCACATGCTCGTTCACGCGCCAGTAGGCATGGGCGCCCGCGAGCAACGCGAACCAGGCCAGCCCGAGGCTCCAGCCGCCGAGCAGGCCCGACAGCCACGTGTCGCCGACGTACAGCCGCGCGAAGCCGCCGAGCACGATCCAGAGCACCACCGCCGTCACGACCTGAATGCGCCAACGTGCAGGCCGGTCGCGCGTCAACACCCAGCCGAGGCCGCTGCTCGCGAGGATCGCGAACGCAGCGTCGCCATCGGGCAGCGGCACGTGCAGCGCGCCGGGCGGCAGGTTCGCGGGCATCGCGCCGGGCCCGCCCGCGCCGAACACCGGCCCGAGCGCGACGGCGATGGCGATCGTCAGGAGCCACCACGCGGCCGTCAGCCAGCAGCGATGGATCATCAGCCAGACGAGCAGCGCGGCCGCGACGATCAACCCCGCATCGTGCCCGTGCAACACCGCGAGCGCGCGCATCGCGACGTCCGCGGGCGGCGTGCGCAGGTTCTGCAGGAACGCGTACAGCGCGATGTCGGCGTGCATCAGCGAATCGTTCGCGACGACCTCCGGCACGAGGTCCGCGAACAGCCACACGCAGCCGGTGAACAACAGCGCAAGCCCGGGCACCGCGCCCGGCAGGCGACGCCCCCGCGCGATCGCGTCGTGCAGCCGCGCGCCGAACCGCGGCCAGCGGCGCGCGCCGGCATGCCCGGCCTCGGCGAGCGCGCGGCGCAGCAGCGGCCAGCCGCGCCGCAACGCGACGCGCACGCCGATCCACACGAGCGCGACCAGCGCGGCAACGACCAGCAGGATCACGGCGACCCGCACGCTGATCGCCGCGGCCAGCGCGGCCGACGCGCCGAACAGGATGCCCGGCGCGACGTGCACGGGCGCCCACACGAGCGCCGAGATCAGGTTGACCGGATAGAACGACCGGCGCGGCAGCGCAGCACAGCCGACGACGACCGGCACGACCGCGCGCACCGGCGCGAGAAAGCGCGCGAGCACGATGCTTTTCATCCCGTGACGCAGCACGAATTCCTCGCCGTGCGCATAAGCGGCCGCATAGCCGAAACGGGCCCATGCGTTGCGGATCACGCCGCCGTAGTGCCGCCCGAGTTCGTAGCTGATCCCGTCGCCGATCACCGCGCCGACGGCGGCGACGCCGATCGTCGTCCACGCGTCGAGCGCGCCCGCGCCGATCAGCGCACCGGCCGCGAACATCACGGCGCCGGCCGGCACGACCGTGCCGATCAGCGCGATCGCCTCGGCGCACGCGGCCACGAACACGATCGCCAGCACGAGCATAGGATGCGCGCCGATCGCGCCGATCCACGCGTGGATCGTGTCGCTCATCGCGCGCTGCGCGGCAGGCCGGCCCGGCGTGCGGACACCGGGCAGGCAGCGGCGCGGGAAAGGTTCATCGCGCGTTGCGCGCGGCCGCGCCGGCGGGCGCGGTCAATCGAACTCGTGCCGTCGCGCATCGGCCTCGAGCGGCGCGTCGTGGTAGCCGACCGTCGCGATCTCCTGCAGGTAGCGCGCGAGAAACGCGCCGATCGATCCGGCGGCCTCGTACTGATGCACATGACGGAATTCATGGGTCAGCAGGCGGCGCGAGTCCTGCCCGCGCAACACGTACACCGCATGACCGAGCGTGAGCCCGATCGTCCCCGGCGACAGCAGCCCCGTGTCGCGGGCGATCGCGGCGAGCGAGGGCGTGTCGGGGAACGGCATGCGCTCGACCGTCACGACGCGGACCCGCTCCGGATGCTCGACGCCCACCGTGCGCGCGTCGTCGGCTTGCGCCGCCGTCAGCGGCGCGCCCTGCGCGATGCCGCGCGCCGCCTCTGCTTCGGCCCATGCGACGGCAGCGGGCAAGGCGGACGGCAGGATATCGGCAAGATCGGTCATCGCGGGGCTCCTCGGGTCGTGGCGTGGCATCGGGCACCAGTTTAGTCCCGAATCGGGCGATTCGCGGCCGGCGCGCGGCCGGCACGCGTCACAAGGTTCAGGTGCGCCCCGGCCGCGCCCCGCATCGGGGCATACCCGGATCCGGCGCACTCCACCTCGTACGCTTTCCCCCGGATTATTTCGCTTGAGTGCACATTCCGGGATCAATCATCTCGAAAATTTCCCGGATGAGTATCGCTTTCGGATTCCGCGGAATATATTGATCAGAAGAACGACCGCGGCAATCACCGGACGGCAGGGCGCGGTGTCATCCCGAAGAGGATCGCTCGATGATCAGGGTAATTCTGGCTGACGACCACGCAGTCATGCGGGACGGACTGCGTTACATCCTGGAAATGGCCGGCGGGTTCGAAATCGTCGGCGAGGCGAGCGACGGCTCGGCCACGCTCGCGCTGGTCGAGCGCGGCACCGCCGACGTCCTGCTGCTCGACCTGTCGATGCCCGCGCCGACCGGCATCGAGCTGATCCGGCTCGTGAAGCACCACGCGCCGTCGCTGCGCACGCTCGTGCTGACGATGCATGCGGAGGCGCAGTACGCGGCGCGCGCGTTCAAGGCCGGCGCGACCGGCTACCTGACGAAGGACAGCGCGACCGCCGAGCTTGTCGAGGCCGTCGGCAAGGTCGCCGCGGGCGGCGTCTACGTCAGCCCGTCGGCCGCCGAAAGCCTCGCGCGCACGCTGCGCACGCCGGCCGCGACGCTGCCGCACGAACGGCTGTCCACGCGCGAGCTCGACGTGATGCGCCGCATCGTCGCGGGCCAGACCGTCACGCAGATCGCGTCCGAACTCGCGCTGAGCGCGAAGACGGTCAGCACCTACAAGACGCGGATCCTCGAGAAGATGGAGTTGCCGCACGAAGCCGCACTGGTCCGCTACGCGGTGCGCCACGATCTCGACCTCGGCGTCGGCGACGCATGACGGCCGCCCTCCGCTTCCCGCCCGCGCCGCCCGACGACGACGATCCGGACGCGTCGCACCTGTTCATGTCGTCGCTGCCGCCGGGCCGCCGCGAACGGCGGCTCGCGCTCGCAACCGTGCTCGTGTCCGCCGTGATCTTCGCCGCGCTGGCGCCGTTCGCGGGGAGGCCGCTCGCGCCGGGCGGCGGGTTCATCCCCGTGTACCAGTCGGCGATCGTCGTCAACGACATGGTGACGGCCGGCCTCCTGCTCGGCCAGTACGCGATCCTGCGCGACAAATCGCTGCTCGTGCTCGCGGGCGGCTACCTGTTCACGGGTTTCATGGCCGGCACGCACATGCTGACCTTTCCCGGGCTGTTCGCGACGGCCGGCCTGCTCGGCGCCGGCGACCAGACCACCGCGTGGCTTTACCTGTTCTGGCACAGCGGCTTTCCGCTGACGGTCGCCGCGTACGCGCTGCTGCGCACGACGCCGCCCCCGATCCCGGCCCCGCGACACCGCACGGCGATGCCGATGATGCTGTGCATCGCGGCCGCGGCTGCGGCGACGGTCGCGCTCGCGCTGTTCGCGACCGCCGGCCACGCATGGCTGCCGCGCATCATGAACGGCAACCGGATGGCCGCGCCGATGGCGAACGCGATCTCCGTCGTCTGGGGACTGAACCTGATCGCGCTGCTGCTGATGTGGCAGCGACGCCGCCGTCACTCGGTGCTCGATCTGTGGGTGATGACCGTGCTCGTCGCGTGGCTGTTCGACATCGCGCTGTCGTCGATACTGAACCAGGGGCGCTACGATCTCGGCTTCTACGCGGGGCGTGCATACGGCCTCGTCGCGTCCGGCGTCGTGCTGTTCGCGATGCTGTTCGAGAACGGCCGGCTGCACGCGCAGACGGTGCGCGCGCTGGCCGGCGCACGCTACCAGCACCTGCTCGTCGTGCAGAAGAGCGCGCAGCTGAACGATGCGAACGAACGGCTGGAGCAGCGCGTCGCCGCGCGCACCGCGCAACTGAGCGCGTCGAACCGCGACCTGCGGCGCGAGGTCGAGGAGCGCGTGCGCGCGGAGCGTGCACTGCAGGCGTCGCGCGAGGAACTGCGCGAGATCGCCGCGATCAGCGCGAGCGCGCGCGAAGCCGAGCAGCGCCGCATCGCGCGCGAACTGCACGACGAACTCGCGCAAACGCTCGCGACGCTGAAGAACGATCTCGAATGGCTGCTCGACCGCGTGCCGCAGGACGACGCGCTGCTGGCGCGCAAGATCGCGGCGATGCACGGGCTGGCGCGCGATGCGGTCGCCGCGACGCGTCGCATCGCGTCGGACCTGCGCCCGCTGATGCTCGACGATCTCGGCTTCGCCGCGGCAATGCAATGGCTCGTGGAGGATTTCCGGCGCCGTCACGGCATCGACTGCGCGCTGCACGTCGATCCGCCCGAGCTGCAGCTAGACGAGCCGTACGCGACGGCCGTGTTCCGCATCGCGCAGGAAGCGCTCGCGAACGTCGCGCGGCATGCCGCCGCGTCGCATGCGAGCGTCGCACTCGCCTGCGGGCGCCGGGCGATCGCGCTGACGATTCGCGACGACGGCACGGGCTTCGATCCCCGCCTGCCGCGCAAGTCGGGCTCGTTCGGGCTGGTGGGCCTGCGCGAGCGCGCGTATCTCGTCGGCGGCACGCTGCGGATCGCGACGACGCTTGGCGAGGGGACGACGATCGACGTGGAGATTCCGCTGCCGCATGTGCCCGTCGCGGCCGCGCCGCGCGGGGATGGGCGGGCGCGGGTGGATTGACGCGGGCGGCGATGCGCGCCGCCGCGCCGGTCGCGCGTCAGTAGCAGTCTTCTTCCCGCTGATGCCGTACGGCGAGAATCGCGACCTGCTCGGCCGCTTCGACCTGGAACAGCAGGACATGGCCCGCTGCGCCGAAGGAAACGAGCTGCTCGCGCAGGAACGGGTTGTCATCGTCGATCTTGCGGCACGTGAACGGAAACAGGCGAAGCACGGCGACGCCGCCTCAACATCACGTTCGAGCCAGTATCGATACAGGCTCGCAAGGTCTTCGCGCGCGGCTCGCGTATATCGAACCCGATAGATCAATCAGCCGCCTTCGCCGCACGCGCTGCCTTCAGCATTCCATCGAGCTCGGCCTGTACGTCGGTGGCATCGACGTAATCACCGGTACGACGCGCGTTGTCGCGCGATGCCAGGCCACGAGCGACGAACCCGCGCTGCCGGCGTCGACGCGCAATGCCGTCGCGCAGCACCGACTCCGTGAACGCAGACAGCGTCTCGTTTCCCACAAGGACCGACTCCGCCTCCTCCCGCAGTTGCGGATCGACGCGCAGCGCCGGCATGGTCGCAGTTTTCATCGCCTTCCTCGCGCATTACATATGTAATGCACGACAGCACGCCCGCCTTTTGCGTGCATCCGGATACGCACCCCCGCCCCCTCACGCCCGCGCCGCCACCATCGCGCGCTCCGAGCGCGTCCACGCGACCAGCGCGCCGATGCCGAGCAGCGCCAGGCACACGATCGGCACGATCATCGGCCCGAACGCGGTGCCGGTCGCCTTGCCCGCGAACGGCATCAGGTTCTGGCTGAAGAAGCCGCCCAGGTTGCCGATCGAGTTGATCGCGGCCACGCTCGCCGCCGCCCGCGCGCCGGTGAAGTAGCGCGGCGGCATCGACCAGAAGCACGGATACAGCAGCGGAATGCACGCGCCGCCGAGCACGAGCGCGACGAAGCGCAGCGGCGTGGACGGCAGCACGAGGCTCAGCAGGAAACCGAGCGCGCCGAGCGCCGCGACGATCGCGATCGTGCGCAGGATGCTCTTCGCGCGGCGCAGCTTCGCCGGCAGCCACAGCAGCAGCAGCACCGCGAGCGCCCACGGCAGCATGCTCAGGAAGCCGTTCATGCTGCTCGACACGCCGAACGACTTCACGAGCGTCGGCAGCCAGTACGTGACGCCGTACAGCGACGTCGACATCAGCATGTAGGTCGCCGCGAACAGCATCACGCGCGGATCGAGCAGCGCCTTCCACGGCTGGCCGTGCTCGGCCTGCGCCGGCTTCTCGCGTTCGAGCGCGGCCTCGACGATCGCCTTCTCGCGCGCATCGAGAAAACGCGCGTCGCGCACCGACGCGGGCAGCACGCGGAACACGACGATCGCGACGATCACCGCCGGGATGCCGGTCGCCACGAACACCCACTGCCAGCCCGCGAGCCCCCACACGCCGTTCAGGCTCAGCAACACGCCGCCGACCAGCGAGCCGAGCATGTTCGCGAGCGCGCTGCCGAGCGTGAAGATGCCGAGCACCTTCGCGCGATAGCTTTGCGGAAACCACAGCGTCAGGTAGTAGATCACGCCGGGATAGAAGCCGGCCTCGGCGATCCCGAGCACGAAGCGCAGCGCGCAGAACGCGGGCATCGACGTCGTGAAGCCCATCAGCACCGTGATGAGGCCCCACGTAAGCATGATCCGCGCCAGCCACAGGCGCGCGCCGTAGCGATGCAGCGCAAGCGTGCTCGGCACCTCGAACAGCAGGTAGCCGATGAAGAACAGCGACGACGCGAGGCCGAACGCGGCTTCCGTCATCCCGAGGCTGTGCACCATCTGCAGTTTCGCGAAGCCGACGTTCTGCCGGTCGATGAACGCGATCAGGAACATCACGACGAGGATGGGCAGCAGGCGCCGCGCCATCTTCGACATGATGCGCTGCTCTTCGGCGGACGCGGGGTCCAGGGTATCGGTAGCGCTCACTTCGGGCTCCTTGCGTGAATCGGTTGCGTATCGGTTGGATCGGCGCCGCGCGACGAACGCGCGGGCGCGGGGGTGGATCGATGAACGGGGGCGGCGGTTCAGCCCGACCGGTAGGCGTCCAGCATCGGCGCGAACATCTCGTGCCACGCGCGCGGCTTCGCCTTGATCGTGCCGGCCAGGTACAGGAATTCGACGTAGTCCATCAACTGGTTCGGCAGGACCGAAAAGCGCGTGTCCGGCGCGGCGAGCATCCGCATCACGTCGTCGTGCGACACGCCGACGCCCGACGACGCCGCGTACAGCGCGGCCGCCGCGCGCGGGTCCTGCGCGATCAGGCGGTTCGCCTCGTCGAGCGCGGCGATGAACGCCACGGCCAGCGCGGGCTCCGTGTCGACGAGCCGCTTCGGCGCGAACACGACGTCGAGCGTCATCGGGCCGAGCACGTCGACCGAATTCACGACGCGGTGGATGCCCGGCTGGCGCAGCTCCAGCGTGGAGAACGGCGGCGACGTGAAGTGCGCGGTGACGCCGTTCTCGCGGCGGATCAGCGCCTGCATCGCCTGCGGATGCGGCAGGTTCACGGTGATCGAATCGAGCTGCGCGAAATGCGCGGGGCCGAGCTGGCGGCTCGCGACCATCTGCAGCACGACCGCCGACAGCGACGTGCGGATGCCCGGCACCGCGATCCGGTCGGACGGCGCGAAGTCGCGCAGCGACACGAGGCCCGGACGGTTCGCGTTCAGCGACAGCGACGTGGCCGACAGCCCGCTGATGCCGATCACCTCGACGTTCGGAATGCCGCGCGCCCGCGCCCACAGCTCGATGAAGCCGGGCGCGCCGGCGCCCGCGAAATCGAGCGTGCCGGCCATCATCGCGTCGTTGACGGAATTGCCGCCGTCGAGCAGCACCCAGTCGACCGCGACCTCGCGCAGGCCCTGGCGCGCCGCGTGCCGTTCGAACAGCCGCTGCTTCTCCATCACGAGCAGCGGCAGGTACAGCACGCCATAGCCTTTCGAGATCCGGACCGTGCGCGGCTTCGCGCGCACGAGCGACGGCGCGGCGAGCACGCCGAGCCCGGCGGCCAGCAACGCGCGGCGACGCGGCGACGCGGTCATGCGCACACCGCCATGCAACGGTCGGCCAACGGCCGCGCGCGGGCCATCGCCGCGCCGCGCCGCACGCCCGTCGTGCCCGTGACCTGCTGCATGTTGCCGTCTCCTTGAATATTTCTGGTATTAATGCCGTCCTTGCATTCTGCTTCCGGCTCGACACAGGTTATCGGCCGAGTCTGAGAAAATGCTGACATCCCGGCCCCGGGAAAACCCCTAACCCATCCTCTGCAAGACGGCACCATGCGCATTCTGGTCGTGGAAGACGATGCCGAGATCGGCGCGGCGATCCGCAGCCGCCTCGCGCGGCTCGGCCACGCGGTCGATCTCGAAACCGACGGGGCAACCGCGAACGGGCTGCTGCGCGTCGAGCGCTTCGACCTCGTCGTGCTCGATGCGAACCTGCCCGGCATGGACGGCTTCGCGGTGCTGCGCCACCTGCGCGCAGCGGGCAGCACGACGCCCGTGCTGCTCGTCACCGCGCGCTCGGCGATCGACGATCGCGTGAGCGGCCTCGGCCTCGGCGCCGACGACTACCTGGTGAAGCCGTTCGACTATCGCGAGCTCGATGCGCGCGTGCAGGCGCTCCTGCGCCGCAACAGCGGCCATGCGAACGACGTGCTGACGCTCGGCGGCCTCGTGATCGACCGCAGCAGCCGGCTCGCTGAACTCGACGGCCAGCCGCTGTCGCTGTCGCGCCAGGAATTCGCGCTGCTCGAAATCCTCGCGAGCCGGCCGCAGCGGATCTTCTCGAAGGACGAACTGCTGAACCAGTTGTTCAGCTTCGGCAACGAGCCGACCGCGAACGCGGTCGAGCAGTATGTGACGCGCGTGCGCAGGAAGCTGCAGGGCAGCTCGGTCGAGATCCGCACCGCGCGCGGCATGGGGTACCAGATTGCCGCGCATTGACTGGTTCCCCAAGACGCTGTTCGGGCGCACGCTGCTGTTCGTCGCGATCGTCGTCGCGACCGGCGCCCTCGCACTCGCGGCGATCGCGCGCTACTACGCGGGCGTCGCGGCCGAGCGTGCATACGACCAGTTGCTGGGCGGCGCGTCGATCCAGGTCGCCGAGAACCTCTACGTGCAAGGCGGCGTGCTCGCGCTGAATCCGCCGGTGGCCGCGCTGTCGACGCTGTCGCGCTACGACCTCGTGTACTACAAGGTCGTCGACTCGCGCGGCATCGTCGTGGCCGGCTATAACGATCTCGCGAGCCCCGTGACGCTCGCCGCCGCGAAACAGGGCCCGGCGTTCGCGAACGGCCTGTACCAGGGGCACCGGATCCGCACCGCGACCATCGCGCGCTACATGCCCGAAGAGAGCACGCCGGGCTGGGCGCTCGTGACCGTCGCGCAAACCACCAATGCACGCCAGCAGCTCACCAACGACATGAGCCTCAAGGTGTGGACGCTGATCCTGCTGATGAGCGTGCTCGCGATCGGCGCAAGCGGCCTCGCGATCCGGCGCGGCCTGCGCCCGCTCGCGCAGATCGGCACGATCATCGCCGCGCGCGATCCGGCCGACCTGCGGCCGGTGGCCGTCGACACGCCGAGCGAGATCGACGCGATCATCGGGTCGATCAACGGGCTGATGCGCCGTCTGGCCGAACGCATCAACGCGATGCAGCGCTTCATCGCCGACGCCGCGCACCAGATGCGCACGCCGCTCGCGCGGCTCGATGCGCAGATCGAGCTGCTCGACGGCGAGGCCGATCCCGCACGCCACGCGGCGCGCCTCGACGCATTGCGCGCGACCTGCTCGGACGTCGGGCGGCTGACCGGCCAGTTGCTCAATCACGCGATGGTGATCCATCGCACCGAGGCCGTGCAGCAGCAGCCGGTCGAACTCGTCGCGCTCGCGAAGGACGTGCTCGGCCGCACGATTCCGCTCGCGGACGAGCGCGACGTCGCCGTCGCGTTCGCGAGCGACGCGCCGTTCGCGTGGATCGACGGCGACGCGATCAGCCTGCAGGAAGCGCTGTCGAACGTGCTGCACAACGCGTTGTTGCACGGCCATGCGGACGATCTCGTCGTGGCGGTCGCGAGCGCCGGTCACGCCGACGGCGCGATCACGCTGACCGTCACCGATAACGGTCGCGGCATCCCGCGCGAACACTGGGACGCCGCCTTGCAGCCGTTCGTGCGGATCGCGCCGGACGGCAGCGAGCGGCGCACCGGGTCAGGCCTCGGGCTCGCGATCGTGCAGGAGGTGATGAAGGCGCACGGCGGGCGCGTCGGGTTCGCGTTTCCCGACGCGGGCGGGTTCGCGGTCGTGCTGACGTTTCCGCGCGCGGCGAAGCTCCCGGCGGATGCCGCAAAGGCCGGCCGGACACGGCCGGGCAACTAGGCCGGGCGAACGCCATCCGGCGCAGGTGCGGCCGGGCCGGGCCAGTGCGTCATTCCGGTCGACGCGTCAGGCCCGGCGCATCATGGCCCGCGTCGAGGCTCGCGCGTCACCGCGCTCAGTCGCCGTCGCCGGCATCGCGGCCGAGCGCCGCCAGCCGCGCGACGAGCCGGTCCAGCTCGTCGTACTGACGCTCGCAGAACAGCCGGCACAATGCGTCGACGTCCGCGCGCTTCTCGACATCGATCGTCTCGACATACCGCTCCTGCTTCCCCTTGCCGATCCCGAAGAGCCCCTTCTTCACCCGCATGGAAACGGCATGCAACTGGAAGCCTTCCGCATGCGCATCGCCGAGCGCGGTCACCCACAATTCCCGCTGGTCGTCGGCCTGCTGCAGCACGAGGGCCGGCAACGGGCCTTCCTGCGCTTCGTCCCACTCCGCATGCTGCGCGGGCCACGGAAACGCGTCGAACGCCTGCGTGAACGACGCGTAGTCCGTCGCGCCTTGCGGATCCAGCTGATTGAAGTCGTAGCCGACTTTCTGAACGGAATAGGTCAACATGCGCGGCACTCCGTGGCGTCCGGTATCGGGAGAACGTCAATCTACCTTGAATGCCGCCGTCCATCAGTATTTTTCGCATGCCTGACAAAAAACAGGCGACCTACCCGACTGGAGAGGGCGCGGCGCACCCGTCCGCTGCGTTGACGCACGCCGATCAGTCGTGCGCGACATCGTATGCAATCCGGAACCCCGTGTGTCCGGTCGAGGTATCCCGCGGTCGCCCCGTCCGGGCGGCGATACGGTAGCGATAGCAGTAATCGCGATGGCACAGATACGACCCGCCTTTCAGCGTATGCTCCCGCTCCGCGAGCGCCTGACGATTGCGCGCCTTTCCCGCGCCCGACAGCGACTGCGTCAGGAACGGATCGGCGCACCATTCCCACACGTTGCCGCTGCAGTTGTACAAGCCGGCGGGATTCGGCGAAAACGCATCGACCCGAACCGTGCCGGCATACCCGTCCGGCGACGTGTTCAGATGGGGAAACACGCCGTGCCAGATGTTGCAGCACTGCATCTCGTCGGACGGCTCCTCGTCGCCCCAGGGATAGCGGCGCGCTTGCGCGCCCCCTCTGGCCGCATGCTCCCACTCCGCCTCGGTCGGCAGCCGGCCGCCGCACCACGCCGCAAACGCGCACGCGTCGTTCCACGACACGTGCACCACCGGATGCTGCTCGCGCCCCGCAACCGACGAACCGGGCCCCTCCGGCGCCGCCCAGCTGGCGCCGTCGATCGCCAGCCACCACGGGGCGTCCGCGACGCCCACGAGGTGATCTGCGCAGACGGAGGACGAGCGGAACACGTAACTCCAGCCGATGCGCTCGGCCTCCGTGCGATAGCCGGTCGCGGCGACGAACTCCGCGAAGCGCGCGTTCGAGACGGCATAGCGATCCATCCCGAACGCGCGCAACGTGACGCGCCGCCGCGGCCCCTCGCCGTCGGCCTTGATGACGGGCGTATCCGTGCCGACCCAGCTCCTGCCCGCCTCGAACCAGACGATGTCCCGGCTCGACGGCACGCCGGCGCCCGTGCTGTGGATGCGCGGCGCGGACGCATGCGCCGACACCGCGGACAATTGCTGGCGCTTTCCCGCGCCGGGACAGCACGATCGTTGCTTGTCGTTGCTCACGGTTCCTCCCTGCCGAAACGTCGTTTCCCCGTGTCTGCCGGCCACGGGGTGCCGAACCCGGGATGGCGTCGCACGTCAGCCACCCGACGCGGCCCCGGCCTGGGCCGCGCGCTTGCGCTCGACCTCGGCGCGCATGGCCTGCGCCTGGACGGCCAGGTGCGCCCGCCACCGCTCGGCGCGATCCGCGTGGCTGCGGGCCAGAAGCCGCGCCGGCTCGATCGCGCCCGCGGACGGCAGGCCGAGCCGCGTGTATTGGTCTTCCGGCGCATCGCTGGCCCGCATCAGGTCGCGCATGAGTTCGGCCATCCGCAGTTCGGCCGTCTCGTCGTACAGCGGGCGCTCCTGTCGCGGATCGTCATGCAGATCGAAAAGCAGCGTCCCCGACCGGTACGCATACCCGACAGGCCGGCTCGCGATCCGCATCGTCCGGACACCCTTGGTAAACGAAAAGGGTTCGGACAACTCGATGTCCCGCAGTTCGTCGACGCTGAACCGCTCCCGCATGTGGGTGGGCATCAACGTATATTCGTACAGCGGTTCGTTACGGTCCGGATCGACGCCCGAGCGCATGTACACGTAGCGCCCGTCGGTCACGTTGACCTGTTCGCCATGCATGCCGAACAGCGCGGCCTCGCGAACGGGCGCGTCCGTGTCGATCGTTCTCCAGAGCGCACTGCCCTGCATGTCCGGCGTGGGCGCCAGACCGAAAAAGTCGAGCAGCGTCGGCGCGAGGTCGATCATCTGCACGAGCGAACGGCGGCGTACGCCGGCCCGACGCCAGCGCGGATCCCAGATGAAGAGCGGCGTGTTGGCGAGTTCGTTGAACCACGGCTGGACTGTCTTTGCCCACCACCCGTGCTCGCCGAGCATGTACCCGTGGTCGGTGCAGACGATCAGCATCGTGTCGCGCCACAGATCGAGTTCGTCCATCAGATCGAGCACCCGCCCGAGCGAGTGGTCGCACATGGACACGAGCGCGGCATACCCGGCCTGCGCCGTGCGCAGGTCGCCGTCCGTCTCGGCGGCGGAGACCGGGCCGTAGGGCGGCCAGTCGAAGTGCGTGCCGTCTCGATCGCCCGGGTAAAGGTCGCGATACTTCGGATAGCTGGCGAACGGCTCGTGAGGATCGAACGTCTCGATCTGCAGGAACCACGAATCCTTGTCGTGATTCTTTCTCAGGAACGCTTCACCCGCATCGAAGGTCAGCGTCTGCGGATGCAGATCCTCGGTCGGGTAATACTGGCGGTTCACGAAATCCTGCCGCGCGGCTGTCTCCTTCAACGCGCCTTTCAGCCGTGCCGGCATCGGGGGCGGGCCGAGTTCCGCCTTCCACGGGTCGCCCTCCTGCCCCCGGAAGAATTCCCAGCTGCTGTATCGCGTGTGATAGGTCGCGCCGCCGTCTTCCCAGTAGTGCGGGTGATCGCTCGCCAGATGGGTGTGAATGCCCTTCTTGCGGAGCATGTCCGGCATCGAATCGTCGAACGGCTCCAGCGGCCCCCAGCTTCGATGCAGGAAGTTGTAGCGCCCGGTGTGCAGTTCCCTGCGCGCCGGTATGCAGGCCATGCTGCCGATATAGCAGTTGTCGAAGGTCGCGCTGCGATCGGCGAGCCGCTGAAAATTCGGCGCGTTGACCCAGGTGTTGCCGTACGGCGGCAGCATGTGCCGGTTCAGGCTGTCGTACATCACGAGTATGGCTTTCATGATCGGTTCGATTCACTCCATGTTTGATGCATCGTGTGCGGCCTGCTCGTCGCATCGTTCACGTGCGGCTCGCCGCCGGAACGGTCGCGGCCCCTTGGCCGCCGCAGCGCATCCGATGATCCCGACGGTTCCCGTCTTACCGGGTCTGCGGACTGATGCGCAGCCGATTACGCACCTCGCCGACGCCCGGCACGCGCTGCGCGACCGACGCGGCCAGCGCGGCCTGCTCGGCATCGGCCACCTCGCCGGACAACGTGACGACGCCGGACCTCGCGAAGATCAGCAGGCGGCTCGAATCGAGACGCTTCGTTCGCGCCAGCGCACCCGCCACCTGCTTGCGCAACCGTCGGTCGGCCGCCTTCGTCGCCTTGCGCGACTCGCTGCCGGACGCTGACGCCGACACCGATGCCGACGCAGCCGCCGATGCCGATGCCGACGCTGGAGTCGCCGCCCCCCCGCCCTGCGATTCCTGAGCGGCGGCACTCAGCGCACTCAAAGCGATCGTCCATGCCACCAGATAGCGGCTTCCCCTTCTGCAAACCTGCATGTCGTTTCTCCCGTTGTTCCCCCGGCATCGCCTCGCGTCGTGCGCCGCGATGCCATGGGCCGTACCTCTAAAACTGCGTCATGACGCCGATCGACACCCCGCTCACGGTGCGCCCGTCGGGACGCAGGTTCAGTGCCGACACGTTCGTCGGATCCTTCTTGTAGGCCCCAGAGAAGCCGTTCCGGTCGAACTCCACATAGAGTTCCGACCGCTTCGACAGGAAGTACTCGAGCATCGCGTACGAGCTTGTCTTCCGGCCATCCGCCCCGGCAACGTTTTGCAGGTTGCTGGCCATGTCGTAATAGGTGGCGCCGGTGAACTGCAACGTCGGCGTGATCTGGTAGACGATGCCGACCCCGGGAATGTTGTCGCGCCGCTTGCTGCCGGCCGCGCTCGCCGCGGAGACCGCCAGCGCGCTGTAGTTCAGGTACAGCCGCGTCGGCCCGAGCTGCCACGTCGCGCCGCCCATTGCGGTTTGCGCCCACTGGTTGGTGGTGGCGCTGTAGGTCTTCTGGTACGCGGCCGCGAGCAGCAGCGAGCGGAACTGATAGCTGGCGCCGGCGGCCAGATTCGTACCCGTGTGCCAGTCGCCTGCCACGCCTCCCGGCGAATAACTGGCTCTCAGCGTGAAGCCGCCGAGCCGGCCGACGTACTTGACCGTATTGTTGAAACGGGCATCGAGCGTAAAGAAATTGCCGCCCCAGACAATGCCGGGCGTCATCGCAAGCGTCGAGCCATTCGCCTGGTTCGGATCGAGTTGAACGCCGATATCTTCGGCGGCGTTCAGCTGGCGTCCAAGCGTCAGCCGGCCGAATCCCCCCTCCAGCCCGACGTACGCCCGCTGCGAGAAAAGCGTATTCGACGATTTCAACGCACCGGTGCCCAGATTGAAGCCGCTCTGCAGCATGAAGACGGCCCTCACTCCGCCGCCCAGGTCCTCCTTGCCCGTGAAACCGAGGGTGTTGCCCGCAATCGGATTGTTGTCGAAGCCGACCTGCTGCCCGCCCTTCCCGCCATCGGTCCATCGAACGCCGCCGCCGAGCGTGCCGAACAGCGTCACGCTCGACTGCGCGTGCGCACCTCCGCCAATCACCAGCGCAACCATGCCTAATGTCAGTCTCCTCACCACGCTTCCCCTTCAATAATTAATATTCCTTATTAAATTCCACGCTAAAACAGACAACATCGAACGGGGCTTCTCCGAGCTCCTGTACGGGCCGGGCGCGAAGGCGTACCTGACGTACCGCCTGCGCGCCCGGTTACTGCCTATCGATCTTCCTGCGCACGCCACTCGCCGGGGCGCGGCAAGTCGACCGGCGGAAAGCGAGAGCCTTTCGCGGCGGGCAGGACGTCGGCCGTTTCGACTTGCCAGCGCAACAGGCGCTCCAGCAACCCGGCCTCGACGTCGGCAAATTCCGGCCTGCCGGCCAGGTTCGTCGTCTCGCCCGGATCGGTCGCGCGCCGATACAGCTCGGGCGCCTCGTAGAGGCGCCACACATACGTCCACTCCGGCGTCCGGATGACCGCGGCCTTGCCCACCGTCTCCGGCTGCCCGCTTTGCAGCTTCGCCTTGATGTCGTACGGAAAGCCGGCCTGCTCGAAATGGTCGACTTCCCGGGTCAGGAAGCCGCCCTCGCTGAACACCTGCTCACGGTGCGCCTCCCCTGCCGCCAGGAGGCAGTGCGCGAAGCTTTTCCCGTAGTGCGCATGCGTCGCCTCCAGGCCGGCCAGCTCCAGCAGCGTGGGAAACACGTCGATCATCTCGACCATCGCGCTCGAGGTCGTGCCGGCCACGTCCGGCCCGGACGCGCCGGAGACGATGAGCGGATTGCGCAGCAGGCATTCGTGCACGCCCGACGGCCACTTCTCCGCGAGCCCGAAATCCCCGATGTATTCGCCGTGATCCGAAAAGAACGTGGTGACCAGGCGCCCCGGCTCGGTGGCGCGGCCGGCCGCCTCCATCACGCGGCCGACGTGGTGATCCAGTCTCGACACCATGCCGTAGTACACGGCGCGCAGTTCCCGCCATTGCGCGTCGGTCAGACGGTCCCATCCATGCGCGCGGGCCAGCGCCTCGACGTAAGCGGGCATCCGGCCATGTCCGACCGCACGCTCCGGCACCGCCGCGCGGTCGTACATCGAAAACCACGGCTCCTCCGCCTCGAACGGCGGATGCGGCGCAAACAGCGGAACATACAGCACCCACGGTTCGCGCGGCGGGGCGGCGAGCCAATGCTCCGCCGTGCGGATCACCACCTCGTCGTATTCGATGGCGGCCTGCTCCTGCGAACGCTGCCCCCGATAGAACGCGCGCACCATCGGGTCCGCGGGGTCCCCTTTCGCCTTGCTCTGCAGGAATTCCGCCGCGCTGCGCCGCGTCTCTTCCGGCAGGAAGCCATACTCATGCGCCGAACGTTCGGTCGCGCCGGGCGCGAACGAATCGCCGCGACCGCCGGCCATCGCCACGTGATAGCCGTTCTCCTTGAAGACGCGCAGGAAATTCGGCTCGTCCGGCCCCAGCAGGTAACCGAGCGTGCGATGCCCGGCCACGTGCGGATACTGTCCCGACAGGAACGACACGCGCGACGGCGAGCAGACACTGTGTTGTCCGAACGCCTGCGTGAACGCAACGCCGCCGGCGGCGAGCCGATCCAGGTTCGGCGTGCGGACGGGCGTCGCGGGATCAACCGCGTGAACGCAATCGGCGCGCAACTGGTCCGCGACGATGATGACGAAATTGGGCTTCGTGGTCATGAGATATCCGTTGGCAAAATACGAGTCGATGTCAGCGAACCGACCTGATCGCGGCGATGACGATCCCGCCGAGCAGCGTCGAGCAACCCGCCGCGAGGAACAGCGCGTCGAAGCGGATGGCGCCGCCCGGCATCGTCAGCCAGGTCGCGAGAAGGGAAAGGGAAAGCTGCGGCACGACGTTCGCGAGATGGAACACGCCCATGTCCTTTGCCGCCGCATTGCGGTCGGGCAGCACTTCCGTCACCAGCGCAAGGTCGACGGCGAGATACGCGCCCTGCGCCACGCCCATCCACGCGATCACGGCCAGCAACTGCGAAAACGTCGCGCAGTACAGGAGCACCGGAAACCCGAGCGCCATCCCGATGCCGGCCCCGATCACGAAGACCTTGCGGCGCCGCAACCGGTCCGACAGCCGCCCGAACACCAGCGCACTGGCCGTCATGGCCGTCGTGGCCACCAGCAGGCACATGAACATCGCGTGCGGCGTCTCCTTCGTCGACAGGCCGATCCGGTCCCGCAGATAGAACAGCAGGTAATACTGCAAGCTGCTGACGCCGAACAGCACCAGCGCACGCGACAGCCACGCGATCGCGAAGTCGGGATGCCTGACCGGATTGGTCCAGAAACTCGCCGCCAGTTGCCGCCACTGCAGCGGTTTCACCTGGCGGACATCCAGTTGCCGGTCGTTGGCGAACACGACGAAGCAGGTGACCGCCACCAGCGCGATCGCCCCCTGCACCAGCGCGATCGACACGAGATCGGGGGCCAGTTGCCTCGCAATGCCGACGCCCAGGAGAATGCCGATCGGCGGCGTGAATCCGACGATCGACGAATAGAAGCCGAGCTTCTCGGAGCGGACCTGATCCGGAAGCACCGCGTTCAGGCCGCTCAAGATCGAATTGAAGGTCAACGCCATCAGCCCCCATCCGAGCGCGAGCTGCGCGGGCGTGCGCGCGGTCGCCATGACGGCCATCGCGCCGAGCCCGCCCAGCATGCCGCCCAGGATCCACGGCTTGCGCATGCCCCAGCGCGAGCGCGTGTGATCGCTCAGCACGCCGAATATCGGCTGCGCGACCAGGCCGATGAACGAGCCGATGCCGAGCGCCCGCGCCAGCACGGTTGCCTTGTCGGTCGGCGAGATGCGTTCCGCCAGCATCGGCAGGATCATCATCGGATACGGCAACATCGCCAGCCAGACGCCGACGAAGGCGACGGTCAGCGTCACGCCGAGATACCGGTTGGCCGTTTTACGGGCCGATACATAGATCAATTCGTCCATATCCCCTCCATTCATCATGCGCCGCCGCCCGCTCAGCGCCCGAACACCCGCCCGTCGAGCTGCACCGACCCCGCGATCGCGTGATCGGTCGCCGCGCGCGCCAGCGCGATGCGATACGCGCCGGCCGCGATCCGCCACTGTCCGGCCGATCCGTCGAACCGGGCCAGCAGGCGCGGATCGACGCTCAGCGCCACGCGGATGGATTCGCCCGCGCGCAACGTCACGCGCTCGAACCCGAGCAGCCGCACGCGCGGCTCGCCGCAGGCATTCGTCAGGTAGAGCTGCGGCACGTCGTCGCCGTCGCGCGCGCCGGTGTTGGTCACCGTGAAGCGCGCCGTCACCGTGTCGCCGCCGTCGAGCCGCAGGTCGTCGTACGCGAAGCGCGTATAGCTCAGCCCGAAGCCGAAAGCGAAGCGCGGCGTCCGCCCCGTCCTGGCGAACCAGCGATAGCCGACGTCCGCGCCCTCGTGGTAGTGCACGTCGATCGGCGTGCCGAGTTCGACGTCGGCGCCCGGCAGCGCCGGATGCGGCGTGTGCGCGACGTCGGCCGGAAACGTGACCGGCAGGCGGCCCGACGGATTGACGCGCCCCGTCAGGATCTCCGCGATCGCCTGCGCGCCCGCCTGCCCCGGATACCACGCCTGCACGATCGCCGCGACATCGCCGCTCCATGGCATCGCGACCGGGTTGCCGGTCTGCAGCACGACCACCGTATCGGGGTTCGCGCGCGCCACCGCGTCGATCAGCGCATCCTGGCCGAACGGCAGCGTCATGTCGGGGCAATCGAAGCGTTCGCCCTCGTGACGGATCGCGTTGACGATCACGACGTCGGCGCGGCGCGCGAGCGCGACGGCGTCCGCGACGTGCGCGCCGCTGTCGTATTCGACGATCGCGTCCGGCAACTGCGCCCGCAGCGCCGCGAGCGGCGACCCGCCGCCGATGCACATCGCGGTCGGCCCGAGCAGCGGATGGCTGCGCATCGGCACGACCGCCGCATAGCCGCCGTGCGGCATCACCTGGCTGGAACCCGAACCGGACAGCACGCCCGCCTGCGCGAAGCCGCCGATCACCGCGACGCGGCGCACCGCCGGCAGGAGCGGCAGCACCTGCCGGTCGTTCTTCAGCAGCACGATGCCCTCGCGGGCGATCTGCAGCGCGATCGCGTCGTGCGCGGCGAAATCGACCGGCTCCGGCGGGCGCGCGCGATCGATGCCGACCGCGTAGCAGGATCGCAGGATGCGCGTCACCATCTCGCCGATGCGCGCCGGCGGCACCTTGCCTTCGTCGTACGCGCGCCGCAGCGGCCCGTTGAACCACTCGGCCTCGTCGAGCTGCGCGCCCGAATGCTGGTCGAGGCCCGCGAGCGCGGATTCCCAGCCGTACACCGAGCGCCAGTCCGACATGATCCAGCCCTTGAAGCCCATCGCGTCCTTGACGATGTCCTGCAGCAGCGGCCGGTTGCCGCTCGCATACGCGCCGTTGACCTGGTTGTAGGCGGCCATCAGCGCGCCGGGCGCGCCCGCCTCGATCGCGATCTGGAACGCGAGCAGGTCGCTCTCGCGATGCGCGTCCGGATCGATCACGGCGTTCAGGAAGAACTTGTCGGTCTCGCTCGCGTTGAGCGACAGGTGCTTGAGCAGCGCGACCACGCCCTCGCGCTGCGTGCCGGCCACCACGCTGCCACCGATCCGCCCGGACAGCAGCGGATCTTCCGACACGTATTCGAAGTTGCGGCCGTTGCGCACGTCGCGCACCAGGTTGATGCCGCCGCCCAGCGCGACGTTGAAGCCGCGAGCGCGCGCCTCCCTGCCGATCGCCGCGCCCATGCGGCACGCCAGCGCGGGATCGAAGGTCGCGCCGAGCGCCAGCGCGGCCGGGAACGCGGTCGCGCGCTCGTCGGCGGTTTCGGTATGGCGCAGGCCGAGGCTCGCGTCGGCCAGCTTCAGCGCCGGCACGCCGAGGCGCGGCACGCCGGGGACGTAGCCGGCGATGACCGGCAGGTCGGCCGGCACGCGCGGCTCGCGGCCGGTACGGCCAAAGACCCGCACCATCAGGCTGTAGAGCAGCGAAAAGCGCTCGTCGTCGGTCATGCGGGCTTCGGTTTCCCGCGCGCGGGCGTCGGGACAATCCGCCGGCGCCATGTACGGGCCGGCCGGCTCGGAGGATTCGAGGGGATGCTGCAGATGGGTCGTGGGTTTCATCATGCGTGGCGTCGAATGAACGGGACCGGCAGGCACCGCGCTCGCATCGCCATGCCGAGCGGGTGCCGCCGAATAATTATCCGAGTGGATAATTATTGTTTTGAACCTGCGTGTCAAGCGTGTGACCGCTCTAATGGCGGCGGGGTTTTCCCCGACCCGTGCGGGCTGCGGCATCGCGCGGGCGCACCGCGTCGGGCCGGGCCGGCCCGTTGCGGCCGGCCCGGACGGACGGCACAATCCGGGGATTCGATCAAGGACAGGACACATGCAGATTGCCCGGCAGGCGCAGCAGGAGCGCGGCGAACAGACCCGTTCGGAAATTCTGGGCATCGCGCTCGAACAGTTCTCGACCCGCGGTTTCGACGCGGTCAGCGTGCGCGACATCGCGGACGCGGCCGGCGTGAACCACGCGATGATCCGCTACTACTTCGGCAACAAGGAGAACCTGTGGCGCGCCAGCGTGACGCAGCTGTTCGACCGGTTCATGGAGGGGGTCGCGCTGCCGGACCCGGCGTCGGACACGTTCTCGATCGACGCCGTCAAGCAGTACATCCGCAACTACGTGCGCTATTGCGCCGCGCATCCCGAGCATGCGCGGCTGATGATGCAGGAGGCCAACCGCGATTCGGAACGCCTGAAGTGGATGGCGGAAACCTTCGTGCGGCCGCGCCACGATCGCTCGGTGCCGCTGATCCGCCTGGTCAGCGAGACGACCGACGGGCTCGCGCGGATCGACCCGGTCGTGCTGCTGTACATGATTACCGCGATCGCGCAGGTGCCCTATCTGCTGACGGCCGAAATGCGCTACGCGCACGGCATCGACGCGCTCGACGAGCGGGCGATCGACGCGCATTGCGACGCCGTCGTCGCGTTCATCTTCCGTTGAAACGTCGGGTGCGCGGCGCGACCGCGCCGCGCCGGCGCCCTCGCCCGGTGCGCGCGGCTACGCCGCGACCTCGCCGCCGAGATACGCATCCCTGATCCGTTCGTCCGCGAGCAGCGCCTGCGCCGGCCCTTCGAGCACGACGCGCCCGGTCTGCAGCACGTAGCCGTAATGCGCGATCTCCAGCGCGAGGCTCGCGTTCTGCTCCACCATGAACACCGTCACGCCCTGCCTGTTGATCGCGTCGATCAGCTCGAGCACCTTGTCGACGTAGAGCGGCGACAGCCCCATCGTCGGCTCGTCCATGCAGATCAGCTTCGGCCGCGCCATCAGCGCGCGCGCCATCGCCAGCATCTGCTGCTCGCCGCCCGACAGCGTGCCCGCACGCTGCGCGAGCCGCTCCCGCACCCGCGGAAACAGGTCGAGCACGCGCGCGTAGTCCTCCGCCACCGCCGTGCGGTCGCCGCGCGTGTAGGCACCCATCAGCAGGTTCTCGCGCACGCTCATGTCGCCGAACAGCCGCCGCGCCTCGGGCACGGCCGCGATCCCGCGCCGCACGCGCTGCGGCGTCGCGAGCGCCGTCACGTCGTCGCCGTCGAAGCGCACGACGCCGCGCTTCGGCCGCATCAACCCGAGAATCAGCTTCATCGTCGTCGACTTGCCGCTCGCGTTGCCGCCGAGCAGGCTGACGATCTGCCCGCGGCCGACTTCGAAATTCACGTCGAAATGCACCTGCACCGGCCCGTAGAACGTGTCGAGGTGTTCGAGTTTCAGCAGCGCGTCGGTCATGGTCGTGTCGGGTCCGGAAGAAAGCGCGGTCATGCGACCGCCTGCGCGGGGTGCGGCGCGTCGGCGCCGCCCGCATGGCGGCGGCCGAGGTACGCCTCGATCACGCGCGGATCGTGCCGCACGTCGCGCGGCGCGCCTTCGGCGATCTTCACGCCGTTGTCGAGCACCATCACGCGGTCGGACACGCGCATCACGAGTTCGAGCTTGTGCTCGATCAGCAGGATCGTGAGGCCGCGCGCCTTCAGCGACTGGATCAGCAGCAGCATCTCCGCCGTTTCCGTTTCGTTCATCCCGGCCGTCGGTTCGTCGAGCAGCAGCAGCCGCGGATGCAGCGCGAGCGCACGGCCGATCTCCACGCGCCGCCGGTTCGCATACGACAGGCTGTGCGCCGGATGATCGATGCGCGGCGTGAGCCGTTCGCCGAACCCGGCGACGATCGCGCGCGCCTCGTCGCGCAGCGCCGCCTCCTCGCGGCGCACCGACGCGGGCCGCACGAGCGCGCGCAGCACCTCGGCGGCCGCGCCGAGCACGGGCCAGCCGGGCCGCGCCGCGCGCAGCCGCGCATGTGCGCCGATCAGCACGTTGTCGAGCACGCTCAGGTTGCCGAACACGCGGCCGTGCTGGAACGTGCGCGCGATGCCCAGCGCCGCGAGCCGTTCGGGCGCGGTGCCCGTGATGTCGCGGCCGTCGAACGTCACGCGGCCGGCGTCGGGCCGGTCGGCGCCCGCGATCAGGTTGAACAGCGTGGACTTGCCGGCGCCGTTCGGGCCGATCACGCTCAGCAGTTCGCCGTCGGCGAGCGTCAGGCTCGCGCCGTCGAGCGCGGTCACGCCGTCGAAGCGGCGCGTCAGGCCCTGCACGTCGAGCAAGGGTCGAGGGGTCGTCATCGTCTGTCTCCTCACACGGTGCCGAGCAGGCCCTGCGGCCGGAACCGGACGAGCAGCAGCAGCACGACGCCGTAGATCAGCATCCGGTAGTCGGCCGCCCAGCGGAACAGCTCGGGCAGCCCGATCAGCGCGACCGCGCCGGCGATGCCGCCGAGCACGTTGCCGAGCCCGCCGAGGATCACCATCGTCAGCGCGAGGATCGACACCTGCGAGTCGAAGGTCTGGTGATTGATGTAGCTGTACAGGTGCGCGGCGATGCCGCCGCTCACGCCGGCCGCGACGCCGCCGACCGCGAACGCGATCGCCTTGTAGCGGTTCGGCGCGATGCCGTGCGCGCGTGCGGCGACGTCGTCCTCGCGCACCGCGCGCAGCGTGCGGCCGAGATGCGAGCGCAGCAGCCGCACCTGCACCAGCGCGAACGCGACGAGCACCGCGAACGTGAACCAGTACGCGGCCTGCGCGCTCGTCGCCCACGGCAGCGGCGCGATGCCGGTGATGCCGAGCGGGCCGCGCGTGAGGCCGTCCCAGTTCAGGATCACGAGGCTCACCACCTCGCCGATGCCGAGCGTCGCGATCGACACGTAGTGCCCCCGCAGCCGGAAGGCCGGATAGACGAGCAGCGTGCCGAGCACGGCCGTGATCGCGCCCGCGCACGGGATCGTCACGGCCGGCGACCAGCCGAGATCCGACGACAGCAGCGCCGACGCGTACGCGCCGATCACGAGCAGCGCCGCGTGGCCGAGCGAGATCTGCCCGACCGTGCCCGCGACGAGCGTGAGGCTCACCGCGAGCAGGCCGTACAGCCACGCGTTGGTGAGCGTCTGCAGCACGTACGGCGATGCGCCGAGCCACGGCAGCGCGGCGGCCGCCAGGATCAGCGCGACGAGCGCCGGGCGCGGCACGCGCACGGCTTTCGCGGCCGCGAGGAAGGTGCCCGTCATCGGCTCGGGCGGCAGCGCGCGGTTCGCGCTGAACAGGCCGTTGGGCCGCCACACGAGGAACACGATCAGCAGTCCGAACGCGAACAGGTCGCGGTAGCTGGTGCCGAACAGCGCGACGCCGTAGCTTTCGACGAGACCGAGCAGCAGGCTGCCCGCGATCGCGCCCGGCACGTTGCCGAGCCCGCCGATCAGCAGCGCGACGACGCCCTTCAGCGTCGCCTGGAAGCCCATCGCCGGGTCGATGCTGTTGTAGTACATGCCGACCAGCAGCCCGCTCACGCCGCCGAGCGCGCACGCGATCGCGAACACCGTCTGGTTCACGCGGTCGACGTCGACGCCCATCTGCAGCGCCGCGTCGCGATCCTGCGCGGTCGCGCGCACGGCCCAGCCGAGCCGCGTGAAGCGCAGGAAGCCGTACAGCAGCGCGGCCGCCGCGATGCCGATGCCCGCGATCAGCAGGTCGAGCGAGCCGAGCGTCGCGCCGGCGATCCGCAGGTGCCAGTCGGGCAGCGGCGTCGGCACCGCGCGCGGGTCCGCGCCGAACGCGAGCTGCGCGAGCTGGTCGAGGATGAAGCTGATGCCGATCGTCGCGAGCAGCGGCGCGATCCGCGCGGCGTGGCGCAGCGGCCGCAGCCCGATCCGCTCGATCGCGATGCCGAGCGCACCGCAGCCGGCCACGACCGCCGCGAGCGCGACCGGCAGCGGCAGCCCGAAGCGCGTCAGGCACAGCCAGCCGATGAATGCGCCGACCATGTACACCGAGCCGTGCGCGAAGTTGATCAGGTGCGACACGCCGAAGATCAGCGCGAGCCCGACCGCGAGCAGCGCGTAGATGTTGCCGACGATGAGGCCGTTGAGCGTGTAGTCGATCCAGGATGCCATCACGATGCGTCCATCACTTGCCTGTGGAATCCGGAATCAGCGCGCGGCGAGCTGGGGCTTCGCGCCGTCCCACAGCGCCCACTGCCCCTGCTTCACGACCAGATACACGGTGCGCGCGCCCGCGACGCGGCGCGTCTGCGGATCGAAGCGCACCTTGCCGAAGATCACGCTCGGCACGTCGCTCACTTTCGCGAAGCCGTCGTGCGCGGCCTGGCGCGTCGTGCCGTAGCGGCGCAGCACCTCGGCCGACAGGATCAGCGCGTCGTACGCCCGTGCGACGAACGAATCGGGATCGGCGTGGAATTTCGCGCGATAGCGCTGCACGAACGCCTGCACCTCGGGGCGCGGCTCGGCCGGGAAGAAGTTCGATTCGGTATAGACGCCGTCGACGGCCGCGCCGCCCAGCTCGATGAACTTCGGCGAATACACGGAACCGACCGCCGCGATCGGCAGCGCGACACCCGACGTGCGCGCCTGCCGCACGATCTGTGCGCCGTCCGCGTAGTACGAGATCAGCACGATCGAATCGGGCTTCGATTCGCCGATGCGCACGAGCGTCGAGCGGAAATCCTTCTCCGCCGGCTGATAGCCTTCGGCCGCGACGACCTGCGCGCCGAGCCCGGTCACCGCCTTCGCGAAGATGTCCTTGCTGGTGCGGCCCCAGTCGGTGTTCAGGTACAGCACCGCGATCCGCTTGAAGCCGAGTTCCTTCACCGCGTAGCGCGCGAGCAGCGGCTGCTCCTCGGCCTGGCTCAGCGCGGTGCTCCACAGGTAGTCGCCGCCTTTCGTGAAATCCGGATGCGAGTTCGTGAAGCCGAACTGGAGCAGTTGCCCGCGCTGGTAGATCGGCGACGCGGCCATCGACGTCGCGCTCGAGAAATCGCCGAGCTCGATCACGACGCGCGGATCGGCGACGAACTTCTGCGCGATCGCGACCGCCTGGCGCGGATCGCTGCGGCTGTCCTGGAAGTCGACCGCGAGCGGCCGGCCGTGAATGCCGCCGCTGCCGTTGATCTCGTCGAGCGCGAGATCGAAGCCGCGCTTCCATTGCTCGCCGTATTGCGCGTCCTGCCCCGTGAGCGGCCCGCTCACGCCGACCACCACCGGCTCGCCCGACACGCCCGCCGCGAGCGCACCGCCCGCCGACAAGCCCCATGCGGCCGCGAGCGCCGCCACCGTGCCCAGCACGCGCCGCCATGCGCCGCGTGCGTCGTTCCCCGAAACCTTCATGCCGCCCCCACCTTCAGTCGATCGAAAAGAGTGAGGGCATGTAACCACCCGGTTCAGGGCGATCCAACGAAGTTTTGCGCATATCGATATCGCGTGCGGCGCGAAGCCGATCGCGCCTGCGCAAGGCCCGGCGACTGCCGCGCATCGTGCGGCGCCGCGCCGATAGCGCATCGCGTTGATTCGATTGGTGTTTTCCGCGCGGCATCGCGCGACGCCGCGGCACGGGCGCCCGCCGCCGACGCGCGCCCCGGGCGCGCGCTTCGCAGTTTTCGCGCTGTCGATAGCAAAAATCATTATATGAATTACGCATGCTCGCACTTCTACAATGCGCAAATCGCATCATCGGAACGTGTCATGGAGCTGCACCAACTCGAAGCCTTTTCCGCGGTCATGTCGGCCGGCAGCGTGACCGGCGCGGGCGAACTGCTCGGCCGCTCGCAGCCGGCCGTCACGCGGCAGATCCAGGAGCTCGAAGCCGATCTCGGCTACGCGCTGTTCGACCGGAACGGCCCGCGCGTCACGCCGACGCGGCGCGCGTTCCTGCTTTACGAGGAAGTCGAGCGCTCGCTCGTCGGCCTGCGCGCGATCGAGGCGCGGGCCCGCGCGCTCGGCGTCGAAACGGCCGAGCCCGTGCGGATCGCGGCCACGCCGTCGCTCGCGGCCACGCTCGTGCCGGCCGCGCTCGCCGCGCTGCCCGACGACGCGCACGCGCCGCACTACCAGTTGCGCAGCGAATCGGCCGAGCATGTCGTCCACGAAGTGCTGGCCGGCACGGCCGACGTCGGCGTCGTCACGCTGCCGATGGCGCATGCGGGGCTCGACGTGCACTGGATCGCGCAGACGCCGTGCGTCGCCGTGCTGCCCGCCGGCGATCCGCTCGCGTCGAAGCCGCGCATCGCGCTGCGCGATCTCGAGCAACGCCGCATCGTGACGGTCGCGAACCGCCACCGGCTGCGCCAGCGGATCGATGCGGCATTCGCGGCGGCGCGAATCAAGGCGCGCGTATTCATCGAGACCAATGCGTCGCTGAACGCGGTGATGGCCGCCCGCGCGGGCGTCGGAATCGGCATCGTCGATCCGGCCACGGGCGTCGCGCTGCCGGTGGACGGCGTCGTCGCGCGTCCGCTCGACGTCGACATCCCGTTCGCGTTCGGCGTGGCGACGCCGGCCGGCAAGGCCCGCACCGCGGCCGTCGATGCGCTGCTCGACGCGCTGCGGCGCACGACGCGCGCGCTGCTCGACGACGTGATCTTTCACGAGGCCGCCGCGCACGATGCGCTGCTGCGCGGCGACCGGCTGCGCAGCGAGCGCACGCCGCGCCCGCCTCGCGCCGCGCGGACCCGCCGCGCCCGCCAGGAGGCTGCATGACGACGATGCCCGACGCACTCCCGGCGCTCGAAGCGCGGCTCGCGCAGGACCTGCGCTGGCTCGACCTGCCCGCGCCGTCGTGGGTGCCGCCGCAGGAAGCCGACGGCATGCGCGTGCTCGACGTCGCGATCGTCGGCGGCGGGATGGCGGGGCTCGCGGCGTCCGCCGAACTGCGCCTGCTCGGCATCGACAACCAGTGCGTGATCGACCGCGCGCCGGCCGGCTACGAAGGCCCGTGGGTCACGTTCGCGCGGATGGAAACGCTGCGTTCGCCGAAGCAGCTCGCCGGCCCCGCGCTCGGCCTGCCCGCGCTGACGTTCCGCGCATGGTTCGAGGCCCAATACGGCCGCGACGCGTGGGACGCGCTCTACAAGATCCCGCGCACGCAATGGATGGACTACCTGCGCTGGTACCGGCGCGTGCTCGACCTGCAGGTGTGCAACGACACCACGCTTGCCGCGCTGCGCCCGCGCGCCGACGGCCTGCTCGCGCTCGACGTGCGCGCCAACGGCGAAGCGCGGACGCTGCTCGCGCGCCATGTCGTGCTCGCGACCGGCCGCGACGGGCTCGGCGGCCCGTACGTGCCACCCGTCGCGCAACGCGCGCCGCGCGCACGCTGGGCCCATTCGTCCGAGCCGATCGATTTCGCGGCGCTCGCGGGCAAGCGGGTCGGCGTGGTCGGCGCGGGCGCTTCCGCGTTCGACAACGCGGGCGCCGCGCTCGAGGCCGGCGCCGCGCGCGTCGACCTGTTCTTCCGCCGCGCCGACATTCCGCGCATCAACAAGCTGACCGGCATCGGCAGCCCGGGCCTCGTGCACGGCTACGCCGATCTCGACGACGCGACGAAGTGGCGTTTCATGCACTACGCGCTGACGTCGCAGACGCCGCCGCCGCGCGACAGCGTGCTGCGCGTGTCGCGCCACGCGCAAGCGCACTTTCACGCGGGCAGCCCGATCGAGACGCTCGCCGGCCACGCGGACGGCCTCGACGTGACGACGCCCCGCGGGCGCTACACCGTCGACTTCCTGATCTTCGCGACGGGCTTCCATTCGGACTGGACGACGCGCGCGGAATTCGCGTCGTTCGGCACGCACGTGCGGCGCTGGAAGGATCGCTACCGGCCGGCGCCCGGCGCATGGCTCGACGAGCTCGCCGAGTCGCCCGACCTCGGCCCCGCGTTCGCGTTCCAGGAACGCGAGCCCGGCGCGTGCCCGGCCGTCACGCGCATCCACTGCTTCAACCACGCGGCGAGCCTGAGCCAGGGCAAGCTGTCCGGCGACATCCCGGCGATCAGCGCGGGGGCGAAGCGGCTGGCGCGCGGCATCGCGAGCCGGCTGTTCGACGCCGATCGCGACCGCCATTACGACGCACTCGTCGCGTATGCGAACGCCGAACTGCAAGGCGACGAATGGCATGACGCCGACGCATGAACGCGCGTCCAGCGACGACATTGACGAACGAAGGGAATCCGAAACGATGACTGAACCCATTACGCCGGCCGCCGTGCCGGATACGATCGACGCGGTGGCCGGCCTGCACGGCGGCGACGCGATAGCCGTGCTGCGCCGCGCGCGCGACAAGGTGCTGCGCCATACGCAGCTGAGCGAAGCCGCGCTGTTCGATCCCGCGCTGCCCGATCTCTCGCTGATCGAAAGGCTGCATGCGGCGCGCCTGGTCGCGCGCCAATCGAACGCGCACGCGCTGGCCGAGACGTATCGCGCCCGGCTGCTCGACGCCGGCGGCGGCGCCGAGGACATCGCCAGCGCGGACGCCGAGGCGTTCGACGCGCTCGCCCCGCGCGTCGGCGCGATCCTCGCGCATGCGCGGCTGCTGGCGCGGTCGCCCGTCGACGCACGCGCGGCCGATCTCGACGCCCTGAAGTCGGCCGGCCTCACGACGCCCGCGATCGTCGCGCTGTCGCAGCTCGTCGCGTTCGTCGCGTACCAGTTGCGCGTCGCGGCTGCCGCGCAGGCACTTCAGGCGCGTGCCGCGCAGGAGGCCGCATGACGACCGCCGCCCACGGCTTCACGTCCGACACGCTCGGCTGGCGCGCCTGGCTCGACACGGTGCCGCTCGACGCCGCGACGCCCGAGCAGCTTGCGGTGCTCGAAGCGAGCCACCCGCAGGCGAAGACGTCCGACTACTACCTGCTGCTCGTCCACCTGCCCGAGATCCTGCGGCAGCGCTCGGGCGTGTTCAACGCGATCATGTACGGCCCGGGCGGGCTGTCTCGCGCGGAACGCGAACTGGCCAGCACGGCCGTGTCGCGCGTGAACGGCTGCGTGTATTGCGCGTCGGTTCATGCGCAGCGCTTCGCGCAGCTCGCGAAACGCACCGATGCGATCGAGCAGGTGTTCGACGATCCGGCGACGGCCGGCACGACGGCACGCGAACGCGCGATCGTGCGCTATGCGATCGTGCTGACCGAGCGGCCCGATACGGTCGATGCGAGCGCCATCGCCGCGCTCGAGGCCGAAGGGCTCACGCATGAGGAAATTCTCGACCTGTCGCACGCGGTCGCGATCTTCGCGTGGGCGAACCGGTTGATGTTGACGCTGGGGGAGCCGGTGTTTCCGGGAGAGGGAGATCGATCTGCGTAAGCGCGGCGCGACATTCGCCGCGCCGCGTCCGCCCGGGGCCGACCTTCACGCCGCGCGGCCCGGCTCCGTCGGCACCGTGCCGCCGCGCACCAGCAACGCGAGAAACACCGCCGCCGCCAGCCCGAACGCGATGCCCGCGCCAGCATAGAACGCCGGCCAGCCCACCGACGCGATCAGTCTCGGCATCCCGAGCAATCCGAACGTGCCGACCAGCCGCCCGCTGCCGTAGAACAGTGCATAGACGGTCGCCGGCTGGCGGCCGGCCGCCCAGCCGAGGATCGCACCGCCCATGCCGATGAAGGTCCAGGCGCTGGCCGCGCCGACCAGCACCGCTCCCGTCGTGGCCAGCGCAGCGTCGCCACGCATGGCGGCGACCGCCAGCACGGTAACGCTCGCGATGCAGGCCACGGCGCCCGTCGCGCAGATCGCGGCGGGCCGCCAGCGACGCGCGGCCCAGCCGGTCGCTACCGCCGCCGCAAGGTTCGCTGCCGGCACGAGCGTGCCGAGCAGCGCACCGATCCGCTGCAGCGGCAGGCCGAGATCGACCAGCAGCAGCCGGTTGAAGTTGAACAGCAACATCAACATCACTGTCAGAGCGATCGTCGCAAGCAGTCGCGCCCGCATCGGCGCGTCGCTCAGTGCATTGCGCCATCCCGGCAGCGACCGGTTCGCGATGCGCGGCGCCGCGCGATCGGCCGCGACCAGCAGCGTGACCGGCAGCAGCGACACGGCAAGGATCGCGGCCAGCAGCACGAACGTGAGCCGCCAGCCGGCCGACGGATACGCCCACAAGAGCACGCCGCCGCCCAGCAGCAGGCCGAACGCCATCCCGCCCATCTTCGCGGCCGCAACGAGCGTACGGCCCGATGGCGGCGTCTGCTCGACCGTCAACGCGTCGAGCGACAGGTCCATCGTCGCGACGGCCGCCGTCGCGACGAGCCCGAGCGCGAACAACCTCGCGACGGGCGCGCCCGGCAACGCGGCGATGCCGAGCGTCGCGGCGACCGCGACGCCCTGCGCCGCGACGATCCAGCCCGTCCGGTGCCCGAGCCGGGGCAGCCGCCGCGCGTCGAGCCACGGCGCCCACAGGAACGCGACGCCGAAAGGCAGGTACAGCGCATAGACCCATTGCAGCGACGCCAGCGCCACGCCTTGAGCGCGCAGGATCGGCCCGAGGCCGCCCTGCACGAAGCCGAGCACGCTGCCGATCGCGGCGTAGAGAATCGCGACGACCGTGAGCACACGCGCGATGCCGGGCCCCTGCGCAACGGCCGGCGATCGATCGCCGGCGAGATGAAGCGGTTCGCTCATGTGATCTCCTGTCAAAGCTTCGTCGTGATGCCGATGCCGACGACGCGCGGCTGCCCGACGCGCACCGATCCGACGCCCGGCGCCCAGCTCTGCCCCGCGACGACGTAGCGACGGTCGAGCAGGTTCTCTGCGAACCCGTACAGCGTCCAGTTCCGGTACGTCCAGCCGACCCGCAGGTTGACCACGCTGTACGCGGCGAGATTGAAGCTGTTGCGTACGTCGACCGCGCGCGAGCCGACGAATTGCCACGCCGCGTCCGCGTTGAAGCGTCCCGGCATGCCAACCGTGCCGCCGGGCAGTTCTCCATGCACGCCGAGGCTGGCCGTCGTGCGCGGCACGTTCGGCAGCCGGTTGCCCGACCGCGCGCCCGTCACATCGCCGGCGGGCACCGCGCGCAGTTCGCCCTGCGTATAACCGAGCCCTGCCGTCAACCGCACGTAGCGCGATACCTTCGCGCCGAGTTCGAGCTCCGCGCCGTAGGTCCGGTAGTCGAGCGACGCGGGCATGAACAACCCGTTCGACGGGAAGAACGCGACGAGGTGGCCGTTCTTCACGTCGTTGTAGAACACCGAACCGTCGACGCTGAGCCGCCGGTCGAGCCACAGCGACTTGAAGCCAAGCTCGTAGGTCCAGCTCGTCGACGCCGGAAACGACGACTCGCGCCGGCCTTGCGGCCCGTTCACGGTCACGGCCGGGAACCCGGCCGACGCCTCGCCACGCGACACGGTCGCGTAGGTCATCAGCGTATCGGTCCAGTCGAACGTCAGGCCGGCGCGGCCGGTGACGAACGTGTCGCTCAGGCTGTCTTCCTCGCGGAATCGGCTCACGACCTTCGGATTGCCGTTGCCGTCGAACGCATAGCGCGCGTCCTTGCGTTCGTAGGTCGCGCGCACGCCCGTGATCGCCTTCAGCCGGGCCGTGAGCGGCCAGCTCGCCTCGCCGAACAGCGACACGCTGTCGGTATTGATGCGGTTGTGCTGCTGACCGTTCTGCGTCGTCACGAAATTGAACGCGGCCGGCGACGCAATCGCCGACGAGTCGTTCGTAAAGCGCGAATGGAAATAGTTGAGCCCGGCCGTCCACATCACGGGGCTGTCGTCGCGCGAATTCAGCCGCATCTCCTGCTGGAACGTCGTTTCGCCGAAATGCATCTCGGTGTAGTCCGCGCCCGGCACGTCGAACACGGTCGCCGGCCGCTTCGACAGTGCCGAATAGATGAGCCCGTCGGTCAGGTCGAACTGCTGGACGTTGCGCGAATCCTGGTAGCTCGTCAGCGACGTGAACTTGAAGCGCTCGAACTCGCGGTCGACCCGCACGCTGCCGCCCGCGTCGCGCCAGCGGCTGAACGTGGACGGATTCAGCTCGACCTGCGGGAACGCGGGATTCTGCAACAGCACGAAGCGCGGCGCGGTGGTCTCGGTCTGGTCGACGAAACCCGACACAGTGACCGACGTATGGTCGTCGATCACCCACAGCACCGTGCCGCGCGCGGCGCCGATCTTCACGCGCCCGTCGGTGCCGCCCGTCGCGAGGTTCGGCACGTTGCCGTTCAGATTCGACATCCGCACCGCGACGCGCGCGGCGACATCGTCCGACACCGCCCCGTTGCCAATCACCTCGCCGAGCCAGCGACCGTGCGTGCCGGCTTCCGCGGTGGCCGAGAATTCCCGCTTGAAGGTCGGCTGCTTCGTGATCACGTTGATCGCGCCGCCCTGCGTATTGCGGCCGAACAGCGTGCCCTGCGGGCCGCGCAGCACCTCGACGCGGTCGACGTCCATGAAGGTCGGCGGCGCCCCGGTGGTCGCGCGCGGCACGTCGTTCACGTACATCACGACCGATTCGTCGTCGGCTGCGAGCGGCATGAAGGAGCCGACGCCGCGGATGCTGAACACGTTCGCATAGGTCGCGCCGATATCCGCGAACGCGAGATTCGGCACCGAGCGCGCCAGGCCCGCATTGCCGGCCGACGGCGCTGCATCGACCGCGAGATCCGCACCGCTCACGGCCGTCACGCTGACCGGCACCTTCTGTCGCGATTCGCTGTGACGGCGCGCGGTGATCGTCACCGCTTCGAGCTGCGAGCCGTCGACCGCATCGGACGAAGCGGAAGCAGACGACCGGGCCGCCGCCGGCGTCGCTGTTTCAGCTGCGTGCGCGGCTGGCGTCGGCGCCAACGCGGCAGCCAGCGCAAGCGACAGCGGCACAATCGACGAGACCTTGATGCGTAACCCGGCATCGGTGGATTCTGCGACGCCCATCGGTGAAACGTTCCGTGAATGGCCGGAATGACCGGCGAATCGATCCGGCGAAGCGATACGAGAAGTCGCCCGGCGAGTCCGGGCGGTGCGACTGCAACGACGATTCATGAAGCCTTCCTCTGCTGATGCTCCGTCCGCGACGGACCGGCAACGGCCTCGCCGCGAACCCCGTGAAGCGTGGTGGTTGCAATGGGTGATGAGATTCACGCGTGCCCGGCATCGCGGGCAATCAGGCGCGCATAGCGTCCGTGGCGCGCGACGAGTTCGGCGTGCGTGCCCTGCTCGACGACGCGGCCTTCATCGAGCACGACGATGCGGTCAGCCTGGCGGATCGTCGACGGCCGGTGCGCGATCATCAGCACCGTGCGACGCCGGCGCAGCCGCGCGAGCGCGTCGTGGAACGCGCGCTCGCTTTCAGTGTCGAGGCTCGACGACGCTTCATCGAGCACGAGCACGGGGCTGTCGCGCAACAGCGCGCGCGCGATCGCGATCCGCTGTCGCTGGCCGCCTGACAGTCGCGCGCCGCGCTCGCCGCAGCGCGTGTCATAACCGTTCGGCAACGCGGCGATGAAGTCGTGAGCCTGCGCATCGCGCGCGGCCTGCTCGATGTCCGCGTCGCTCGCGTCCGGCCGCCCGAGGCGGATGTTGTTCGCGATGGAATCGTCGAACAGGTACACATCCTGCGGCACCACCGACACGAGCTGCCGCAGCCGCGCGACCGGGATGTCGCGCACGTCGACACCACCGAGCGTCACCCGTCCCGACTGTACGTCCCGGAAGCGCAGCAGCAGGCTCACACACGTGCTCTTGCCCGCGCCCGACGCACCGACGAGCGCGACCGTCTCGGCCGGCTTCACATCGAGATCGACACCGCTCAGCGCCGGCGCGTGCGCGCCGTCGTACGCGAACCCGGCCTGCTCGAAGCGGACCGTCGCGTCGCCCGGCTCCGCGCTGCCGTGGTCGACGATCTGCACGGGCTGCCGCTGAATCGCGAGAATGCGCTCCGCACCGGCCTTCAGCTCGCCGAGCTTGCGCGCGGCCTGCGCGACTTCGGCAAGCGGGATCAACGCGGCGCCAACCAGCACGACCGCGCACGGCAGCAACGCGCCGGCGAGCAGCCCGTTCTGGACCAGCACCGCGCCGGCCAGGAGCGCGGCGAGCAACGCACACGCCTGCAGCAGTTCGATCGCGGCCTGCTCGAGCCCCACACGCACGCCGTAGCGGCGCTGTTCGTTCTCCATCTCGGCCACGCGCGACGCGACGCGGTCGAGCCACGCGCCTGCCTGGCCGAACAGCGCAATCTCCTTGCGCCCCTGGATCCCTTCAATCACGTCGGCATCGAGCCGCGCAGCCGCTGCCGCGAGCTTGCGGCCCTGGCGGTGCGCACGATCGCCGAGCCAGAACGGCACCGAGGCGAGCAGCGGCAGGAACGGCAGCAGCGCAAGCGTCAACCACGGCTGCACGAACGCGAGCACCACGAGCGCCAGCAGCGGTACGACGCCCGCCGCGATCGCGTCGGCAAGCGTGTGCGCGAAGAAATGTTCCATTGCCTGCGCGTCGCGCGTCGCCGTCGCCGCGAGCTCGCCCGTGCGGCGCCCGGCTACGGAACCCGGCGCCGCGCGGTCGAGCCCGTCGTAGATGCCGATCTGCATCGTCTCGATCAGCGCGAACGCGAATTCGTGCGATACGTGCGCCTGCCACCAGCGACCGCCCGCGCCCGCGACCACCGCCGCGGCAAGCACCCACAGGCCGGGCTGCCACTGCGCGACGGCCCCGCCGGTGACCGCCACCCCGACCAGCCACGCACAGGTCGCGAGCGTCGCGACCATCCCGCCCTGTGCAAGAACCGTCGCGACGATCGTCAGCACCATCAGCCGTTCCTGCCCGCCGGCGAGCCGCATCAGGTCCGCCCATCCGCTGCGCGTGCGCGGCGCGTCGTCGCGCGGCGCCGCCGCTCGATCGCGGATCGTTGTCGAGGTCGTGCTCATGCGGTTTTCTCCTGCGATGCGCCGGCGTGTGCATCCTGTGCGGCCAGCAGACGCGCATACAGTCCGCCGCGCGCCGTCAATGCGTCGTGATTGCCTTCCTCGACGATCCGGCCGTCATCGACGACGACGATCCGGTCCGCGTGCCGCACCGTCGCGAGGCGATGCGCGATCACGACGAGCGCGTGCTGTCCGGCGAACGCCTCGATCGACGCCTGGATCGCCTGCTCGCTCGCCGGATCGACATTCGAGGTCGCCTCGTCGAGCAGCAGGACCGGCGCGCCCTTCAGCCACGCACGTGCGATCGCGAGCCGCTGTCGCTGGCCGCCCGACAGTTGCGCGCCGCGTTCGCCGACCGCGGTCGCATAGCCACGCGGCAGGCTTTCGATGAAATCGTGGATGTGCGCGACGCGCGCCGCGTCGCGGATCGCTTGCGCGTCCGCGTCGGGACGCGCGAACCGCAGGTTGTCCTCGATGCTGCCGTGAAACAGCACGATGTCCTGAAACACCGCGCTGACCTGCGCACGCATCTCCGCCAGCGGCAGATCGCGCAGGTCGATGCCGCCGATCCGCACGGCGCCGCGCTGCGGATCGGCCATCCGCATCAGCAACGCACCGAGTGTCGACTTGCCGGCCCCCGACGGTCCGACGACGCCGACGAATTCGCGCTCGCCGACCGCGAGCGATACGCGCTCGAGTGCGGGGCGATCGCTGCCCGGCCATGCGAACGTCACGTCGTCGAATGCAATGTCGGAGCGCGCACCCGGCGCGCGCGGCGACGCAGGCTCGCGCACCGGCGGTTCGGCATCGAGCAGCGCAGCGACCGGCGCGGCCGCGCTCGCGGCGCCCCACGCGATGTGGAACGTCTTGTCGAGCCGGTCGACCGGCCGGAACGCCTCGCGCGCCAGAAACAGCGTGATCAGCGCGGTCGTCGCTGGCAGCGCACCCGACGCCGCGCGCGACGCGTTGAGCGCCGCGATCAGCGCGATGCAGCCGAGCCCGAACAGGCCCGTCACGCCATTGCGCATCAGCGTGGCGTAAAGAATCCCCATCGCCTCGCGGCGCAATTCGGCCGCCGCGGCAACCAGTGCCGCGCGGCGCGTACCGGCCACGTCGAACGCCTTCAGCGTGACGATGCCCTGCAGGCTGTCGAGCATCGTCGCACCGAAACGCCCCATCGATGCCATCAGCCCCGATGCCTTCGGCCGGCACAGCCGCAGCCACACACGATCGACCACGGGCACCGCCAGCACGCAGACGGCGAGCACGCCGGCAGACAGCGGATCGAGCCACGCGACGACGCCGATCACGCCGGTACAGCCGACGAGCGCGACGCAGACGGCCGGGATGTAGCGACCGTAATACGTCTCGAGCGCTTCGACACCGCCGACGATGGTGTTCTGCAGTTCGGCGGTGCGGCCCGCGCCGCCGTCCGCGCCGAGCGCCAGCGCCTGCGGCAGCAACCGCGCGCGCAGCCGCGCCTTGGTGCGGCTCGCGGTGCGCAGCGCGGCAACTTCACCGGCCCACATCAGCGCGATCCGCACGAGCGCGAACAGCGCGAAACCAAGCGCCCAACCGAACACGCCAGACGGCGGCGTGCCGGACAGCACGGCCACGATCCCGAACGCGAGGCACAGTGCCTGGGCCGCGTGGCATGCGGTAACGGCCAGCCCGATTGCGACGCTCGCCGCGATATCGGCATAAACGACTCCCGCGAGCCGCCACAACTGAGGTTGCATCTGATTCTCCTTAATATGGATACCTTATCGATTTGGATCGGACCGCACCGCCATGGCATGGATGCAACGCGCTGGTCAGCCGGCCGCGCGGTCGCCCGTCACGCAGTGCACGGGCACGCCCTTCAGCGGCGTGGCCGTGATGTCGACGAGCCCCTGCTCGGCGAGCAGCGCCCTGACGGCGGCAACCGGATAGCAATCGCCCGCCTGCGTAAGTCCAAGCATCTGTGCTGCGAACAGACGCGGCACGGGTTCGCTCGCTGGAGGCGCGTCGGAGATCATGAAATCGCAGACCGCGATCCGCCCGCCGGGCGCGAGGCAACTGCATGCGCGAGCGAGCAGCCGACGGCATGCGTCCTCATCGAAGTGATGGAGGATCTGGCTCATGATGACGAGGTCGTACTGCCCCGGGATCTCGACGTCGAACAGGTCACCGCCGATGAACCGCGCACGCGCCTCGACCCCGAATTCATGGGCGGTGCGCGCACATGCGTCGTGGATCGACGGCCAGTCGACGCCGCACACGATCGCCTTCGGCTGCGCCTGCGCGAATGTGAAACCGTAGATGCCGTTGCCGCAGCCGAGATCGAGCACCGCAACCGAACGGCGCACGGCAGCCCACGGTGAGAGCAGATCCGCGACGCGTTGCGCGGTACGCCGGCTTGTGTTCGCAATGCCGACCGCGAATTCCTGCCAGTACGGGTGATCCGCCGCCTCGAGGCTCGACGGCAGCACGCTGCCACCCGCCACGACGGCCTCCCTGAAATGCCGGAACGTGTCCCACATCAGATCGGCCGTGTAGACGCTCGACAGGCCGCCGATGTAATGCGGCGATGCGGTCACGAGAAAGCGCTGCGACGTCGGATTCAGCGCATAGCATGCCTGCACGGCATCATGATCGACGAGCGCAAGCCCGGCCAGCGCATCGAGCAGGATCCGTATTCCGCGCGCACTGGCCCGCAGTTCTCCGGCCAGCTCGGCCGCGCCGCGCGGGCCGGCCGCCAGCCGGTCGAATACGCGCAGCTCGATCGCCGCGCGCAGCACGCCGGCGCGCTCGACGCCCATCAGCAGATCGAGGATCGGTGCCGCGGACAGTGCGGGTTGCGCGCCCGGCAAGCAGGTCGCGAGCGCAGCCTGCGCGGTCGCGACCTCGCGCGCGAGCATCGCGCGGTCAACCTTGCCCGACGGCGCGAGCGGCAGCCGCGGGCAGGGCACGACCGCGTCGACGCGCTTGCAGCTTTCCACGCCCGCGTCGTCGAACAGGAAGCGGTTGACCGCGTCGAGCGTCGGCGCCGGGCGACCCGCGCGCGGCACGACGCAAGCGCAGAGCCGCACCCCAGTTGCGTCGCCGGCCGCCTGCACGACGGCCACGTCCGCGACGTCGGGATGCCCGTGCAGAAGCATCTCGATCTCAACGAGGTTGATCTTCACGCCGTTACGCAACACGATGTCCGCCCGTCGGCCGACGATCTGCAGGTAACCGGCCGAGTCCATCCGGCCGCGATCGCCCAATCGCACCCAGCCGTCCGCCGCGCGATTGCGTTCATCCAGCTCCGGCGCACCGTAGTAGCCCATCGGCGTCATCGGCCCGCGCGCCCAGATCTCTCCCTCGTCGCCCGGGTCGACGTCTGCACCCGCCTCATCGACGATCCGCACCGTGACGACCGCCGGATCGGGACGCCCGACCGTCGCGACAACCGTATCTAAATCGTCGTCCAGCGCGGTGTGGCATGCGACACCGTCTGCCGAGCCGTACGACTGGATCAGAGAGCAGCCGATCACGTCGCGCACACGCCGAGCGGTCTCCGCGCTCAGCGCCGAGCCACCGCTGACGATCGCCTTCAGCGACGACAGGTCGGGCGCGTCGGCCCCTCCGTCCACAAGCAGCGGGCTTTCAAGCAGCATGTCGACCATGTTCGGTCCGGCGAACAGGTGCGTGACGCGCAGCGCGGCGACCGAGAGCAGCGCGGCAGTCGGCTCGAACCGCTCGAGATTGACGAGCGCTCCGCCGAGCGCCGCGAGCGTGCACGACGTGCCGAGCGAGCCGAACGGCGACGCGAGCGACACGCAGAACATCGCGCGTATCGACGAAACATCGGCGCCGAGACTCTTCAGGTACGATGCCTGCCCGCCGATCAGGCCGTTGTGCGAATACAGCACGAGCTTCGGCTCGGCCTCCGAGCCCGACGACGCGATCAGCCGCACCGGGCCGTCCGGATCGAGCACGCCCGCCCGATACGGATACGGTTCGAACTCCCAGCAGCGATCGAGGTCGGGCCAGTCGAGATAACGCGCGCCATGCACGAACACGCGTTCGAGCGCAGGCAGTTCGTCGCGCAACCCGTCGACCAGCGCTACGTAGTCGATGTCGCCCACCCGCCGCTGGCAGATCAGCACTTTCGCGGCCGACTTCGAGAGCAGCGCGCGGCTCTCGTGCCGCTTGCGACCGATCGGGTAAGGCAATACGATCGCGCCGAGCGCGGCGGCGGCCAGGTCGACCGCGCAGGCACGCCAGCCGTTCGGCAGATTGACCGCGACGACGTCGCCCATGCGCACGCCGCTTGCGTGCAGCGCGGCTGCGAGCCCGAGGCTGCGCACGCGCAGTTGCGCATAGGTGAGCGCGATGCCGCCGTCGGACACCGCGAGTGCGAGCGGGTGCGCATCTGCGTAGCCCGCGAACGCCCCGAACAGGTCGCGACCGGCGTAAATGCCGGCGTCAGCCCAGGCGCGCCGCAGCGGGGCTGGCACATGATCGCGTACGGCACCGGATTCCGGAACGGCGTCGCACGAGCGGGCGGCGGAAAGCGTGGAGTCGAATGTCATCGAAGCGTCTCGGTGTGAGTGAAGGTCCAGGGACAGGCGACGGACAGGCGATCGGCTTCGCGTCGCACGCTGCCCGTCAGCAGAGAATGGGTGGCGACGCAGGCTGCGTCGGGCGCGATAGCGACGGCCGGCACGTCGTGCGCGGCGAATTCGTGCTGCCAGTGCGTGGTGTCGTGCATCGCGAGCGCCGCAGCGAGACGCTCGGCTGCATCGTCCGGCACCGTGCCATGCACGACCCCGCACAGCGTCGCAATGCGCGCCGCGCCACGTTCGCCGGGCGGCACATCGATCATCAGGCGGCCGTCGCGCGTCGCGTACGCGGCCGGCAGGCCCAGCGCCGCGACGAGCGGCGCGGCATCGTTACGCCGCATCGCGACCGCCACCTCGTGCTCATGCGCGACGAGCAGCGCCGCGGCACCCGTCATAGCGGAATCGAACCCGCGCGCGCGGCCATCGACAGCGCGCGCGTAGAGCGCAGCGGCCACGCCCTCAGCCGCCGCGACGCCGCCGAGCACGTCGACCAGCGTCAGCAGCGCGCCGCCGCTTCCATGCGGGCCGCCGATCAGAGACGCCAGGCCGCTGTGCGCCTGCACCATGAAGTCGGTACCGACCGGATCGTCGGGCGCTGGCTCGCGCCCGGCGCCCGACGCCGATACATAGACGAGCGCTGGTGCGACCGCCGCGAAATCGGCCGCCGTCAGTTCGAGCCGCACAGCGCGGCCGGGTGCCCAGTTGTGCAGGAACACGTCAGCGTCGCGCGCGAGCTCGAGCACGCGGTCGCGCCCGGCGCGCGTACGGAGGTCGAGTTCGACGCATTCCTTGCCGCGGTTGATGGCATCGAAATGCGCGGACACGCCGCCCGCGAAAGGGGGCATCCCACGCATCGGATCGCCGCCGGGCGGCTCGATCTTGAGCACGCGCGCGCCGAGCAGGCGCAACACGTGCCCGGCGAGCGGCCCCTGGATCAGCCGGCAGGATTCGAGCACCGTGATGCCGGCGAGCGGCCGGTCGTGCACCGCCGGCACATTGCCGCGCGCGAACGTTCGCGCACTGGCCGGTTCGGCCGCAGGATCGAATTGCCACGGGCCACCCGCGCGCCAGCGCGCGTCGCGCGGATCGTCGCGCAGCGCGGCCGCGTCGCGCACCGCGCTCACGTAGGTACCCGTCTCGCGTGCGATCGCGCCCAGCGACGCATAGTCGAACCGGGCCGCCGCGCGGAACAGGCCGACCGGCAGCGGCGCAAGCGCCTGCGTGTAGCGCAGCATGAACGGACGCCACCCGGCAGCGATGTCGTCCTCGCCTGCCGCCACTCGCCGCCAGAAGCGCCCCCACGCGTCCGGGTCGAGCGCTTCGAGCTCGAAGCGCACGCCGTCGCCACTCTCGAACGGCGGCGGACGATCGTTCGCATCGCGCGGCTGCTGCGCGGGCTGCCCGACGTGATCCATCGCGAGGTATTGGCCCATCGCGAACAGCGCCGCATCGGCAAGACACAGCGACAGCGCGGCAGGCAGCGCGCCGTCGCGTCCGCGCTGGGCAGCCAGTGCGGACAGCGCCGACACGGACGCGAGCGACGCGGCGAGCGTCGACACGTAGTCGACACCAAGCGGCCGCCACGCATGCACCGCACGCGCATGCCAGCCCGTGATGCCGGTCGCGGCCTGCAGCAGCGCATCGGACACGGGAGCGACGGCCGCCGGCCAGCCTCGTAGCGAAACATCGACGCGCGCGCCCGACGCATCGGCAAGACGCGCGTGAATCGCGCCATCAGCGGCTGCCCCGCCGTCAGGCAACGCGCAAGCGAGCGGCAGCGGAGCACACTGCACGCCCAGCGCCACCATCCGCCGACGCAGCGCGGCTTGCGCCGGCGCGAAGCCGGGCGACGCCGCCGGCAGCGTCAGCCGCACGCCACCCAGCGGCGGCGCCGCGAGGCTCGCGGCATTTCGTTCAACGTCAGTCATAGGCATGGATATAGATCTGGCCCCGACCTGAGGAAACGCACCGTTTCCCGCTTGTCCGGCAGCCACGCCATCGGTTGATGGTCGACATCCACAATGATATTTTACGGTTGAATGAGAATAATTCTCATTTCGTATGTATGTCGGCGAATTTCATATGCGGGCCGGATGAAGCCGTTCCATCCCAAAAACTTTGTAGCTAGTCTTGCGGCCATCGAGGCGTTTGAGACTCATACGAGCCGTCCGGTCTGCCGTGGAGAACCTGAGAGGAGTTGTTCGGATGCACGCACTGACCATACCCAGCGCGTCCCCAATGGACGTCGCCCCAAACCAGACCTGGACCGTCGCACGCGGAGACGCCGAATGCGGCAGCTACGCGGTCGAACGCCTCAATTGCGAACCCGGCTTCTCGGTCGTCCGCTCAAGCGTGCTGTCGGAGCGCGAGTTGACCGAGGCCTGCAGCCACGACGGCGCCGAACGCCAGCTTGTCGTCGCGATCGGGCTCGAAGGCGACTCCGAATTCTGCGACCGGCGCGGCGAACGCCTGCCGTTCTCGTCCGGTCACACAACGGTGTCGGTGTTCCGCAGCGGCGGCGGCGAACGCCGCTTCGCGGCGAACCGGCTCGTGCGGCAACTGCGGCTTGTCGTATCGGAAAGCACGCTGTCGAGCTTCGTCGGCGAGGACCGTTGCCGCGAACTGCTCGGCCCGATGCTCGGTCATTTCGAAGGATTCCGGCAGGTTGCATTCACGGCGAACGGCACGAGCCCACACCTGCGTTTCTTCCGCAACCCCGACCTGCAGCAGCAGGATGGCCTGAGCCTGCGCATCCACGCGCTGAGCCTGCTCGCCGACCAGTTGCATACGATCGCGCCGGCACCCGCGCGAACCGGTCGCCTCGGCGCGCGCGACCTCGACAAGCTCGCGCATATCGAGGCATTCATGCGCACCCACCTCGACAAGCCGCTCAACAACGCGTACCTGTCGGCCTCGCTCGGCATCAGCGAATACAAGCTGAAGGAGTGCTTCCGTCAGGCCTACGGCACGAGCCCCGCGCAGCACCTGCTTGAACTGCGGATGCACCGCGCGCAGGAACTGCTCGAAGCCGGCCACCAGGTGGCCGAGACAGCTTATCGCGTCGGCTACCAGCATCCGAGCAATCTCAGCGCCGCCTTCACGCGTTTCTTCGGATGCACGCCGAAATCCGTCCTCGGCAACCGATCCTGCCGAGCCCTTCCCCGATCCGCCGAATGTGCCAGCCATGACTGACCTGCATGCCACACCCGCCCGCGCCGCCGGCCGGTGCGAGATTTTCCTGAACCTCAACGAATCGCCGTTCGGACCGTTCGACGAAGCCGAAGCCGCCGCCGCGCGCGTGCTCGCCGAGGCAGGCCGCTACCAGTTCCCGCTCGTCGAACGGCTGCGCGAAGCGATCGCCGCCGCGCACGACGTGCCCACCGGCTGGGTGTCGCTGTATCCGGGCTCGAATCGCGCGCTGCATTACGCGACGCTCGCGTTCACCGCGCCCGATGCGCCGCTCGTGCTCGCCAGCCCCGGCTACCCTGTCTGCGAGCAGGCCGCCCGGCTCGCGAACCGGCCCGTGCGCCGCGTACCGCTCCGCGCGGACGGCGCGCACGACGTTGCCGCGATGTGCGAGGCGGCGCCGCGCGGACTGATCTATGTCGCCAACCCGAACAACCCGACCGGCACCGTGACCCCGCACGGCGCGCTGCGACGCCTGCTCAGCGATCGCTGGCCCGGCACGACCGTGCTCGTCGACGAGGCGTATATCGAATACAGCGACGAGCCGTCGATGCTCGACGCGGTACGTACGGACCCGGGGCTGATCGTCGCGCGCACATTTTCGAAGATCTACGGGATGGCCGGCCTGCGGCTCGGCTATGCGGTCGCGCAACCCGACGCCATCGGGTGCATCCACACCATGCCGCCGCACGACGTGTCGGTGCCGGCCACCGCCGCGGCCCTCGCGAGCCTTGCGCTGCGCGACCGGCTCGGCGAGCGCAAGGCATACACGGCAGCCGGCCGCGACGACCTGATCCGCTGGTTCGCCGCGCGCGGCCTCACGTGCCTGCCTTCGCGCTCGAACTGCGTGATGGTCGATCTCGGCCGCCCCGGGCCGCCCGTGATCGCGGCGCTCGCCGCGCGCGGCGTGCACGTCGGACGCAATTGGCCCGACATGCCGAACTGGATGCGCATCACGATCGGCACGCGCGACGAGATGGCAGCGCTGAAAGAGGCGCTCGTACACGTGCTCGCCGAGCCGGTCGGGCGCGACGCTGCCTGAGCATGCCCCACTCTCCCCCTCATTCCGTTCAACCGCCTACCGACGATCCACCATGAAACTACCGCCTCTCGTTACGACGCTCGCGCCGCTGTCCGGCGACGAACTGACCCGCTACAGCCGGCATGTCCTGCTGCCCGAACTCGGCCTGACCGGCCAGCAGCGCCTGAAGGCCGCCCGCGTGCTCGTGGTCGGCGCAGGCGGGCTCGGCTCGCCCGCACTGCTCTATCTTGCCGCCGCGGGAGTCGGCACGCTCGGCGTGATCGATTTCGACCGCGTCGACGTGTCGAACCTGCAGCGGCAAGTGATCCACCGGATGTCGACGGTCGGCATGCCGAAGACAGCCAGCGCGCACAACGCGATCGTCGCGCTCAATCCCCACGTCGACGTGCGGCTGCATGACGAACGGCTCGACAACGACAACGCGATCGCGCTGTTCTCGCAGTACGACCTGATCGTCGACGGCACCGACAACTTCGCGACGCGCTACCTCGTCAACGATGCCTGCGTGCTGGCCGGCAAGCCCTACGTATGGGGCTCGATCTACCGCTTCGAAGGCCAGGCGTCGGTGTTCTGGGAGGACGCGCCCGACGGCGTCGGCGTCAACTATCGCGATCTCTATCCGGAACCGCCGCCGCCGCATCTCGCGCCGTCGTGCGCCGAAGGCGGTGTACTCGGCGTGCTGTGCGCGTCGATCGCGTCGATCATGGCGACCGAGGCCGTGAAGCTGATCACGGGCATCGGAGAATCGCTGCTCGGCCGGCTCGCCGTGTACGACGCGCTCGACATGCGCTACCGCTTCCTGCCGCTGCAGCGCGCGCCGCAGCGACGGCCGATCGTCGCGCTCGACGACTATCCGCATTTCTGCGGCCTCACGACGCGCATCGAGCCCGTGCAGGTGCCCGCAATCGATGCGACTGCACTCAAGCAACTGCTCGATGCAGGTATGCCCGTGGAACTCGTCGACGTACGCGAGCCGAACGAATGGGAACTCGTGCGCATTCCCGGCGCAAGGCTGATGCCCAAGCAGCAGTTGCTGGCCGACGGGCTCGCACAGCTCGAACGCACGCGACGCACTGTCGTCTACTGCAAGGGCGGCGCGCGCTCGCGCGACGTCGTGCAGGCGATGTACCGTGCGGGCTTCACGGACGTCAGCAACCTCGACGGCGGGATCCTGTCGTGGATCCGCATGGTCGATCCGTCTCTGCCGCGATATTGAGGCGCCGACGATGCTGACCCTGCCGACCGACGTCGTAGACACGATCGTCCGCCACGCGCACGACGCGCATCCGCTCGAATGCTGCGGCATCATCGCAGGCACGGCCGACGGTTCCCCGCCATCGCGAGTGGTGCCGATGCGCAATGCCGCGCAGTCGCAGACCTTCTTCCAGTTCGACGCCGCCGAGCAGTTGCGCGTCTGGCGCGACCTCGACGCACGTGACGAGGCACCCGTCGTGATCTATCACTCGCATACGGCATCGGCCGCGCGACCAAGCCGCACCGACATCGCGTACGCGGCCGCGCACCCCGACGCATACCACCTGATCATCGCGACCGATCCACGCTTCGAGCCGACGCTCCGCTGCTACCTGATCGTCAACGGGATCGCGACCGAAACGCCGCTGAAAATCGGAGCATAGGAACCACTCTGATCAACCTGTACGATTTATCCAAAAAATATACTAAGGACTACAAATGGCAATCACCATCTGCATCCCGACCATCATGCGACCGCTGACCAACGACCGGAAGGTCGTCGAAGCGCAGGGCGGCACGCTTCGCGGTGTGATCGAATCGCTCGAGTCGATATATCCGGGCCTGCAGGCGCGGCTCGTCGAAGACGACCGGCTGCACCGCTTCGTCAATGTCTACGTGAACGACGACGACATCCGCTTCAAGGGCGGACTGTCGGCCGCCATCGCGGACGGCGACACCATCACGATCCTTCCGGCAGTCGCCGGTGGCCGCTCCTGAACGTGGCCGCCGCGACGCCTCTCCCGTCCGAGGAGCCGATCATGCAGCAATGTCCTTTCATGAGCCCGCCCGTTACGAAACCCGCGAAGCCGCGGCCGGGCTTGCGTTACAGCGGCTATCTGCAGCTCGACAGCTTGCTCGACAGCCAGTCGCTGCTGTCAGGCACGCACGACGAGATGCTGTTCATCATCCAGCATCAGGCATCGGAGCTGTGGATGAAGCTGCTGCTGCACGAGCTGACGCGTGCGTGCGTGCAACTTCGCGCATCGCAGCTGCCGCAGGCGTCGAAGACGATCGCCCGCGCGCAGCGAACCATGGAGCATCTCGTGCACAGCTGGAACGTGCTCGCGACGCTCACGCCCGTCGAGTTCCTCGCGATGCGCCCCGCGCTCGGTACCGCGTCCGGCCATCAGTCATTCCAGTTCCGCGAAATCGAATTCCTGCTCGGCAACAAGAACCCGGCGATGATCGGCGATCACGATGCGCACCCGGCCGCGCGCGACGCGCTGCTCACGCGTCTGCACGCTCCGTCGCTATACGACGAGGCGGTCGGCGCACTGGCGCGCGCGGGCTTCGCGATCTGCCGCGCGCGACTCGATGCCGATCCGGCCGGGTCGGTACGTTACGACGCGTCGGTGGAAGCCGCGTGGTGCGCGGTGTACCGCGACACGGATGCGCACTGGGCGCTGTACGACCTCGGCGAACGCCTGATCGACCTCGAGGAAGGCGTACGTCAATGGCGCTTTCGACATATCGGCACCGTCGAACGCACGATCGGCCTGCGCCGCGGCACGGGCGGCAGCGATGGCGCGAGCTATCTGCGCAGGACGCTCGACGTCGTGCTGTTTCCCGAGCTGTGGCAGATGCGCACGGCGCTCTGACTCCCGCCTCTCTTTTCGAATCTCCGACATGCACGATACCTTCCCCCCTCCTCTCGGCCGGCCCGCGTCGCGCGGCCGCCTCGCGATCGCTGGCGCGGGACTGGCAGGCACGCTCGCCGCGTGCCTGCTCGCCACGCGCGGCTGGCGCGTCGATGTGTTCGAGCGGCGCACTGACCCGCGACTCCACGGCGACGCGGGCGGCCGATCGATCAATCTCGCGCTCGCGGAGCGTGGCATCCACGCGCTACGCGCCGCGCGGCTCGACGTCGAAACGATGCACCACGCAGTCGCGATGCGCGGCCGCATGGTGCATACGATCGGCGAATATCCGCACCTGCATCCTTACGGACGCAGCCCCGGCGACGTGATCTGGTCGATCCATCGAGGTCGACTGAACCGGCTCCTGCTCGATGCGGCCGAGCGCGCCGGTGCGCGCGTGCATCACGATGCGGCCGTCGAGGATATTGATTGCGGGGCGCGCGAGCTGATCCTGACGAACGGGCAGCGTGTCGCCTTCGACCTGCTGATCGGTGCGGACGGCGCGGATTCCCGCGTGCGAGCCGCGCTATCGCGCACCGCCGATCTCGGCATCGATTGCGAACGGCAACCGCACGGCTACAAGGAGCTGGAGATTCCCGCAGCGCCCGGCGGCGGCTTTCGCATCGAGCCGCATGCGCTGCATCTGTGGCCGCGCGGCGGCTACATGTGCATCGCTCTGCCGAATGTCGAAGGCAGCTTCACCACGACGCTGTTCCTGCCGGTCGACGCGGATGGCGACCCGGGCACGCCCAGCTTCGCTCAGTTGCCCGACGGCCGTGCCGCGCGGCGACTGTTCGAGCAGACGTTCCCCGACCTGTCCACGCACGTGCCGGCACTCGAGGCCGATTTCGACGCGCACCCGGTCGGCATGCTCGCCACGCTGCGGCTGCGGCGCTGGCATGCGCACGGGCATACCGTACTGCTCGGAGATGCCGCGCACGCAATGGTTCCGTTCCATGGTCAGGGAATGAACTGCGCGCTGGAAGACGCCGTCGCGCTCGCGCACCAGCTCGATCAGCACCCGCACGATCGCCCGGCCGCGCTCGCCGCATTCGAGGCCGAACGCCGACCCAATGCGCTGGCGATCCAGGCGATGGCGCTCGAGAACTATGTCGAGATGCGTGCGCGGGTCGCGACGCCCGGATATGCGCTCGAACGCGAGCTGTCGACATGGCTCGCTGAACGCCATCCCGCGCGCTTCGTCCCGCGCTACAGCATGGTGACCTTCCAGCGTGTGCCGTATGTGCTCGCGTACGAACGCGGCAAGATCCAGGCCGACATCCTGCGGGCTGGTACAGCCGGCTGCGACTCATTCCGGCAGATCGACCTGCGCGCGGTCGAGCGCGACCTGTTCGAGCGCCTGCCCGAACTGTCCACAGCATGACCGCCGCCACGATCCTGCCAGGCATCATCCGGCCGGCCTGGCGCCGGCTGGATGACGCCGAGCGCGCACGCGAGTATTCGCCGAGTTCGAAAGCGCCGGATTTCCTCCACACGCTGTCCGACTATCGCGCGCGCAGCCTCAGCGCGGCACGCGACCTCGTCGCGCCGACGATCCTGCGCTACGGCCCCGACGCCGCGCAGCGCATCCTGCTGTTCGAGCCGCCCGGGCACGCCGCCGACGTGCTTGTTGCCTATTTCCACGGCGGCTACTGGCAGGAACTGTCGGCCGACGATTCGCTGTTTCCCGCGCCCGCATTCCTCGGCCGGCGCATCGCCTACGCGGCCGTCGGCTACACGCTCGCGCCGCGCGCGACACTGCCCGGCATCGTCGAGCAGGCTGCCGATGCCATCGCCGCACTGCGGCGCTTCACGACCGCCCCACGGATGGCCGCCGCCCGGATAGCCGCCCCCCGCATCGTCATCGCCGGCAGTTCGGCGGGCGCTCATCTGGCCGCGATGCTGCTGACGCTCGACTGGCGCACGCGCGTGCCCGGCGTATCGCCGTTCGACGGCGCGATCCTGCTGTCGGGCATCTACGACCTGCGCCCGCTCGTCGGCACCTACATCAACGATGCGCTGCGACTAGACGAACGCGACGCCTTCGCGTTGAGCCCACAGTACCTGCCGATTCACACACGGGTACCGGTGACCGTCTGCTGGGGAGAACATGACACCAACGAGTTCCGGCGGCAGAGCCGTAATCTGGTCGGCCGCCTCGCGCGTGTCGGCATGCTGTACGCGGCCGGCGAAATGGCGGCGCGGAACCACTTCGACCTCGTATTCGACCTCGGTGTGGCCGGCTCGCCGCTTGATCGCCGGATCGCGCCGCTGCTCGGCCGCGGCGGACTCTGACGCGTGCCCGCCACGGCGCGTGGCCTGCCCGCTACGCGAGCGCGGCGATCCCCGCACGGGCGACTTCCGCGTCCTCGGCGGACGTCACACCCGATACGCTGACCGAGCCGACGGTCTCGCCGTCGACGACGATCGGCACGCCGCCCTCGAGAAAGCCGGCCATCGGCGCGCTGAGAAACGACACGCGGCCCTGCATCACGATGTCTTCGTAGATCTTGGTCTCGCGTCGTCCGAGCGCGGCCGTGCGCCCTTTCGCGATCGCCATCTCGACCGAACTCGGCGTTGCGCCGTCGAGCCGCTGCAGATGCAGCAAGTGGCCGCCGTCGTCGAGAATCGCGATCGTCACGGGCCAGTGACGAGCCAGCGCGAAAGCCTCCGATGCGGCGGCGATCTTCTTTACGTCTTCACTCGTCAATACGGGTTTGGTTTTCATCGCGTGTGGCCTTTCTTTGGTTGATTCGTTGTTTTTACATAGTTGTCCGAATTAAAAATATAGCGTAAACATTGCACCGATTCGACCGTCGCTTGACAATATGTCCGATACGGAAATGACGATTCGACGGAAAGCCCGCAAAGCGCGCCTGCGGCACACCACGCGCTACGCCTTGTGCGTCGACAACAAAATACTCGTCTCCGTATTCGCGATCCCGTCGATCAACCGGATCGCGCCGAGCACGCGATCGAAGTGCTCGAGCGAATCGGCGTGCAGCTCGGCGACCAGATCCCAGCGGCCGTTGGTGCTGTGGATCGACGCGACGTTCGGATGCCCGCGCAGCACCTTCACCACTTCCGCGCCGCGATTGCCCTGCACCGCGATCGACATCAGCGCGCGGATCCGGTGCCGTTCGGCCGCCGGCTTGAGCCGCACCGTATAGCCGACGATCACGCCGTTTTTCTCCAGCCGCGTCAGCCGGTTCTGCACGGTCGCGCGCGCGACGCGCAGTTCCTTCGCCAGCGCGACGACGGGCAGTCGCGCGTTGTCGCGCAGCAGCGCGATGAGCTGCCGGTCGACGTCGTCGAGCGTGATCATGGGCGAGACTTCCTGTTGAACGTGAACCGGCCGCCAGCGTGCCGGAGGCTGCGCATTTCGGCCAGCGCGAACCGCGCACATTGCCGAAATTGGCCGTCATTCTGCCAAGTCTATCGATAAATCTGCCACTTTTGCTGTCTTTTTGTTGGCTCGACTCGCGGAAATAATGACGTCATCGACCGGCCGCATCCGCCGCGAAAGTGCCCGTCAGGCAGTCCGGGCCCGCGCCGGCGCCCTGTCCGGTCGACCGAAAAGCCAGGACACCCGTACCGGCAAAGACCCTATGGAGACAGACCGATGACTCGCTTCCTCGACGTGCCCGCCACCGCCCGCCTGATCGCCCGGACCGGCGTCACGACGTTCCTGCGCGAACTCGTCGATACGCTGCGCGCCGATTACCTGCAGTGGGCCGATTTCGACAAGTCGCCGCGCGTCGCGTGCCACTCGCGCGACGGCGTGATCGAACTGATGCCCGTCGCGAACGCGTCGCTGTTCGCGTTCAAGTACGTGAACGGCCACCCCGTCAACGCGGCGCGCGGCATGCACACGGTGATGGCGTTCGGCGCGCTGGCCGAAGTCGACACCGGCTACCCGCTGCTGCTCGCCGAACTCACGCTGACCACCGCGCTGCGCACGGCCGCCACGTCGGTGCTCGCCGCGCAAGCGCTCGCACGGCCCGATGCGCGCACGATGGCGCTGATCGGCAACGGCGCGCAGAGCGAATTCCAGGCGATCGCCTTCCACTCGCTGCTCGGCATCGACGAAATCCGCGTGTTCGACGTCGATCCGCGCGCGACCGACAAGCTCGTGCACAACCTTGCCGCGTACCCCGGGCTGCGCGTGGTGCGCGCCGCGTCGACCGCCGACGCCGTGCGCGGCGCCGACATCGTGACGACCGTCACCGCCGACAAGGCATACGCGACGATCGTCACGGCCGGCATGATCGAGCCCGGCATGCATCTGAACGCCGTGGGCGGCGATTGCCCGGGCAAGACCGAACTCGAGGCGGGCGTGCTGCACGCGGGCCGCGTGTTCGTCGAATTCGAGCCGCAATCGCGCATCGAGGGCGAGATCCAGCAGATGCCGGCCGACTTCCCCGTCACCGAACTGTGGCGCGTGCTGCGCGGCGAAACGACCGGCCGCGAACGCGCGGACGAGGTCACGGTGTTCGACTCGGTCGGCTTCGCACTCGAGGATTACTCGGCGCTGCGCTACCTGTATGCACTCGCGCAGCGGCACCACGCGGGCGTCGAGATCGCGCTGATTCCGCCGGCCGTCGACCCGAAGAACCTGTTCGCGCTGATCGACGATCCGGCCGCGATCGCGCCGGGTCACGCGGTGCTGGTCGCCGAAGCCGTCGCCGCGTTCGCGCGCTGACCGTCATTCCCGGGCGGCGCGCGCCGCCCGGCTCCCCGTCCCTCGCTCCTGCCCCTCATGAATCTCGTATCGATCCAGGCGCCAGCCGCCGCCGTGATGATCCGGCCGCACCGCTTCCTGCCGAACCCGCAGACCGCGGCCGACAACGCATTCCAGCGCACGGCCGGAGGCGGTGCGGCCGGCGCACCGTCCGTTTCCGCGGCCGCGCGCGACGAGGTCACGGCCGCCGCACGCACGCTCGCCGATGCGGGTGTGCGCGTGCACGTGTTCGACGACCACGGCGAACGCGACACGCCCGACTCGGTGTTCCCGAACAACTGGTTCTCGACGCACCCGGGCGGCCATGTCGCGCTGTATCCGATGTTCAGCGCGAACCGCCGCCGCGAACGGCGCGCCGATATCGTCGAGATGTTGAAGGCCGAGTATCGCGTGCAGGACGTGATCGATTACTCGGGGCTCGAATACGACGACGTGTTCCTGGAAGGCACGGGTGCGATGGTGCTCGACCACGTCGCGCGGATCGCGTACACCGCGCGTTCGCGCCGCGCCGATCCGGTCGCGCTCGAACGCTTCTGCACGCACTTCAATTTCGAACCGATCTGCTTCGACACGGCCGATGCGGACGGCCGCCCGATCTATCACACCAACGTGATGATGAGCGTCGCGACCGAGTTCGCGATGGTCGGCCTCGACCTGATCGCCGACAGCCGCCGGCGCGACGAGATCGCCCGGCGGCTCGCCGAAACGGGCCGCACGGTGATCGCGCTCGATGCGGCGCAGATCGCGAATTTCGCGGGCAATACGCTGGAATTGTCGGGCAACGCGGGCCGCGTGCTCGCGCTGTCGCGGCGTGCGTTCGACTGCCTCACCGCAGCGCAGCGCGCGACGATCGAACGCTCCGCGCGGCTGCTGCCGCTCGACGTGCCGACGATCGAACTGGCCGGAGGCTCGGTGCGCTGCATGCTGGCGGGGATTCATCTGGCGCGGCGTGCATGCACGCAGGACGCGCTGGACGTGCCGACAATCGAACTGGTCAGACCATAGGGCGTGCCGGAACTGCAAACCTGCCATTGACAGGTGAAGTGTCCACAACATTACAAGCCGGCCGCCATAGATGGCATGAGCGGCGGGCCGATCTTCGCGTTGAACGTCCTCGACGGAGGGGACTATTCGTACAAGCTAATCGGCGTCCAGAGCCCGCGCAACAACAGCGACTCGGTTGCATTCTGCGCAATGCCGCCGTTCCTGAAGGCGCTTCGAGACACCGCGTCCAAATTCCGCAAATAATTGGGGGACTGTAACGGCGCGGCGACCAAATCTTGATCGATCGGGAGCATTGGCCTTGGCATGGACTCACTGAAGATCGACGGGTGCCGAACTATCTCCGGACCAACAGGCGCGCGTGGTATTTCGCGATCTCCGAGCGGCGCCGCTTTTCCTCGGCCGTCCCAGCCACTCGCCGCACGCCAGCCGCTCGAACGCAGCGGCGAGCTCGCCCACATAGCGCTCGGCCTGCTCGGGCGACCAGCGTTCGACGGTGTAGCTCCAGATGTCCTCGAGATCGGTCTCGGCCAGCGGCGTCAGCCGCACCGTACGCGACTTAACCGGCATGCCTGGTCCGCATGCGGGCCAGGAACGTCGGGCCGTCAAACGCGACCGGCGTGCCCGAGGCCTCGCCGGCCTTCAAGGCTTCCTGCAGGACCCGCAGTTCCGTTTCCCGGGTCTCGAGCAGGCGCAACCCTGCCCGCACCACGTCGCTCGCGGAGCCGTAGCGCCCGGACGCGACCTGCGTGTCCGCAAACTGGGTCAGGCGATCGCCCGGCGAGATCGATGTATTGCGTGGCATCGCGCTCCTCCTCGTAACCGCTCGATCATCTACCAAATTTTGGTATTCGCATCGATGGGGGGCCGCGGCCTCGCATCTGATAAGCAGAGTTATCAGAGGTAGCACTTTTGGCCCCGGCCCCGCTGATCCGCCGGCGCCGGCCGTAAAAAACCCGGCCGGGGCCGGGTCCACAGGTCGACATGCTGCCGTCAGCACTATCCGCCCCAGAAGCACCAAAACTCCCAGCATTGAGTCACCAGGCACTGGCGGGAATTACACTCGAACTGGGGCTGGAACTCCTCGGCGACCGCCGGCGCGACAACCCCGATCAGCATGGCGGCCGCTAGCCCGCCCAGCACGGCCCTTTTGATTCGACGCATGATGCGCTCTCCTTGATGGTGGATTGGCGCCGTCCGCGCGCGTCCCGATACCGACAAATCGTCTGACGAAAGCCATCAGCAAGCTTAGGCGACGCAGGCGGTTCGTCAAGCGGCGGGATCGATGCGTGCCAGGTTTGAGCGAGCTGCCGCCGCTCTGGTGGCGGTCCCCGCGGCGCCGGCTGCGGCGGCAACCGGCCAGTTGTAAGGGATTGGCCCGGCGGTTAGCCAATCAATCCCGGCCGCAGCCCGGATCGGGTACGTGAGTTGCGGGCGACACCGCCCGGCCCGACCAACATGCAGCCAAGCAGACTTGGCGGCATTGAAAGGTACGAAAGAAAAACCCGGCCGAGGCCGGGTTCTCGCTGCCTCGTACTACGCAGCCTTGCCTTGCTTGACCGATTCCGGCAGCGGGATGCCCCACTCCTGCATCAGTTTTTCCGCCTCATCCCAAATCAGGTCCAACGTGGCCCCGTCATCGGTTGCGGCGTCTAACCCCAGTGCCTCGGCAGCATCGTGCCAGGCTTCTTGCCACGCTTCTTCTCGATCGATCGACATAGGATCGGTCTCCCTACGGTTTGCCGCGAAGGTGCACTCGCTTGCGCGGCTGCCGGGCGCTTCACTCCACCATGGAGGTCTCGCGTAATCCGACCCGATCATCGTACAGGGCCGGAAGGAAATTGTCTGCGGGTAGGCACGTAGTCAACTGACTTTGAGCACGAGGCCGTAAGCCGGAAAGAGCCCTGCAGCCGGGCTCTTTCCCGGGAGACGGGATTCCAGCCCGCGACAGACTTTCACCTATACCGGTTTGGCAACCCGACTCCTTAAACCGCTCGGGCGCCCCGGAACTCACGGCGAAGGGAAAGTCGCCAGGATTTATGCGTACGAGGCCATCAGCATCATTGGCCGTAAATAAAGGTTTGACGAACAGGCAACAGCCGCGCCATTGCCCATTGCTCAGCGGTTTCGGCCGCAATCCCTGGATGTCCGTCTGCCGGGCGACCGTTCTGGCCGACCGGGTTGCTTGCCCGCTCCTGCTCATATGCAAACGATGCCGAAGCGTGACGCGCACCGCTCACCCCGCCAGCAGCTTCAACCCGGCCGGCAGCGTTTCGCCGAACACGCGCACCGTATCGGCTTCGTCGAACGCGATCGCCTCGCGCACCATGTCGACCCATGCGGCCGACGCATTGGCGGCCGCGAGACGCCGGATCACCGCCTCGCGCACCTCGTCCGCCAGATCGCGCGAACGGTCGCCCGTCATCCGCGCGATCTGCGCGGCCGCGAACGCGGCCGGCTCGACCTGCTTCCAGTCGAGCGCGAACAGCGCATCGAGCCAGCCGCCGACGACGTCCGCCGGCACGACGCCGTGCGCGCTGCCGTAGAACGGCCGGCGCGCGCCGATGCGCCCGAGCGCCCATGCGCACAGCGCACGCTCGGCCGGCTTCTGCAATTGCACGATCAGGCGCCCGGCCAGCTCGACCTTGCGCTCGACCGGCAGCCTTTCGAGCGATGCGGACAACCGCGTCATGTCGGCGGGGCCGACCTTGCCCGGATCGAACGGCAGCTTGCGCCGCTTGTCGTCGGACGGTTCGAGGAACGCGATCGCGTCGCGCACCTGCGCCTGCGCGTCGTCGTCGAGGCCGCCGGCCACGCGCCGCCACAGCGTCCACCACTCCGACCACACCTGGCCGTCGGTCACGTATTGAATGCCGTCGTCGAACAGCGGCCACAGCTGCTCGATGCGCCAGGCGTCGAGCGGATGGCCGAAGCCCGGCCGCAGGCAATACCCGGCGAGGTTCAGCCACGCGCGCTCGTGATCGGCCGAGCGGCGGCGACGACGCGCGCGTGCGAGCAGCGCATCGAACAGTTCGCGGGCAAGCGCGACGTCCCACGCCTCGCGGGCGCCGAGCACCTGTTCGAGCTGCGCGCGCAGCCGGCGCGTGTCCTTCGGCGCGACGTCCGCCGCCTTGCTGCCGAACGAGCGCTCGATCAGTTCGAGCGCCTGGTCGAGCCGCGGATGCCGCGCGGGCGACGCATCGTCGCCAGGCGCCGGCGCATCGCCGCGCAGCTGGAATTCGAGCCGCCAGCGGCGCGCCGCGTCGTCGGTCGCGAGGCAATGCATTTCGAGCGTGCCGACTTCGGTCAGCGACGCGGTGAGCTTCACCGGCGTTTCGCGTGCGTCGCTGCCCACCTTCGCGTCGACCACCGTCGCGATCGGCGGCAGCCGCACGAAATCGCCGCCGTCGAGGTCGACGAGATCGCCGGGCCGGTACGCGGTCTCGGCCACCGTCGACACGAGGTGAAAACGCACCGGCTGTCCGAGCTGCAACGCGAACGTGCGATCCTCGAGCCGGATCTCGCGGCCCTCTTCCGCGCCGCGCGGCAGCAGGCAGACGCCACGCGCGGCGGAATCGGCCGCGCCGTCGTCGAGCACGAGGAAATAGCTGCGCGCGGAGCCGCCGCCGATGCGCGGCGCATGCCCGGCGCGCGCGAGCCCGTAGGCCACCGCGCCGCGCGCGACGGCCACGTCCGGATGCGCGTTGTGCAGCACGTCGAGCGGCGCGCCGCGCCACGCGCCGAGCGTCCGTGCGAGCCGGCCGGCAAGCGCGCCCGCGCGGAACACGCCGCCGTTGAGCAGCAGCGTGTCGGGCAGCGGGCCTTCCGCGTGACGCTTCAGGAACGCGGCGACGTGCCGCGTGACGGCCGCGTCGCTCGCATACGGCAGCCCGAATTCGACGATCGCGGCGCGCGCACGGCGCGGCAGCTCGCCGGCTTCGACCTGCGGAAAGAACCCGTCGACGACGATCTGCTCGACTTCCTGCCGCGTCAGCTCGGCCGAGCGCGCGCCGCCGACGAGCTTGCTGCCCGCGCCGAGCAGCGTGACGGTGACGGATGCGGGCGCGTCGTCGCCGAGCAGCCGCTCCTTCGCCGCGCGGCAGCGCTCGACGAGCTGCGACAGGCTCGCCGCCGACAGCCGCGCGCCGGGCTCGGTCAGGCGCGTTTCGACCAGGCGCGCGAGCGCGAGGTCCATGTTGTCGCCGCCGAGCATCAGGTGATTGCCGACGCCGACGCGCGTGAAGGTCGGCTCGCCGTCGCCGCCCGGCGCGACGTCGACGAGCGTGAGGTCGGTCGTGCCGCCGCCGACGTCGCAGATCAGCACGCGCCGCGCGGCGGCGAACGTGTCGCGCAACCTGCCACGCTGGCCGTACAGCCAGTCGTAGAACGCGGCCTGCGGCTCCTCCAGCAGCCGCAGCGCGGGCAGCTTCGCGCGCCGCGCGGCCTCGACGGTCAGTGCCCGCGCGCCGTCGTCGAACGACGCGGGCACCGTGAGGATCACGTCCTGTTCCGCGAGCGGCGCATCGGGAAAACGCGCGTTCCACGCGTCGCGCACATGCGCGAGATAGCTCGCGCTGGCATCGACCGGCGACACCTTGTCGACGCCGTCGGCCGCGCCCCACGGCAGGATCGCCGCGAGCCGGTCGACCGACGCGTGCGACAGCCAGCTCTTCGCACTGCTGACGAGCCGGCCCGGCACCTGCGCGCCGAGCGTGCGCGCGTAGCGGCCGATCACGGCGGGCGCCGCCCCGGCCGCGCCCGCCTGCGCATCGGCCGCCCACGGCAGCCGCAACGCATCGGGCGGCAGCTCGCCCGCCGCGGGGTGATAGCGCACCGACGGCAGCAGCGGCTGGGCGGCCACCGCACCGGGGCCGACCAGCTGCTCGACGTCGAACACGCGGATCGCGTCGGAACCGGCCTCGACGTATGCGACGACCGTGTTGCTGGTGCCGAGGTCGATACCGACCGTATAGCGCTTCATCGCGCTCAGGCGGCGCCGCGCACGTCGAACTCGACCTTCCAGCGCTCGTTCGTGCCGCTCGGGATCGCCTCGAGTTCGAGCGTGCCGGCCTCGGTCACGCGCGCATGCAGCTTCACCGGCACGACCTCGCCGACCGTGCGCCCTTCGGCGGGCAGCGTGGCCTGGATTTCCTCGAGTTCCTGCAGTTCTTCCGGCGACCAGTAGTCGAGCAGCGTGCCGACCTGATCCTGGCGGCGCACCGACGAACCGAAGAAGCGGAACTGCACCGGTTCGCCGACGACGAGGCCGAACTCCTGCGGCGGCAGCGCCGCATCCGAGCCCTCCTCCATCCCGAACGGCGCGACGCACAGCGCCTGCACCGGCGGTTCGAGCCCCGGCACCGCGGGCATCGCCGATTCGATCGCGACGTAGTACGCACGCGCCGTGCCGCCGCGAATGCGCACGCCACGGCCGCGCTTCACGTAGCCGTAGTAGGCCGCGCCGCGCGCGACCGCGAGATCGAGATCCGCGCCTTCGAGCAGGCGGGCGGGCGGCGCGCCTTCGGCGGCGAGCCAGCTGTTGAGGGTGTCGAGCACGCGCTGCGTGAGCAGCGTCGACTTGAACACGCCGCCGTTGAACAGCACGGCGGTCGGATGCAGGAACGTCGCGCCCTGCGGCAGCGTGCGCTGCACGCCTTCGAGCGAATCGAGCGCCGCGACCTGGCGGCCGAGGAACGCCGCGAGATGGCGCGTGACGCCCGCGTCCTGCGCATACGGCAGGCCGAGCTGCGTCAGGCCGACGCGCGCGCGGCTCACCGGGCGCGCCGCCGCATCGACCTGCGGGAAGAAGCCTTCGAGGATCGTCTGCGTGAGTTCCGCGCGGGTGAGTTCCGTGCGGATCGACCCGCCGATCAGCTTCGAGCCGCGGCTCGGCACGACCAGCGGCACCGCGTCGGCCGACGGATCGGACAGCAGCGTTTCCTTCGCGGCGCGGCATGCGTACGTGAGCGCGCGCAGTTGCCACGGATCGGCCTGGGTGCCCTGCTGCGCGAGCTTGCGGGCGACTACGTGCGCGAGCGCGAGGTCCATGTTGTCGCCGCCGAGCAGGATGTGCTCGCCCACCGCCACGCGGTGCAGTTCGAGATTGCCGTCGCGCTCGACCACCGCGATCAGCGACAGGTCGGTCGTGCCGCCGCCGACGTCGACGCACAGGATCAGGTCTCCGACCTGCACCTGCTTGCGCCAGCCGCCGTGGCTTTTCTGGATCCAGCTGTAGAGCGCGGCCTGCGGCTCCTCGAGCAGCGTCATCCGCGAATAGCCGGCGGCGCGGGCGGCCTCGGCCGTCAGCTCGCGCGCGGCCGGATCGAACGACGCGGGGATCGTGACCGTCACGTCCTGCTCGGCGAACGGCGCATCGGGATGCGCGTGGTCCCACGCTTCGCGCAGGTGCGTCAGGTAGCGGATCGAGCTTTCCAGCGGCGACACGCGCGACACCTCGGGCGGCGCATCGCTCGGCAGGATCGCCGCGCGGCGGTCGACGCCCGGGTGGCACAGCCAGCTCTTCGCGCTCGACACGAGGCGGATCGGCGTGCCGGCGCCGCGGGTGCGCGCCATCTCGCCGACCGCGAAGTCGCGCGAGGACGTCCACGGCAGCGTCAGGTCGCCCTGCGTCAGTTCGCTTTCATGCGGCAGGTAGAGGAACGACGGCAGCAGGTCGCGCGACTCCAGCGCGCCGGGCGCGGTGAGCTGCGCGATCGGCAGCACCTGCTGCGCGATGGTTTCGCCGTCGCTCGCGGCGCTGTCGACGTACGACAGCGCGCAGTGGGTCGTCCCGAGGTCGATCCCGATCGAATAGCGCGAATCGCTCACAGTTCCACCTCCGCCGGTGCGACGACCGAGGCGTCGTGGCTGCCCGTCAGCTTCGGCAGGCGCACGTCGGCCACGCGCCAGCCGCGATGGCTGACCGTCCCCGTGAACGGCGCGGCGCCGACCACGTTGCCCGTCACGCGCACGGCCGTCGCGTCGAAGCCGGCCGGCAGCGTCACGCGGCTGCCTTCGGCTTCGTCGCGCACCGGCACGATCGTGAAGTGCTCGCGCAGCGCGGCGCGGCAGCCGTCGTGGACGAGGCGCGCGGCCGCGCCGATGTCGGCGTCCGCGTAGCCGGCGATGTCTTCCTCGACGAAATCGATGAAGCGCGCATCGCGCTGCAGCAGGCCGAGCAGTTGCAGCGCGGCCTGCGGGCTCGCTTCGCGCAGCTCGGGCGCCGGCGCCTTCACGGGCGCCGGCGCGGGGGCCGGGGCGGCCGCGGGGGCCGGTGCAACCGGCGCCGGGGCGCCGTCGCGCACGCGCAGCACGCCGGCCGCGAACTCGCGATTGCCGAGCACGGAGAAGAACGTGCCGACGGCAAGCGACAGCCGGCCGAAGAAGGACAGGTTGGATTCGGGCATGAGGTCTGGACTCCTGTGGGCTCGCGACATGGCGAGCGATCGTGCCTGGGCGCCCGGCGGCGGCGTGCGGATTGCGCACTTTCGCCACCCGGCGCGTGATTCGGTCGCGCCCTCGCGGGTGCGGAAAACCCGTATTTTGCCCTGTGGCGGGCGAACCGGGCAGAAGTTGGGGGACAGAACGTCGCGACGCGACCGTTTCGGCCGCGTCGGCACGCACGGCGGCCGCGCCCGGCCGCGATGCTGCAGCGCGTCAGCGCGGCTTGCGCCGCCGGGCCGCCTTCGCTTCGAAATCGCGCGACAGCATGCCGAGCGTGACTTCGCCGAAGCGGGCCAGCAGCGTCGTCTCGGCCTCCTTCAGCGTGGCCGACAGGTGCGCGTTGACGGCCTGCTCGACCAGGCATTCGGCCTCGTCGTCGGTGACGAGATCGGAGAACAGCGGCGGCTCGCCCACCGCGCCATAGACGTCGAGCAGCGTGATGTCGTCGAGTGCGGCGCTCAACACCCACCCGCCGCCATGCCCCTTCTCCGACTGCACGTAGCCGTGGTCGCGCAAGCCGCCGAGCAGGCGGCGCACGACCACCGGGTTCGTGCCCAGCATCGTCGCGATCGTCTCCGACGTCAGCGGGCCGTCGGCCTGGTCCATGTGGATCAGCACGTGCAGCATGCGCGACAAACGGCTATCGGTCCTCACGGGCGGCGCCCCTCTCTCTCGAAACTTTTAAAGTTGCGTGAATGATACCACCGCCCTATCATGCAACTTCTCATGTTTCATGAGTTGGCCGCCATCGGAACATGTCCGTCATTCACGCAGGTTCAGGAAAGGAGTGGGTGCATGCATGACCATCATGAAGTGATCGTGATCGGCGGCAGCTTTGCGGGGCTGTCGGCCGCGATGCAGCTTGCGCGGGCGCGCCGCCGCGTGCTCGTGATCGACGCCGGCCGGCCGCGCAACCGCTTTGCCGCGCACGCGCACGGCTTTTTCGGGCAGGACGGCAAGCCGCCCGTGCAAATCGTCGAGGAAGCCGCCGCGCAGCTCGCCGCGTATCCGACCGTACAGCGGATCGCGGGCGACGTGCGCACGGCCGAACGCGATGAGCACGGCCGCTTCCAGGTGACGCTGGCCGACGGCAGCCATGCGAGCGCCGACCGGCTGATCCTCGCAACCGGCATTCGCGACGAACTGCCCGCGCTGCCGGGGCTCGCCGAACGCTGGGGCGTCAGCGTGCTGCATTGTCCGTATTGCCATGGATACGAAGTGAGCGGCCGGCGGCTCGGCGTGCTCGCCACGCATCCGCTGTCCGTGCATCAGGCGATCCTGATTCCGGACTGGGGCCCGACGACGTGGTTCACGCAGGGCGTGGCCGACGCGAATCAGGAAGAAGCCGCGCTGCTCGATGCGCGCGGCGTACGCATCGAGCGCTCGCCGGTCGTTGAAATCCTGGGCGACGCGCCGCGTATCGACGCGTTGCGGCTCGCCGACGGACAGGTCGTGCCGATCGATGCGCTGTTCGTCGGCGCGCGTACGGCCATGGCGAGCGATCTCGCGCAGCAGCTCGGCTGTGCATTCGACGACGGGCCGCTCGGCGCCGTCGTGCGCGTCGATGCGGGAAAAGAGACGAGCGTCGCCGGCGTATTCGCGGCCGGTGACACGTCGACACCGATGACCAACGCGACGTTCGCGTCGGCGTCAGGCGTGATGGCCGGGGTCGCCGCGCATCGGTCGCTGATTTTCGGGCTGCGCGCGTAAGCGGGCATCTTGCCGGCTGCAACGCGACGTCACGCGGCGCGCGGCGCCGCTTCCACCGCCGGTTCCGCGCCGCCCTCCATGCAGCACTCCTCGAGCGAGATCCGCCGCGTTTCGCGCCCGTTGAGCCACCACAGGCCGGCCGCGAGCGGCCCCGGCAACGCGAGCACGAGCAACACGACCAGCGCGGCCGACGGCGCGCCGGACATCGCATGGACGCTCGTCAGCATCAGCGGTGCGGCCACCGCGCCGAGCCGGCCGATCGCGACCGACACGCCGAGCCCCGTCGCGCGAATCCGCGTCGGCAGGATCTCGGACGACACGACATAGCCCGAGATGTACGCCCACGTGACGCCGAACTGGATCAGGCAATAGCCGAGCACCATGCCGGGCAGCGCGTGCATCGCATAGATGAACACGATCGCCGCGACCGTGAACGTGTAGCTCGCGAACAGCGACGCGCGCCGCCCCCACGCCTCGACGAGCACTGCCTCGACGATGCCGCCCGCGAGCGCCGCCGCGTTGCCGATCATGTAGTAGATCGGCATGTCCGTCGACGCGACCTTCAGGTACGGCAGGATCACGAGCGCCATCAGCGACAGCACGCCGTACACGACGGCCGCCTGCGAGAAGTTCAGCGCACCGGCCAGCGCGCAGCGCGCGCGATACGCGCCGAACAGTTCGCGGACGTTGCGCCAGAATGCGGGCGCCTGGTGTGCGAAACGGGTCGGCGTATAGCGTTTCGCCAACTGCGCGCGATCGGCCGGCGCAAGCGGGTCACGCGCAGCGCTCGCGACGACCTGCTCGACGATGGCCTCCGCTTCCGCCACGCGCCCCTGCTGGATCAGCCAGCGCGGCGATTCCGGAATCACGCGGCGGATCCAGAAGAACACCAGCGCCATCGTCGTGCCGAGGCCGAAGCCCACGCGCCACGCCCACTCGGCCGGCAACTGGTTCAGCACGAGATACGACACGGCCGCCGACAGCAGTGCGCCGACCGGGAAGCCCGACAGGATCAGCGCATCGGTGCGGCCGCGATGGCTACGGCCCGTGAGATGCGGTTTAATGCTCCGCATCATCAGCATTAAGGAACATGAAATGCTCGATCTCGACGACCTTCGGCTCGTTCGCGCGATCGGCGCGTCGCGCTCGCTGGCCGCGGCCGCGCGCCTGCTCGACCTCACGCCGCCCGCGGTCACGATTCGCCTGCAGCGGATGGAGGCGCGCCTGAACGCGCGGCTCGCGGTGCGGCAGCCGAAAGGAATCGCACTGACCGACGAAGGGCAGCGGCTGTACCAGGAAGCCGTCGGCATCCTCGAGCGGGTGGAGGCGCTGCCGGCCAGCCTCGCGGGCGACCGGGGCGACGTGCAGGGCACGCTGCGGGTGGTCGCCCCGCTCGGCTTCGGGCGCAAGTACGTCGCGCGGATCGTGCGCGACGTCCAGCGGGCGCATCCGAAACTCGAGATCGCGCTGCACCTGTCGGAGAGCCCGTTGACCGGCGCGGCGGGCGCCGACGTGGTCGTCCACGTCGGCAGCCTCAAGCCGTCGTCGTGGGTCGGCTATCCGCTCGCGCCCAACGAGCGCTTCCTGTGCGCGAGCCCGGCCTATGCGCGCCGCATCGAGGCACTGAACCACCCGTCCGACCTCGCGCGCTACGACTGCCTGTGCCTGCGCGAAAACGACGAGGACATCCCGCGCTGGCGCTTCTCGCCGGGCCGCGACGTCAAGGGCGAGTCGCGGCGGTCGGTCGTCATCCGCGTCGGCGGCGCGCTGTCGTCGAACGACGGCACCGTCATCACCGAGTGGGCGCTGGCCGGCCTCGGGATCGTCGAGCGCTCGGAATGGGACGTCGCCCCGTTGCTGGCGAGCGGCAAGCTCGTCCGCCTGCTGCCCGACTGGCGCCTGCCGGCCGCGCCGGTCACGGCGCTGCTGCCGTCGCGCACCGGCCATTCCGCGCGGCAGCGCGTGTTTCTCGACGCCGCGCGGCGGTTTCTCGATCCGCCGCCGTGGCGCGGCAACACGTGAACGCCGGCCCGCCCCATCCCGCAAGATCCGACCATTAAACGATATTTAATGACAGATTAGCGCTGCGTTAAACACGCGGCGCATCGCCGGCCCTACAGTGCTCGCATCGGCAACACTCCGAGGCAACGCATCGTGGATCTTCGAACCCTCAACACCCCGGCCGCACTGATCGACGTCGGCCGCATGCAGCGCAACATCGATCGCATGCAGACGCATCTGGACGTGCTCGGCGTGCGCTTCCGGCCGCACGTCAAGACCACCAAATGCCGGCACGTCGTCGACGCGCAGATCGCGGCCGGCGCGCAGGGCATCACGGTGTCGACGCTGAAGGAGGCCGAGCGGTTCTTCGCGGACGGCATCCGCGACATCGTCTACGCGGTCGGCATGGTGCCCGCGAAACTGGGCCAGGCGCTGGCGCTGCGCCGGCAGGGCTGCGACCTGAAGATCGTCGCCGACAGCCTGGAGGCCGCACACGCGATCGCCGGCTTCGGGCGCGCGCACGGCGAGCGCTTCGACGTCTGGATCGAGGTCGACGTCGACGGCCACCGCTCGGGCATCCCGCCCGAAGCCGGCCTGTTGATCGACGTCGGCCGCGCGCTGGTTGACGGTGGCATGGCGCTTGGCGGCGTGCTCGCCCACGCGGGCTCCAGCTACGACCACGACACGCAGGACGCCCTGGCGGCGGTCGCCGAACAGGAGCGCGGCGGCGCCGTGCGGGCCGCGGCGCGCCTGCGGGCCGCCGGGCTGCCCTGCCCGGTCGTGAGTATCGGCTCGACGCCCACCGCGCTGTCGGCGCAACGGCTCGACGGCGTGACCGAGGTGCGCGCCGGCGTGTACGTGATGTTCGACCTCGTGATGCGCAACATCGGCGTGTGCGAACTGTCCGACATCGCGCTGTCGGTGCTGACCACCGTGATCGGGCACCAGGAAGGGAAAGGCTGGGCGATCGTCGACGCCGGCTGGATGGCGATGAGCCGCGATCGCGGCACGCAGCGCCAGGCGCACGATTTCGGCTACGGGCAAGTCTGCACCGAAGACGGCGCCGTGCTCGGCGACTACGTGATGAGCGCCGCCAACCAGGAGCACGGGATCGTGTCGCGCGCGGGCTCGCCCGACACGGGCATCGCGCAGCGGTTTCCGATCGGAACGCGCCTGCGCATCCTGCCGAATCACGCATGCGCCACCGGCGCGCAGCACCCCGACTATCAGGCCGTCGGGGAAGACGGCGTCGTGCAGACGTGGCCGCGCTTTCATGGATGGTGAACGACGCCCGCCGCCACGCCGTCCTGCGCGCAACTTGACTATTCATCCAGATTTGGACAAACTTTAAATTACCTCGATCCGCCCCGCGCCGCCAAGGCCGCCCCGACATGCCGACAGACGCCCGACTCCTGCTCCTCGACCGCGACGCCGTCGAGCCCGCCCTTCAGGCCCCGCAGGTGATGGCCGCGGTCCGCGAGGCATTCGTGCTGCACAGCCAGCGGGCCGGGCGCGTGTTCCCCGTGGTGCGCGAGAAGCTGCACACCGGCGGCGTGTTCGGCATCAAGTCGGGCGATATCGCAAGCCAGGGCGTGCTCGGCTTCAAGGCGGCCGGGTTCTGGCCCGGCAACCGGCGCGTCGGCGGCGAGCCGCATCAGGCCACCGTCGCGCTGTTCGATCCGGACACGGGCCGCCCGCTGTGCATCATGGACGGCAATGGGATCACCACCGCGCGAACCGGCGCGGCAGGCGGCCTCGGGCTGCAGCATCTGGCGCGCCGCGACAGCACGCGGATCTGCGTGTTCGGCACGGGCGTGCAGGCGCGCGTCCAGCTCGACTACGCGCTCGGGCTGCTGCCGCAGCGGTGCACGGTGCAGTACGTGAACGTCGGCGGCCAGCCGGACCCGGCGTTCGAGGCGGCGTTCCTCGACCGATGCGCGATCGGCGTGGCGCGCGACCGGAACGACGCGGTGGCCGCCAGCGACGTGGTGATCACGGCAACGCCCGGCGGCGGCCCGTTGTTCGATGCCGAGGCCGTCCGGCCGGGCACGCACCTGACCTGCGTGGGCGCCGACACGGCGGGCAAGCGCGAGCTGCCGGCCGGCGTGCTGGAACGTGCGCGGGTTGTCGTGGACGATCGCGACCAGGCGCGCAGCATCGGCGAATGCCAGTGGTCGCCGGATTTGCCATGCACCGAAATCGGTGACATCCTCTCCGGGGCGGCCGCGTTCGACCGCGCGCCGCACGACATCACCGTCTTCGACATGACGGGGCTCGCGCTTCAGGACCTGACCGTCGCGCGGCTCCTGTATCGACAGGCCCTCGAAAACGGCACCGGAATCGCCATTCCGTGGCCCTGGTAAAACGACTCTCCGCCACCCGCCATGCGTCTCGCCAAAGTATCCGCCGTCTCGTTCGACCTGGACGACACCCTGTGGCCGTTCGGGCCGTCCGTCGCGCGGGCCGAAGCGGCGCTTCGCGCATGGCTGGTCGAGCACGCGCCCAATACCGCGAGCGTGCTGCCCACGCAACAGGCGCTGAGCGCATTGCGTGAGGAATACGAACGTTTGCACCCGGATCTCGCGAACGACTTCCGCGCGATGCGGATCGGGTCGATCCGGCTGGCGCTGACGCGCGCAAACGAAGATGTGTCGCTGACCGACCGCGCGTACGAGGTCTTCTATGCGGCGCGGAACCGCGTCGAGTTCTATGAGGATGCGTTGCCCGCGCTCGCGTGGCTGAGCGAGCGCTTTCCGCTGGTCGCGGTCACCAACGGCAACGCGAATCTGCGGCTGACCGGCGGCGGCGAATTCTTCCGCGCGACGCTCAGCGCGCAAGCGTTCGGCTTCGCGAAGCCGGAGCCCGAAATCTTCCATGCGGCGGCGGACACACTCGGCGTGCGCCCGGCCGAGCTGCTGCACGTCGGCGACGATTTCCACCTCGATATCGTCGGCGCGCTGAACGCGGGGCTTCAGGCGGCATGGGTCGTTCGCGATCCGCGCACCGAGGACGAACACGCCCCGCGGCCCGACGCGACGCCGCACCTCACGCTGCGCGACCTGTCGATGCTGTGCCGCGCGCTCGGCGGGCCCGCCGACCTGTCGTGACCGCACGCGCGCGGCCGATCGCGCCGATGCGGCGCGCGGCCGGCCGCGCGTTCACGCCGCCTTGCGCGCGTCCGCGATCCGCTGCGGCGCCTTCGGCCGCGCGTAAAGCCGTTCGAGATACGCGCGCAATTGCGGGAACGGTTCGATCAGGTCGCATTCGTCGGCCCAGTCGATCAGGTAGGCCGTCACGCAATCGGCCACCGTCAGCGCATCGCCGACGATGAATTCACGCCCTTCGAGATGCGTGTCGAGGATCGCGGCCATCGTCGCGAAATCCTCGCGCGCCAGGTCGATGTCGGCCGGCGAGCGCTTCTCCGGCGGATAGATGAACGCATGCCGCGTGATGCGCCACAGCGGCTGCTCGAGTTCCGTCACCGCGAACATGACCCACCGGTAGGCCTGCGCGCGCAGCGCCGGATCGGCCGGCAGCAGCGCCCGCTCCGGGTACTTGTCCGCGAGATACAGCACGATCGCGGCCGATTCGGGAATCACGAGATCGCCGTCGACCAGCACGGGCACCTTGCCGGCCGGGTTGAGGCGCAGGAATTCGGGCCGCCGGTGCTCGCCCCGCAGCAGGTTCACCGGGACGAACTCGAACTCGGCATCCAGTTCCTTCAGCCCCCACAGCGCGCGCTGCGTGCGGGTGCCGGCCCATCCATATAGCTTCATCGCCAGTCTCCATCCGAAGGGCGGGAAGACTCCGCGCCTGCCCGCCACCGCGCCTCGCCCGTGCGCGGCACGCGGCCTTGCGCGTCGCTCATGCAGCGGGGATCGCCAGCACCGGCATCACGTCGACCGCCACGCCCGGAAACAGCGTGAAATGCGGATGGCCTTCGAACAGCGCGGCGGCCGCCTCGTGCGAGGCCGCGCGCACGACGGTGAAGCCGCTCATCGCGTTGACCGTGTCCCGGATGCCGCCCGCATCGATGGTCCTGGTCTTGCCGAGCGGGCCGCCCATCTCGACGATCGCGTCGCGGTGCCGGTCGACCCACGCATGCCATGCCGCGATGCCGTCCCGCTCGCGCGCACGCCGCGCCTCGTCCGGCAGCGCCAGCCAGGCCTGCATCGCCGGGCTGTCCTTGGCCCCGAGAAACACGGCGAGATACAACTGCTGTTGAGCGCTCATGCTGCCTCCTCCGATGTCGGACGCGACGGGCTGCCGCGCCTCGCCCTTGACACAATAGGTTGATATCAACACAATTTCAACATGGCACGAAAAGAAAGGCTCCCCTTCGAAGCGACGCTGATGGTGCGCGATTGCTGCCTGTGTCTGCACATGCAGCGCGCGGCGCGCAATCTGGCGCGCATCTTCGACGATGCGCTGCGTCCGCTGGATCTCACCAACGGCCAGTTCTCGCTGCTGATGTCGCTGAACCGGCCGCAACCGGCGCCGATGAAATCGGTCGCGTCGCTGCTCGCGATGGATCGCACCACGCTCACCGCGGCGCTCAAGCCGCTCGAGCGGCGCGGCCTGGTCACGATCGCGCACGATCCGGACGACCGGCGCAGCCGCCTGCTCGAACTGACGCCGGCCGGCCGCGACCTGCTCGCCGACGCGTTTCCGCTGTGGCAGCAGACACACGCGGAGGTCGAACGGCCGTTCGCGCCGGGCGAAGTCGACCGGTTGCGCGGCCAGTTGCGCGCGCTGTCGACCGATCCGGCCGAGCGCGGTTGAACCCGGGCGCGCCCGGGCTGGCTTTCCGCTTTTTCCCTGCTGCGGCAGCGGCGCGAATGACGAAGGGTCCCGGGCCGCTGCACCGCTGCACCCGGCGGACCGTGCGGCCCGCCGGGCGCGTTCATTCCGCAAGCGCGGGCACCACGCCGACCCGCTTCGGCACGCCGGTCGCGATCGTCGCGACCGCGACGGCCAGCACGACGGCCGCGGCGACGAACACCCCGGCCGCGCCGTTCGCATCGAACACCACGCCGCCGGCCGCCGCCCCGGTCGCGATCGCAAGCTGGATCGCCGCGACGATCAGCCCGCCCGCGCTCTCGGCCTCGTCGGGCACGGTGCGCGTGACCCACGTCGACCAGGCAACCGGCACGCCGCCGAACGCCATTCCCCACAACGCAACGAGCACCGCGTCGAGCACCGGCGCGCGGCCGAGCGCCACGAGCGCGACGCCGAGCACGACCATCAGCGCCGGCATGCCGATCAGCATCGGCCGCAACCGGTGTTCGAGGACGCGCCCCGCGAGCGACGTGCCGACGAAGTTCGCGACGCCGTAGCCGAGCAGGATCGCCGACAGCCCGTTCACGCCCACGCCCGCGACCTGTTCGAGAAACGGCCGAAGGTACGTGAAGAACGCGAAATGCCCGGTGAACACGAGGATCGTCGCGAACATCCCGAGGCCGACGGTCGGGCGGCGCAGCACGTCGAGCAGCGTGCGCAGGCGCGTCGTGCCGCTCGGCGGCATCGACGGCAGCGTGACGACCTGCGAGACGAACGCGACGCCGCCGAGCACGGCCGCGATCAGGAACACGTTGCGCCAGCCGATCAAGTGGCCGAAGTAGCTGCCCATCGGCGCGGACGCGATCGTCGCGACCGCCACGCCGCTGAAGATGATCGACAGCGCGCGCGGCACCATCGCCGTCGGCACGAGCCGCATCGCGGTCGCCGTCGCCATCGTCCAGAAGCCGCCGAGCGCGATGCCGAGCACGACGCGGCCGACCAGCAGCAGCGTCAGGTTCGGCGCGAACGCGACCGCGAGATTCGACGCGACCAGCAGCACCGAGAACGCGAGCAGCACGCGCCGCCGGTCGATCGTGCGGGTCAGCGCCGAGATCAGCAGGCTCGTGACCAGCGCGACCGTCGCGGTGGCCGTGACGGCCTGCCCGGCCACGCCCTCGGTCACGCCCAGGCTGTCGGCCATCGGCGTCAGCAGGCTCGCGGGCAGGAATTCGGCCGTGACGAGCCCGAATACGCCGAGCGTCATTGCAAAGACCGCGCCCCAGGCCGGTTCGCGGGGGGCCGCCAGCGGGGCGGCCGAAGAGATTCCGGGATTCATGCGTCGTTCCGTATCGATAAGGGGAAATACTGATGACGGCCTATCGTAAGGATCGGCAGCAGGACGGTCTATGACATACAATCCGCTCTTGTTGATCGATCGTCCGAATCTCACGATGTCCGAGCCCCTGTCCCCTCCCGTACCCGACGCGCACGACCTCGTCAGCGAGCTGCTGCTGGGGATGCGCCTGAGCGGCGTCCAGTACCGCCGCATCCAGGTCGCGCGGCCGTTCGGGCTGAGTTTCGGCCACGCGCCGGGCCGCGCGCAGTTCCATTTCGTCGGGCGCGGGCCCGTGCTGCTGCGCGACGCGGCCGGCGAAACGATGCGGCTCGAGGCCGGCGACGCGGTTCTGCTGCCGCACGGCCGCATGCACGCGCTGGTGTCCGATCCGGACGCGCCGTGCCGCGAGATCAACGGCTTCGAGGCGGCGAAGCTCTGCGAGTCGGTGGCGTCGGTGGCGTCGGCCGGCGCGTCGCCGGGCGCCTGCGCGACGGCCGAGCCGGGCGCCGGCGATGCGCTGATCTTCAGCGCGTGCATGGAACTCGATCTCGGCGGCATGCAGCCGCTCGTCGGCACGATGCCCGAGTTCATGCACGTCGGCACGCTGCTCGCGCGCTACCCGGAAATCCGCCCGATGCTCGACGCGATGGAGCGCGAATCCTGCTCGGCGCGCGCGGGCTTCGCGGGCATCCTCGCGCGGCTCGCGGACGTGGTCGCGGCGTTCATCGTGCGCGGCTGGGTCGAATGCGGATGCGGCGACGCGAGCGGCTGGGTGCAGGCGCTGCGCGAGCCGAAGCTCGGCCGCGCGATCGTCGCGCTGCATCGCGACCCCGGCCGCAACTGGAGCGTCGCGGAGCTGGCCGCCGAAGCCGGTGTGTCGCGCTCGGTGTTCGCCGAGCGCTTTCTCGCCGCAACCGGGATGACGCCGGTGCGCTACCTGACCGAACTGCGGATGCGGCTCGCCGCGCAGTGGATCGCGCGCGACCGCGAAGCGATCGAGGCCGTCGCCTACCGGCTCGGCTACGGGTCGCTGGCCGCGTTCAGCCGCGCGTTCAAGCGCGTGGTCGGCAAGCCGCCGGGAGCGGTGCGGGCCGAGGGGGAAGCCGCCGTCGAGGCGTGAGCCGGCGCCCGGCGCCCACCCCGCTCAACGCGCGGTCGCCCGCACGACGATCTGCGCCTGCGTGTCGCGCTCGATCCGTTCGAGCGACGCGCGCAGCGCCGCGAACTCGTCCGGCGTGCACACCTGCCGGCCGAAATCCGCCGTCATCCGACGCGTGACCTGCACGACGCGCGCGGCCGCGTCGAACACGTAATGCGATGTGAAATCGACGAAGCGGTCGTGCACGGCCGCATCGGCCGGCAGGTCGGTCACGACCACGTCGGCCGGCAGCGCGATCTGGCCGGTCTCGTCGAACGTGCCGCCGATGCAGCCCCACGGCTGCGTGCGCACGGGTTCGGCGAGCCAGCTTTCGACCTGCGCCGCGATGCCGCCCGGCACGCTCGACAGCGCGGGCAACGCGGTCGTGCCGTCGGGCCACACGAAATGATCGAGCGTGCCCGCGAGCGTCACGTCGAACGGCCCGCCGGTCGCGCGCCGGTCGCCGGTCGACAGCTGCGCCCGGCCGCGCAGGCCGCTTTGTCGCAGGCGGTCGGTCGCGAGCTGCCCGATGACGTCGGGCGTCGCACGGCGAAACAGGTTGCGTTCGAGTTCGGCCGTCCAGCCGTCGTCCTCGACGTACGCATGAAAGCGCGTGGCGCCCGGCCCGGCGGCGTCGATCTCGACCCGCGCGACGCGGCCGCGCGGCTGCGTGGCCGGCGTGCGCGACAGCACGCCCGTATCGACGAGCAGCGCGGGGCGATCCATCACGATCGGCGGCAGATAGCCGAACGCGATGCCGGCCGTCGTCGTATCCGCGTAGAGCCCGAGATCGGGCAGCCACGTGATCGCGTGATTGATCGCGCCGCCGCCGTAGCCGGGCACCGCCGGCAGCGTGTAGACGGCGCCGAGGCCGATCAGCACCGGCTCGCTGCGGATGCCGACCGCCGCGAGCAGCGCGCCGAACAACGCGACGTGATCCTTGCAGTCGCCGTAGCGGTTGCGCAGGATGTCGGTCACGCGATGCGGCGCGGCGGCCGTCTCGCCGAGAAACAGCCCGACGTAGCGCACGTTCGCCTGCACCCAGTCGTACAGGATGCGCGCCCGGTCGCGCGGATCGGCAGCCTGCGCGGTGAGCGAACGCGCCAGCCGCACGACGGCCGGATCGCCCGCCGACGGATCGACGGCCGCGTTGCGGTAGCGCGCGGCGAACGCCGCATAGTCGGGCAGCGTCGACACGACGAGCCGGTCGCCGTAGGTCGGGTAGCCGACCGCGCCGCTCTCGATGCGGTCGTACGGGCCGTGCCGGTAGTCGAATTCGTAGCGCGTGCGGCCGTTCGCGGTCACCGGCGGCACGGCGACGTAGCCGCGCGCATCCGCGTACAGCGGCAGGTCGGCCGGCAGGTCGAAGATCAGCCGCTGGCTGTCGACCGGCCCGCGCGACGGCTCCACGGTATAGCCGAAATAGCCGGGGTTGACCGGCTTCGTGCGCGTCTTGCGGACCGCCACGCGCGTGCTCCATCCGGCCTCGACGCCGGGAAACACGACGGTGCGCAGCAGCCCGTCCTGGAACGTCGGCGCGCCGGCCGAGCGCGGCTCCTGCACGTCGCGGATGCCGTCCGCGCCGACCGGATGCGCGACGCCGTCGCGGTCGATCGCCTCGGCCGCGAGCAGGTCGACCCGTTCGAGATTCTTGTCGTACCACACGTAGCGCTGCGCGACCGCGTCGATGCCGTTCGCATTGTTCGCGCGCAGTATCGAATCGTCGTGTTCGTCGAGCGATCCGTCGCGCTGGAGCACGAATTCGTGGACGTCGCTGACGATCGTGACGGGCGCCGTGTCGGCCGCGTCGTGCACGTCGCCCGCCGGCTGGCTCGTATTCGGGCGGGTGTCCGGGCCCGCATCGGCGGCCGGCGGCGCGCCGAGCGCGGCGGCGCATGTCAGCATCCAGCCGGCCAGGCCGGCAGAAAAGCGCACCAAATCGCACCTCGTCGCGGTTCACGGAAGTCGCGGCCGCGCGGCGGGCAAGGTCATGCGCGCGGCCCTCGTGCCGGCCAGTGTCGGCGACGCATCCGCACGCGTCAAGCCGGCGCGCGCCGGCCTACAATGAATCGTCGGCGCGGCGTCGCGCGCGACCGGGAGGCACCATGCAAAACGCGATCGTGGAAGCCGTCGTGCTGCTGGCATTCGTCGCGCTCGCCGTGCTGTTCATCCTCAAGCGTCCGGGGCGCGACCGCGCAAGGGCCAGATTCCACCACTCGCCGCTGCGGCGGCCGAACCGCCCGCATCGGCGCGACCGGACCTGACGGCGGCGCCGGCCGGCAGTCGCCACGCCGGCAGCGCCGCGGTTCGCACGCGCCGGGCGACGTTCAACCGACGTTCATCGGCAGCAGCACCATCTGCTTGCCCTCGACATGCAGGCGCGCCTGCAGCTCGACCGGGGTCTGGTTGTGCAGCCACGCCGTGAGGAAGTTCACGCGCCGGAAGATCAGCTTGCTCGCGAAGCACACGGCGTTCGGATACGCATCGAGCGTCGTCGACGCGAGGTTCATGAATTCGACGACGGGATTCGTGCCGAACGCGATCCGGTAGTCGGCCGCGATGCCGTTGCGGCGGCAGTGTGCGACATAGTAGTCGAGCGATTCGGTGATCGCGCGCCGCAGCCGTTCGAGATGCTCGTGCCCGTCGTACGCCTTCGCATCGACTTCGCCGACCGCCAGGAAGATCACGTTGCGGAAGTGCCCGGGAAACAGCCGGTTGACCCACAGCAGCGCATGCATGCTCGCGCCGCGATGCTTGCCGACCAGCAGCACGGCCGTCGGCTGAGACGGGTCGGGCTTGCCCGGCGCCCTGGCCTCGTCGACTACCGGCGGCTTGCCCGAGAACAGTTCGTCCTCCTTGGCGAGCTGAGCGCGCGTATACGCGTAGTGGCGGTTGATCATGACGCACAGCGCGATCACCGCGCTCGTCACGAGCACCGTGAGCCAGCCGCCCGCGGTGAACTTCTCGATCAGCGTGATGACCAGCACGGTCGACGTCACGCTCAGCCCGAGCGCCGACAGGAAGAAGTGCTTGAACCAGCCCTGCTCGCTGCGATGGTGCCACCAGTACGTGCACAGCCCGAGCAGCGACATGCTGAACGTGAGGAACACGTTGATGCTGTACAGCACGACGAGCACGTCGACGTTGCCGTGCGTCCACAAGAGGATCAGCAGGCTCGACAGGCCGACGACGATGATGCCGTTCTGCCGCACGAGGCGGCCCGACAGGTCGCGGAAATGGCGCGGCACCCACGAATCCGACGCCATGTTCGACAGCACGGCCGGGCCGTCGAGGAAGCCCGTCTGCGCGCCGACCAGCAGCAGCCCGGCCTCGAACGCGAGCACGGCCGCGAGCAACGCATGGCGCGCGAAGGCCGAGCCGAGCCCGAGATGGTCGATCACGCTGCCGAACACGACCGCGTTGAGCGTCTCGCCGTCGACGGGCTTCGCATGCCACAGCATGTACAGCAGGATGATGCCGCCGGCCGTGAACGCGAGCGACGTCGACATGTACCACATCGTCACCTTGCCGTTCGGCACGCGCGGATCGGCGAGCATGTTCACGTTGTTCGACACGGCCTCGAGGCCCGTGTAGGTACCGCCGCCAAGCGAGAACGCACGCATCAGCAGCGCGAGCAGCACGAACAGGCCGAGCGACTGCGACATCCCGTGCGCCTCGTGCACGGCGTCGGGCACGACCATCGCGAGGTTGCTGCCGTGCACGGCGACGCCGTACACGATCAGCCCGAAGTGCAGGATCACGAAGCCGATGAAGATCGGCAGCAGCACCATGATCGATTCGCGCATCCCGCGGAAGTTGAGCCCCGTCATCATCAGGATCAGCACGATCTCGGTGGTGAGCTTGAAGGCTTGCGCGCTGACCGGCAGCAGGCTGAAGAACGCGTCGACGCCGCTCGCGAGCGACGTCGCGACGGTCAGCACGTAGTCGACCAGCAGCGCCGCGCCCGACACGAGCCCGGGCTTCGACCCGAGCAGCGACGTCGCGACGCGGTAGCCGCCGCCGCCCGTCGGGAACAGCTCGATCACCTGGTTGTAGCCGAGCGCGATGATGAACACGGTCGCCGCCGTCGCCAGCGCGAGAAACAGCGCGAGCGCGTGGTGCTGGCCGAGCGCGAGGAACGCCTCCTCCGGGCCGTAGCACGACGACGACAGCCCGTCGGCGCCCAGCCCGACCCAGGCCAGCAGCGGCGTCACGGCGATCGCATGCCGCGTGCGCGGATCGAGCGGGTCCAGCGGTTTGCCGACCAGCAACTGCCACACTTTCTGGAATGCAGCCACGATTCCTCCGGAACGCACGACGCATCGGCGACACTGCTCTAAAAATAAATGAGTTCCGGGACGACTTCCAGTCGGCGTATTCCATAGGAGTGCATCGCACGCGGCCCGTCCGCTTTCAACCTGCCGACAGCTTGCCGACACGCTGCAGACGATCGGGCTACAAACGTGCAAGACGGATGCCCGCGACGCTGCCGCGTCACGCATGCGTTGCGTGCAATGGCGCAGGTTCGCGCCTTTGTCGGCATCCGCAGAAGCTCTGCAAGAACATTTTCGATTGAGCTACTACGCACAACACGCCTTAGCAGGTCGTTGAATTACTGTCGGGCCGGACGTATTTTCCCTTTGGCCGTTTGCGGTGATCGCCGCTAATCGTTCGGGTTGGGCTCATTCGACCGATTTCCATGCAAATGGATCAAGGTCGTGGGCTTCCCGGTGCCCACGCGGGTATCTCAGGCGCTTTGCGGGCGCAACCGCGGCCAGCGATCGCAGTCGCGTCAGGTTGTAGGCTGCCATCGTCAGGGTCAGCAGTGGGTCCACTTTCTCGAGACCACGAACCATGACCTGTCGCAACGGACCTATCGTCTTGCCCCAGCCGAAGCACGGCTCGATACATTTGCGTTTGCGCGGGCTCAGCAGGTGCCGAGTCGTGCGTTTGTCGATTTGTCCTCGCTCAGCCACATTCATCGGCCTTCTGCTCAACCCGTCGCACAAAGTTGTCGGCCATCAATCCGATTCCGGCAACCGCAGGTACCACGTCACCGCGCCCTGCTTCGTCGTTTCGGGGCCAGGCATCAACTCGCCCTGATTCACCCTCACCGCAGCACCTTTCACAAGCGGACTGAACCACTCTCCCGACTGCGGGCACGGCTGCCCCGGATATGCTCGCAACGTTCTTCCGCTCGGTGGCTGCGGCTTGGGTGCGTACGATTCAATATCAACTACGTTCTCGACATCTGGAGTAGGCTGAATCAGGACCCCACCATTCACGCTCGGCGGCCAGATTCCTGGCGCATCGAATCGTCGCAACCATTGATCTGTCGACACGTTGTCGAACCGAACTTCACCCACGATAGATCCCATATGCAAGCAGCGCAGTTCGGGAACCCGCACTGGCTTCAGTACGCGGTTCGCGGCCACATACGCGGCCGGCTGGGGATCATGCTCAATCCATCCCAACGATGGCCAATCGCCAGCCTTTACGATCACCCCATTCACGTACTCCAAGAGTGACAGCCCATTCGGTGCCTCGTCCTGTACCGCACGCGCAAGCGCGTCGCGACCACCCAGTTTTTCAAGCCAGCTCGAGTTAAGGATCGTGTACCAGTTCACACTCTTGATACCGTCGCGCAGTTCCGGATGGCCATTCGGATCAGCAACATCGAACCCCAGGAATTGTTCGGCCAACTCCAGTTCCAGATTCTCGTAGCGCGAATACTCATTGCACTGCTGAAATCCTAATCCGGCATAGCCATGCGACACCGGAAGTCGCGAGGAGAGATCTTTTACCAGCGCGTCGAAACCCTGCCGTCCTTCACCGCGTAATATTTCGACGGGAAGGTACACACGGAGATACGAAACTGTTTTCCACTCTTCTTCCTTCAGGCTCATTTGAGAAAACGCGTCGATACCGTAGTCGCCCACAAAATCATAGCCCGGACCCGACGACCACGTGAAATATGCCGGATGCGTAACCGGTCGTGTACGCACCCACTCCGCAGATTCCGCAAATCGTTCACGCGTGTACGCCACCTCCCGATTTGGATGTTCCCAATAGCCCCAGTGGAACTGAGTTCCAAATACCTCATTTATTCGATACATCGCACTCGCCAACGCGTCCCGATTTCCTTTCAGGTACGACTTCAGCATGTGCAGCACGATCACCAATCCACCCTGCAATACCGTCTTGTCCGGCTCGTCCTCGTCGCTGTAAGTGAAGTGCCATTTCGCTTCGTCCCATTGCTCAAAGAAATCCATGCGTTCCCCGCTCAATCTGATTGATACAGCACTCGCAATGACAGCCCCCGATTCAGCACCTCGAACATCTTCATGGTTCGCTGGGTCGCCCCGTCTTGATTAGTGCCTGATGGAGAGTCTGACGTTTTTGCCGCTGCTTCGAAAATCGCTGCGTTCGCTGCCGCACCCGTGACAGCCACTCGCCCAACCGGGAAACGCGCCAAAGTCTCTGCACCTCGCCCAACCAATTGAACGCTTTCCCCCAATACTGCTCCAGCCTCTGCAAGTGTGCCGATCCCGACCGCGGCCGTCCCGGCAGCCGCAGCAGCCAATGGAGCACCTAGGACCAGCGTCAGTTGCTGTCGCACTCGTTGACGCGCTTGCTCCTCTCTCTGCGCTTTAGCAGGATCCCACGCCCGCAACTCCGCCATCTCGCGCTGACCATCGACTGGCCGAGCCACTTCGAACAATCGACGTACCGAGCGATGCTCAGCCTCAAGATCCTCCAGCAGCAATGCAGCCTGCGGAAGTTGATTGGACAGTTCCTTGAGGCGTTCCGGTGAAGTCACTCGCCCGGCGACTGTTCGATAAACCGGTTCCGAGTTTCGCGCCTTTTCCAACCATTCTCGACGTCTGCGGCGGGACGCCTTACACGCCTTCGTTTGCAATTCGCGAAACTTGATTCGATCGTGGTTGACGATCTTTCTGTAATCCTCAACTTGATCGGGTGTCAACCGGTCACCTTCGAACTTGATTTCGACCAGGAATTCAATGTTATCGGCAGCGAAACGATCTACTCCGGTACGCCCTCGGAAATCGCGCACACGAATCACGTCCGGGATTCTCAGCAGACCAGGTATTTTGGGCCGGCCAGACACCCAGTCCCATCCTGGACCAGCCGTTTGTACCAGCTTGTATGCCTCGCGTACCTCATCGGGCGACAAGTTGTTTTCAAGGTACTCAGTTGTTACCAGTGGCTCCTCCAACCCTATCTGTACCCACGGTAACGCTCCTGAGTCGATACCCGCTTGAAATGCGACGCGGCGGCGCACGATCTCATAACGTGACAGTGGCATCGTTGACGGTCGAGATGGCTCGCGTCGACTCATGATTGCTTCGGGTGGCCGCCCGCTATCGGGGAGCATATTGAATCCCACCTCTCCCCAGTACGGCCACTGCCAGCCACTCAACTTGCAGTCGTAGTGCACCCAGCGTGTTACCTGTCGCTGCTTTAGGGCCCGGCCTTCCGAATCGATCATCGGAAATTTTTCAGCAAAGCCTGCTTTCTGGCATAGATACCAAAGATCCATCGGGTTCTCGACAGGCAACACTGTTCCGGCATTTTCCGGTTGGGTTGTCCGGCTGCTCTTGCCTGCTTTCGGGACACGTGGCGCACTCTTTCCTGGTTTTTGGGTCATTACCGGGAATCCCCCTTCCTCGGCTTTGCGAAATCCAGTGCGTATTCCGACTCTTCATCCCAGTACCGAGCATTCACAATTTGTGCATCGCCCTCGGGATCAGCCTCGCAATGTAGCGCCACAACCGCTTCGGAGTAAGTGCTCACGGTCCGTCCCTGCATATCGCTGCGCCCCTCTACTACGCTACCGTCTGGCCGGGTCAGTCGATAAGGCACGTCAGGCATCGCCTTTCCTGCTTCGTCGTGGAGCACATAATGCTGTTCGTAGTCCGCGCCGGGCATTCCCGGAAATTGTCTTGCCGCTGCTTCCGGGCCTTCGGTCCGGTGACTACCCGCGTGAATCGTATGCTCGCCCGCCGTGCGTACAACGTAACCGCCTGCACTGATGCGCATTTCCGTACTACCGGCATGCAGCACGATTTCCTTGGCCGCGTGAAGATGGATACTATCTGCAGTGCTTATTATCTTGACCACCTGCTTCGCCTTCACGTCGATACCGTCGGCCTGCGCCTCGATACGCACCCGCCCCGAAGCCGCGATCAGTTTCATGCCCGCCTTATGCACGAACAGCGAGACCCCGTTCACCACGCTCGCAAACAACGAATGCCCGACCGCGAGACCGACATGCCTGCCGCTGGTGAACGCGATGTCTTCGTCGCTCGCCACGTGCACACTACGCTCGGCGGTGAGACTGGTTCCGGCTGCGCTCGCCAGCACGATGTCCGGTACCGTAAGTTCCGGGAATTCATTCTCGCGAGTCGACACACCACCTCGAATTGCGTCATTGCGCGCCTTGATCGCCTTCGCGACATCGCTCTGCTCCATGTCGTACTGCTGCGCGCCATGTTTCTGCGCAAGGCCCGCCAAACTTTCTTGAAGTTCGCGCGCCCGTGCCAACCGGCCGACCGCTTCCTTGGCATCCTTCGCATGGCCCGCCCCGCCCGTCTGCCCATCCGTCGAGATGAATAGTCCCATTAGCGCGCGCACGACACCCCAGTTGTCGGTGCGCAGATCGAAGCCCTTGCCGCGCGCGTCCGCCCGCCCTTTCTTCCGCACGATGCGCCGGATATTTCCGAGCGAGAGTGTCGAGTTGCCCGCGTCGCTGGAAATCTGCGTCTGAATCTCCCCTTGCGTATCGTCGATCGCGACATGGCCCGACGCCGTGCCCTGGAACTCGCGGCCGCGCAGCACCGCCACCGCCTGGGTCGCCGGCAGGTCCAGCGTCGGCTGGCGGAGCGCGTTCACCGGGCTGCCCATGATCACCGGCAGGTCCGGGTCGCCGGAATAATGCATCACGGCTACTTCATGACCAATACGTGGCAGAAACGTCGCCCCCATGTCCATGCCCTGCCATGGCGACACCACCCGCAGCCAGATCCCCGCATGCTCGTCGAGCTTGCCCTGCCGGTCCCAGCCAAACTGGACCTTCACGCGGCCATAAACGTCGGTCCAGATTTCCGCGTCGGCCGGCCCCACCACAATCGCCTTCTCCGGGCCGCTCATCACCGGCTTGCGCACACTGCGTTCGAGCCGGAACGGCTCATTCGCCGGCAGCAACTCGAACTGTGCTTCGCAACGATACGTCGAGCTGGCGCCCGTGCGGTCGCCCACCTCCTCGATGTCGAGAGTCGCCGACAACACCACGTATTCACGGTTTGCCGCCTGCTGCGGGTAGCCTGTCAGCGCAAAGGTGCGGCCCACCGTCAGGCCGCGCAAATTGCCCTTGCCGTGGGCACGCAATCCGGCGCAACGTCGTGCCTCCAGTTGCACGCGCGCCAGATGCCGCGATTCCTGCCCGGTGTCGTTCGGCTGACCTGCCGCGCCTTGCGCGCCCGCCAGCGGCTGGCTGTAGTCGCCCCAGTCGTAGACCGCGCCGTCCGCGCTTGCCGTCTGGCGGGGATTCTCCTCAGTGACCGTCAGGTTCGCGCGCGGGCGCGTGTAGTCGTAGTCCACCACGGTCACGCTGCCCGAAGTCAGCCGGCTCGTGACCGACAGCGCGTGGATGTGTTCCTCGTCGATGCGCTTGCCGTCCGGCGACAGATAGCGCACCGTCTCGTACGCTGCTCCGTGCGGGTGGTGGCCGCCTATCGTGTCGCACAACACCAGGCGCTGATGGCCCCTGTCGTGCTCGATCCACCACCAGATGCCCCATTCCTCCCACAGCCGCTGCAGGAATGCCCAGTCGGTCTCGAACGCCTGACGCTGCAGGTCGCGCTTCGGATAGATGCCGCGAAACGCGCCAGCCAGCCGCTTGTCGACCGGGTACGGATACTTAGCAAGCACGGCGTCGGTGATCTCCACCACGCTCATGTCCTGGAAGATCCGGCTGTCCTGCGCGAGCGTCGCGCGGTAGAGCCACGGACGCAGTTCGAGTTCGTACAGGATCGAGTGCCGGTCCTCGCCGGTCACGCGCGCCGCAGTGACGAGTCCCGTGATCTCGCGTGCGCCCGCACCGATGTTGCCAAGACCGACATCACCGGCGAGGCCGGGAATGAATTGCCCGTTGCCTTCCAACTGGATCGACACTGTCACCTCGGTACCCACGAGCTTGTCCAGGTCAAGGTTGGCAGTCACGCTCGGAGAAAACGCGAACGCGTCGTCGGTGCGCAGCGTGACGAGATAGCGGCAGGCCTCGAGGCGGCCAATCGCCTCGCTGCCCTGCAGCCGCACCGGAGCAAACACTGGCAGACCATCCGTCGAATAGGTCGGAAGTGCAGCGCCGGAAATGGACAGCGTGCGTGCTTGCGTGAACGTCACCATGATCCCGCTTCTCCCTCGATCAAGAACCAATCACGGTGGCCCCGCAACCCGTCTTGCCGTCGATATAGCCGACGAGTCGACCGCGATGGCTACGCGGTCCGGTTGCCAGAAGCGGAAACGATCCACCGCATTCAGGGCAAAACACCAGATGACCATACAGCGCTACACCGATCCCCATGTGGGTCGGCTCGTCGGTCGCTTCGATCACACGACCGCCGTGGTCGGCAACATCACCCAAACGCACCATGTTTCGGCCTTGCGCATTCTTCATATCCAGCTCCGTTTCGTGAATAGGGAATTCGATTACACGTGTGGATTCGACACGACACGGGACTGCGTGGGTAAAGACATGAATTCCTCGTCTCGGCAAGCACAGTGCCTCAAGCTGACTTATCATCTGGCACCCAATGTATTAGCACGGTTTTTTCGATCCGGATTGATTCAATAAGATATACGAAAAAACTACACCACAAGACTTGATTAGGTCTATCAGACGAGTCTGATTTTTCGATCCTTGATACTCAACGATCGCCAATTAAAATTAGATGATTAAAATATTTATCGATAATCAACAAATTGGTTCATCAGACTCATCACCTTCTGCACCACCTGCGTTTCATCACTTCGCCTCGGCTTTATCCTGAGGTCTGTTCACCCTAACGAAGGGCTTCGACGATCAAGGCGACGTCGATAAAGGCAATGAACATCCAATCGAGTTTGTCGAAGCGCGAAAAGATGCGACGAAAGCCCTTCAATCGACGGAGCAACCGCTCGACTTCGTCGCGATGCTTGTACCTTTCCCGGTCGTACTACCAAGGGTCGACGCGCGTACCCAACGGAGGAACGACCGGGACGAAACCGAGATCGAGCGCGAGTTGTCGGGTTTCGTTGCCTTCGTACGCCTTCATCAACAGGTGCAGCGACCGATTCGGTAGCCCAAGGCGTTCGAGTAATGCACGTCCGTGCGGCACATCACCGGCTTGGCCGGGCGACAGTCTGAACGCTATGGCTGTTCGAGCGTCCGCGGCAATCATATGAATCTGGGTTGTCCATCCTCCGCGAGACTTGCCGATGGCTTGGGGTCTATTTTTTAACCCATCGGGGCCGTCAGGATGAACCTTCACGATCACGCTATCCAGCGATACCACTTCAATCCGAACGAGAATGATCTGCGCACGCTGCAATTCGGTCAACACTCGGTCCTGTAGGCCGTTGCGCAACCAGCGGTTCGCCACGTATAGATCGTGTGCCAGCGGCCGAAACGGGCGGCAAGCCGCGCCATTTACATCCGTGTTCGGCAACAGGGCGGATCGCGTTGAGCACTTGCAGGTTCGACAGGCTCACATTGCCTCGCTGCCGCAGCAGGCAATGTTCGATCCATTTGAATCGGGCTTCGGAGATTTCCATCTCCGAAGCGTAACCTCAAACAGGCCCTAACCCGCCTCGCCCAACGCGCGGGCGAGCACGCGGGACACGCCGACGAAAGCCGGATGCGGAGCGGTGATCACGAAGGTCGGAATCCTCGCGACGTATTCGGCAAAGCGGCCCTTTGCCTCGAAGCGGGCACGAAACGGCGACGTATCGAACCATGCGCCGAGGCGCGGCACGACACCTCCGCCGATATGGATGCCGCCGGTCGCGCCGAGGGTCAGCGCCAGATTGCCCGCGAACGTGCCGAGCATGCCGCAGAAGCATTCCAGCGTCGCCGCGCAGCGTGCATCGCCCGCGAGCGCCCGGGCGACGATGGCGGCCGTATCCGGCGCCTCGGCCTCCGGTGCGTCGCGGCCGTCGCGCGCGGCGAGCGCCGCGTGAATCACCGCAATGCCGGGCCCCGACACCAGCCGCTCGAACGACACGTGCGGCCAGCGCATTCGCGCATGGCGCAGCACATCGGCCTCGCGTGCGTCGGCGGGCGCGAACGACACGTGTCCGCCCTCGCCGGACACCGGCACCCACGCGTCGCCCGCGCGCACCAGCGCCGAGACGCCCAGCCCCGTGCCGGCGCCCAGCACGCCGATCGTCCCGGTGGGCGTCGCACGCCCGCCGCCGACCTGCCGCCGTTGTCCGGCGGACAGGTGCGGCACGGCCATCGCCAGCGCCGTGAAGTCGTTGCAGACCTGCAGCGTGTCGAGGCCGAGCACGCGGCGCGTCGCGTCGATCGAGAAGCGCCAGTCATGATTCGTCATCGCGACGCTGTCGCCGTCCACGGGATTGGCGATCGCGATCGCCGCGTGCCGCACCCGCGCGCCGCCCATGTCGCGCAGGAAAGCGCGCACCGCGTCGTCCACGCGGGCATGGTCGCGGCATCGATAGACGCGCACGTCGCCGATCCCGCCGGACGCGGTCTCCAGCGCGAAGCGCGCATGCGTGCCGCCGATGTCCGCCAGGAGGCGCGGCTCGCCGTCGCGCATGCCGCCACGCGCGGCCGGCGGCGCGTTCAGGGTCGCTTCACTCATCGTGTCTCCCGATCCGTCCTCGTGTGTCGATCGCGCGCGTCATGGCACCTCCACGCCACGCGCCGCATCCAGCAGCGCGAACCAGTGCTCCCGCTCGAGCGTGACGCGCGTGGCCGCGACCGCTTCGCGCAGCGCCGCGATCCGGCCCGAGCCGACGATCGGCAGCGGCCGGCACGGCAGCGCGAGCAGCCACGCGAACAGCACCGTCGTCGCGGACACGCCGAGCGCGTCGCCGATCCGCACCGCCGTCGCGCGGACGCGCGTCGCGGCGGGCGCCGCCTCCGTCAGCAGCCGGCCGCCCGCGAGCGGCGACCACAGCATCGGCGGGCAGCGCCACTGCTGCGCCTGGTCGAACGTGCCGTCGTCGAGCGGCGCGAGGTGCAGCAGCGAGCATTCGACCTGGTTCGTCGCGAGCGACATCCCCTGCGCCGCCATGCGCTCCTGCAGCAACGCGGCCTGCGCCGGCGTGAAATTCGACACGCCGAACGCCCGCACCTTTCCGTCGCGGCGCAGCGACGCCAGGGTCGCGGCGACTTCGTCGGCATCCATCAGCGGATCCGGGCGATGCAGCAGCAGCAGGTCGATCCGGTCGGTGTGCAACGCGCGCAGCGACGCGTCGACCGACGCGACAACGTGCGCGGCCCGCGTGTCGTAGTGCTTGATGCCGTGCGCGGGCCGGCGCGCGGACACGAGCCGGATCCCGCACTTCGTGACGATCTGCATCCGTTCGCGCAGATGGGGCGCCTCGGCCAGCACGTCGCCGAACAGGCCCTCGGCCGCGTAGTCGCCGTAGATGTCGGCATGGTCGAAACTCGTCACGCCGAGTTCCAGCGCCGCTTCGATCAGCGCCCGGCGTTCGCGGACCGACAGCGCCCAGTCCGCGATCCGCCACATCCCGAACACGATGCGCGAGAACGGCGCGCCTTCGGCCCCGAGCGATATCGTCGTACAGCGTTCCGTCATCGCGTCACCACCACCATTCGACTTGCGCGCCGACCGTCGAGCCCGAGCGCGAGGTGCCGAAAATGCCCGTCGTCGACAACGGATCGCCGGGCGTCGCCGCATCCTGCGCCGCCTGGTTCCAGTGCGCATACGTATAGAACACGCGGAATTCGGGCCGCGACCAGAACGAGCGGTCCATCGCCAGCGTCAGCGCGACGCTCGCCTTCAGCAGCGTGCGGGTCGGGCCGCCGGACGGCGTCACGCGGTCGTGCCCGAGATCGCCCTGCAGCTTGATGTGCTGCGTGAACGCATACACCGGCCGCACGCCCATCGACACCCACGTCTGCGAGCCGCCCGACGGCGCGATGTCGCGCTCGTAGATGCCGACCACCTGGCCGCTGAAATCCCGCGTCGCCTGCCAGTCGAATGCGTCGAGCACGCGCAGGCTCTTGTAGCGGTTGTCGTTCGTCAGCGTCCCCGTATAGCTGAGGCCGGTGCCCGGGCCGACGCCGTACTGGAGCGCGAGCTTGTTCTTGCCGCCGAGCAGGTTGGTCTGCACGTGCTGGACCGTGAACGACCAGCCGCCGTGCGCGTCCTGCAGCACGCCGCTCGAATTCAGCACCGGCGCGCGCGCCGGAATGTACGACAGCCCGAACTGCAGTTCGCCGCCGGGGTTCGGATGCACGCCGGACAGTTGCAGGTCGTGGCGCGTCGCGTAGTTCGGCTGGTCGATGTAATCCTCGCGGAACAGCGCATAGCTGAGTTTCAGGCCGCCGCCGATCGGCACGTTCTCGATCCCCGCGCCGAGGCCGCTCGGGTTCCAGTAATAGAAGTCGTTCATGTGAACGTCGTTGCGCCGGTAGTAGATGCGCCCGAACCAGATCCGCATGTCGTCGAGCCCCGGGAAATTCGTGAGCTGCACGTACGACTGCGGCAGGCGGATCTTTCCATGATCGCCGTCGAAGGTCGGTGTGCGGTCGAGATCGTTGACGAGGCTCGCCATGCCCACCGCCGACAGTTGCATGCCGTTCGAGAAGCGGTACAGCGTCTGGTCGATCTCCAGCTCGCTGTAGACCTGGCACTCGTTGCCGAGCCGGTATTTGCTCGGCGCGCCCGGCAACTGGAAGCAGGCCTGCGAATGGCCGTCGCTCGTGCCCACGCCGGCCCGCAGATAGCCATGGAACTGCGTCCACGGCGTCAGCTGGTTCCACGCCGACGACGGCGTCGGCGTCACCACGTTGGCGGGGCTCGTGTCCGCCGGCACCACGCCGGTGGCCTGCGCGAGGCCGCCCGGCGCGCTGTCCGCGGCGACGGTCGTGGCCGGGTCGGGCGCCGCATGCAGCGCGGCCGACGCGACGGCCAGCGAGAGCGCGGCGCCGAGCCGCGTGAGCCTGAACGGCATGCGTGCGGGGCCGCGCACGGCGCAGCCTGCTTCGTCGATCATGAACGTGTCTCCAAACGTTGTCGGTGCGCCGCGTGCGATGCGCGGCGTCTTCGAATCGGTAGGTGTGCTGCGTCGTCCGTCACGAAACCGACGGGCCGGCGCGGTGGACGAGTCGCGCGCCAGCCCCGTGCGGCGTCAGCCCGCGACGTCGAGATCGAGCACCGGCGGCGCGGCGGCCGCCGCCGGCGCATCGATGCGGATCGGCTCGCCCGCTGCCGCGCTCGCATAGATCGCGTCGAGGATCTCCATCACGATCAGCCCCTCCTCGCCCGGCGCCGGATGCGCGACATCGCACAGAATCGCTTCCGCGTAGTCGTACATCGCCGAGTGCGCGCCTTCCGCGGGCGGATTCAGGCGCATGTCGAACTGCGCGCCGTTCTGCTCGATGAACACGTGCGCGTCGAACGTGTAGCCCTCGTTCAGGTTCTTCTGCAGCAGCCCCGCGCGCGTGCCGAGGAGGCGGGTTTCCATCAGTTCGGCTTCCTGGATGTTGGTCGCCCACGACGCCTCGAGCGCGAGCGTCGCGCCGTTGTCGAAGCGGATCAGCGCGGCCGCGAGATCCTCGACGTCGAACGTCTTGCCCGCACGCGCGGCCAGCTCGCGGGCGATCGGATCGTAGGTGCTGCCCATCACCCACACGGGCTTCGGATAGCCCATCAGCCACAGCGCGAGATCGAGGCGGTGCACGCCGAGATCGATCAGCGGCCCGCCGCCCGCCAGCGCCTTCGTGCCGAACCAGCCGCCGAAGCCGGGCATCCCGCGCCGGCGATGCCAGACCGTGCGGCCGAAATAGAAATCGCCGAACAGCCCGCTCTCGACCTGCGCCTTCAGTGCGCGCGACTGCGCGCTGAAGCGGTACGAGAAATTGATCATCAGCCGCCGGTCGGCGCGCCGCGCGGCGGCCAGCATCTCGCGCCCCTCGTCGGCGTTCATCGCCATCGGCTTCTCGCACAGCACGTGGCAGCCGGCCTCGAACGCGGCGAGCGTCAGTTCGCGATGGAACTTGTTCGGCGTGCACACGCTGACGACGTCGAGCTTCTGCGCCACGAACATGTCGGCGGCCGACGCGTAGCGCGCATCGATGCCGAACGCATCGCCGACCTTCGCGAGACGCTTCGCGTCGGGGTCGGCGAGCGCGACCACGTCGACGTCCGGATGCTCGCGCCAGCCTTCGACATGCTTGCGGCCGATCCCGAGCCCGATCACGCCGACGCGCAGGCGCCGGCCGCGTGCGATGGCCGCCGCTTCCGGCAGCTCGACCTTGTAGTCGTCGTTCATGCGAGGTCTCCCCGGGTTTGCCGGATGCCCACGTGCGCGAACTGGCCGTCCTTCTCGCTGAGCACTTCCAGCGGCGCCGATTCCGGGCACCGGTCGACGAGGTTCACGCGCGGCGCGGCCCATTGCACCGCGTTCGCGATCACGCGCTGCACGTTGCGGTCGTGATAGGTCGGGTACGCTTCGTGGCCGGGACGGAAATAGAAAATCCGGCCGTGGCCGCGCTCCCAGCAGCAGCCCGAGCGGAACACCTCGCCGCCCTCGAACCACGAAATGAACACGGTGCTGTCGGGTTGCGGGATGTCGAAGCGCTCGCCGTACATCTCCTCGTTCGGCAGCTCGAAATACTCGCCGAGCCCGGCCGCGATCGGATGGGACGGCTCGACGACCCACAGCCGCTCCCTCTCGGCCGCTTCGCGCCACTTCAGCGAGCAGTTCGTGCCGAGCAGGCGGCGGAAGATCTTCGAGAAGTGCCCGGAGTGCAGCACGATCAGGCCCATCCCCTCCAGCACGCGGCGCTGCACGCGCTCGACGATCTCGTCGGAGACTTTCGCGTGCGCCTTGTGCCCCCACCAGATCAGCACGTCGCACGCGGCGAGCCGCGCTTCGTCGAGGCCGTGCTCGGGCTGGTCGAGCGTCGCGGTGCCGATCTCGAGCGGCAACGCGCCATGGGCGAGCGGCGGCGTCTCGGCGAGCGCGGCGGCGATCACCTGGTGCAGGCCGTCGGGGTAGATCGCGCGCACGCCGGCGTTTTCCCGTTCGTGCTCGAACTCGTTCCACACGATCACTGAAAGTTTTTTATTTTGCATGACTATCCTTTATCGATGATTTGGCGCCCATTCGACAGCGGCCATGCGCCGTGGCCGCCTGAAACCAGAAACCGGACCGGCCGGGCGACGCGCGCCGTTCAGACGGCGACGAGCGCCGGCGCGGCGGGTTCGCGCGGCCTGCGTACCGCCGCGCGCCCGTCCGGATGAAACAGATGCAGTGCGCCTGCCGGCAGATCGAACCGCAGGCGCTCGCCGATCCCCACGCCGCCGGCCTCCGTCTTCGCGACGATCGGCTGCGCGCACAGCGGCGTGTCGAGATACAGATACGTGTGTTCGCCCATCTGCTCGGCGTGCGCGACCTGGCCCGTCACCGCGCCGGCGCCGACCCGCACGTGCTCGGGGCGGATGCCGAGCGTCACGCCCGCGCCCGTCTCGAGGCCGTCCCCGGACACGTCGGCGCTGAGCGGGCAGTCGCCCGCGAGCGTGCGAACCGTGTCGGCGCCGGGCGCGGCGACGACGGCCGGCAGGAAGTTCATCGCCGGCGAACCGATGAAGCCGGCGACGAACTGGCTCGCCGGGCGGTGATACAGGTCGAGCGGCGTGCCGATCTGCGCGATGCTCGCCAGCCCGCTGCGCCCTTCGAGCGGCCGCAGCAGCACGATCTTGTCGGCAAGCGTCATCGCCTCGACCTGGTCGTGCGTCACGTAGATCATGCTGGTGCTGTCGAGGCTGCGGTGCAGCTTCGCGATCTCGACGCGCGTCTTCACGCGCAGCGCCGCGTCGAGGTTCGACAGCGGCTCGTCGAACAGGAACACTTTCGGCTTGCGGACGATCGCGCGGCCGATCGCGACGCGCTGCCGCTGGCCGCCGGACAGCGCGCCGGGCTTGCGTTCGAGCAGCTCGCCGAGCCGCAGCGACTCGGACGCGACCCGCCCCCGCCGGTCGATCTCGTCCTTCGGCAGGCGCAGATGCCGCAGGCCGAACGCCATGTTTTCGTAGACGGACATGTGCGGATAGAGCGCATAGCTCTGGAACACCATCGCGATGTCGCGCTGCGCGGGCGCCAGCGCGTTGACGCAGCGGCCGTCGATCCACACGTCGCCCTCGCACGGCTCCTCGAGGCCGGCGACGATCCGCAGCAACGTCGACTTGCCGCAGCCCGACGGGCCGATGAATACGCAGAACTCGCCCGGCTCGACCGTGAGATTCACGTCGCTGAGAATGGGCGTCGCGCCGAACCGCTTGTGGAGACCGCTCAACTTGATCTGACTCATGTTTTCCCTCTTGATCCTGTGCGGGCCGATGCGCGTCAACCCTTGACCGCGCCGGCGGTGAGGCCGGAGACGATTTGCCGCTGGAACACCAGCACCAGCAGCACGAGCGGCACGGTGACGATGACCGACGCGGCCATGATGGTTCCCCACGGCAGCTCGTAGCTGCTCGCGCCCGAGATCATCGTGATCGCGACCGGCACCGTGCGCTGGCTCGACGAGATCATGAAGGTCAGTGCGAACAGGAACTCGTTCCAGGCCGACACGAACGCGAGCAGCGACGTCGCGGCCAGCGCCGGCCGCAGCAGCGGCAGGAAGATCCGGAAGATCAGCGTGAACACGCCGACGCCGTCGACGAGCGCCGCCTCCTCCAGTTCGCGCGGCAGTTCGCGCATGAACGTGACGAGAATCCAGATCGTGAACGGCAGCGTGAAGATCAGGTCGGACAGCACGAGCGCGCCGAGGTGGTCGTACAGGCCGAGCGCGCGAACCAGTTCGAACAGGCCCGACAGGATCGCGACCTGTGGAAACATCGACACGCCGAGAATGCACATCATCAGCACCCCGCGCCCGTGGAACGACACGCGGCCGAGCGCATACGCGGCGAGCACCGACACGGCGAGCGACAGCGCGACCGCGCCGCCCGCGACGAGCGCCGAGTTCAGCAGGTACGCGCCGAACGGCTGGTCGCGGAACAGCTGGCGATAGTTGTCGAATGACGGGCTCGCCGGGAACAGCGACGTATCGAACAGCGCGTCGCCGTGCTTGACCGACGTGCCGATCATGTAGACGAACGGGAACAGCGAGATGACCAGCACGAGTGCCGACAGCAGCCAGTACACCGCGACGTCGAGCGGATGCTTCTTCATGTCACGCCTCCTGCAGCCGGCGGCGGCTCACCGCCATGTAGCCGATGGTGAACAGCACGATCGTCGCGAACAGCAGCATCGCCGACGCCGATCCGTACCCGACCTGCTGGAAATCGATCAGTTGCTCGCGCACATAGACCGACATGCTTTTCGTGATCCGGCTGTTCGACGTCATCACGTAGATCAGGTCGAACACGCGCAACGCGTCGAGCGACCGGAAGATCATCGCGACCAGCACGCCGGGCAGGATCAGCGGCAGCGTCACCGAACGGAACACGCGCCAGCGCGGCACGCCGTCGACCCGTGCGGCCTCGTAGCAATCGCGCGGCACCGTCTGCAGCGCGGCGAGCATCAGCAGCGCCATGAACGGCGTGGTCTTCCACACGTCGACGAGCACGATGGTCGGAAATACGAGGTGCGCGTCGGCGGTGAACGCGAGCGGCTCGCGGATCGCGCCGATCGACATCAGCATCGCGTTGACGATCCCGAACTGGTCGTTGAGCATCCAGCTCCAGATCTTTGCCGACACCACGGTCGGGATCGCCCACGGCACGAGCACGGCCGCGCGCAGCAGCGTCCGCAGCCGCGACGGCACGTCGAGCAGCAGCGCGACGCCAAGGCCCGAGGCCGTCTCGAGCACCACCGACACGACGGCGAACAGCACGGTATTGCCGACCGCCTGCCACCAGGCCGCGTCGCGCAGCACGCCCGCCGCGCCGAGATAGTTGTCGAGGCCGACGAAGCGGTGCTGCGACAGGTCGGACAGCTGCGCGTCGGTCAGGCTGAACCACGCGGTGCGCAGCAGCGGCCAGCCGGCGATCGCGGCCAGCACGAGCAGCGCGGGCGCCACCAGCAGCCATGCCTGGCGCCGCCGCGCGCGGGCCATCCCGGCCCGGGTCCGCGCAGGCTTCCCCTCAAAGGCAGGACTACTACCCAATTCGATGCTTCCGGTTCTCATCCGGTGTCTCCTGTCAGGCCGGCGCCGTGGGCGGGCCGGCTCGATCGGTCAATCGCGCGCCGCGGCGCTCAGTGCCAGACGCCGCCCGGCGCGAGCCGGTTCAGCGTGGCGGCGAGCCGCGCCAGCGCACCCGACGCGGTGTCGCTGCCGGCGAGCACGTCGTGGGCGGCGTTCCAGAACTGGTTGCTGACCTGGTTGTACTTCGCGCCGGTCACGGTCGACGGCCGTGCGACCGCCGTGTTGAACGTGGGCAGCAGGTCAGCCATGAACGGGCTGGCCTGCAGGATGTCCTTGTCGCGGTAGAGCGCCGGCATCGTCGGGTTGTACGAACCCTGGATCGCGCGCATCTTCTGCACTTCCGCACTCGCCAGGTACATCACGAGATCGGCGGCCAGTTTCGGGTTCGGCGAGTAGCGCGACACCGCGAGCTGCCATCCGCCCAGCGCGGTGGCCGGACGGCCGTCCGCGCCGCCCTTCGGCAGCGGCGCGATGCCGACCTTGCCCTTGATCGGGCTGCCCGTGCGATTCGCGATCGCCCACGCGTACGGCCAGTTGCGCATGAACACGGCATTGCCGGCCTGGAACACGCCGCGGGCCTCCTCCTCGCCGTAGTTCAGCACGGCCTTCGGGCTGATCGTGCCGACCCATTTCGCCGACTGTTCGAGCGCCTTGATCGCGCCCGGGTTGTCGATCGTCACGCGGCCCTTGTCGTCGACCACCGTGCCGCCGTTGTAGCTGCTGACCCACTCGAGCGCATCGCAGGTGAGCCCTTCGTACGCGCGCCCCTGCCACACGTAGCCCCAGACCTTCTCGTTGCCGGCGGCGCGCTCGCCCGACTGGATCCTGCGCGCGGTGGCGTCGAGTTCCTCCCACGTGGCGGGCACCTTCGCGCGGTACTTGTCGAGCAGGTCCTTGCGGTAGTAGAGCAGCCCCGTATCGATGAACCACGGCATCGCGACCAGCTTGCCGTTCACCGTATCGTTCGCGACGATACTCGGGAACGACTGGCTCTCCAGCCCCTTGCTGTACGGCTTCAGGTCGATCAGGTGGTTCGCGAGAATGCCCGGCCAGACGGTATCGATCTGCATCACGTCGATCTTGTCCGAGCCGCCGCCGAGCAACTGCTGATAGAGCGCCAGCGTTTCGCTCGAGTTGTTCGGCATGCTGATGAACTCGACCTCGTTGCCGGTCTTTTCGGCCCAACGCTTCGCCGAGACCTGGCAAATGTCCTGGTCGACGCCGGCCGCGCCGCACGCGATCCGCAGCGTCGCCGCGCCGGCCGTGGCGGCCGTGACGGCCGTCATCGCGAGCGCCATCGTCAGCAAACCTGCCTTGAGCTTCGTCATTCGATGTCTCCAGTTTTTTTCGAATCGTTCGCATCGTGCGGCGCGCCGTCGAGGGCGCGCCACCGGGTGCCGTGGGTGTCATGAGACCCCAGTCCGGTTAATCGAAGATTTCGGAAACGCGCCGCGCCATTAACAATCGAAACAATCGCCGGCGCGGGTCAGCCCAGCAGGGCGGCGAGCGCCGCCAGATCGAACGGCTTCGGCACGAACGGCAGGTCCGCGCGCCAGTCCGGATGGGCCTGGTGCACCTCGGGCGGCAGGCCCGACGTGAGCGCGACGCGCTGCGCCGGCCAGCGCTCGGCGAGCCGCGCCGCGAACGCGATGCCGCTGCCGCCCGCACCGAGCGAGATGTCCGACAGCACGAGCGCGACGGGGCCGTGCTCGGCCAGCCAGCGCAAGGCCGCGTCGCCGGTCGCCACCGCGTCGGCCCGCGCGCCCAGCGCCGCGAACTGGCTGAGCGCGGTGTCGCGCACCTCGGGATCGTCGTCCACCACGAGCACGCGGGCCCCGGCCGGCGCGGCAACCTGCGCGGCCGCCGCCTCGACCGGCGCGCCGCGCCGCTCCGGCGGCGCGCTCTCGGGCAGCCACAGCTCGACGCGCGTGCCCCGGCCGACCTCGCTGTGGATGCGCAGGTCGCCGCCGCTCTGGCGCACGAAGCCGTAGACGCTGCTGAGCCCGAGCCCGCTCCCCTCGCCGGCCGCCTTGGTCGTGAAGAACGGCTCGATCACCTTGTCGAGCAGCACCGGCGCGATCCCGCACCCCGTGTCGGTGACGCTCAGCACGATCGCGTCCGGCGCGGGGCCGCCGCCGGCCGCCGGTGCGCGGCGCGCGGCCAGCGCCAGCGTTCCGCCTTCCGGCATCGCGGCGGCGCTGTTGAGCGCGAGGTTGAGGACCGCGTTCTCGAGCTGGCCGCGGTCGACGTTCACCCACATCGCGTCGACGGCCGGCTCCAGCACGACGGCGACCCGCTGGCCCGCCGAGTACTCGACCAGATCGAGCATCTCCGCGAGCATCGCCCTGACCGACACGCGTTCGGCCTGCAGCGGCTGGCGCCGCGCGAACGCGAGCAGCCGCCGCGTCAGCCGCGACGCGCGCTCGGCCGCACGGCGCGCGCGCTCGGCCATCGTCTGCGCGTCCTGCTGCCCGTCGAGCCGCGGCAGCAGCAGCTCCAGGTTGCCGAGTATCGCGACGAGGAAGTTGTTGAAATCGTGCGCGACGCCGCCCGTCAGTTGGCCGAGCACGTCCATCTTCTGCGCCTGGCGCAACTCCGCCTCGACCGCGCGCCGGCTCGTCAGGTCGCGGCACACCGCCACCCAGCCGCCGTCCGGAAGCGGCTGGCAGTGGAATTCGAGGGTCCGCCGGTCGTGCAGGTGCAGCTCGGCCGACACGGCGATGCGCGCGCCGTCCGACGTGCGGGTCGCGGTTTCGCGCGACACCTGGCGCCAGCGCGCGGGGCGGTGCATCGCCTGCCGCAGCGTGGCGAGCGGCAGGCCCGCGTGCAGCAGGCCGGCATCGATGCCGAGCAGCGTCGCGAAAGTCGGATTCCACGCGATCAGGCTGCCGTGCGTGTCGTGGACGGACACCCCGTCGTTCATCGAGTTGAGCACCGATTCCTGCAGGCGGCGCTGCGACTCGAGGCCCTGCGTCAGCTGCTCCTTCTCGATCAGGTTGGTGCGGAACACCTCGAACGCGCGCGCCAGCTCGCCGATCTCGTCCGGCCGGTGGGTCGACGGCATCCGGTCCGACGTGATGCCTTTCGCGAGCCGCCCCATCACGCGCGTCATCGCCTGCAGCTTGTGCAGGATGCGGCTCGCGTACGCGACGCCGAGCAGCGCCACCGCGACGCCCGCGACGGCCAGCAGCAGCAGGCCCGACTGGCTGGAGACCGCGACCTTGCGCACCTTGTCGCTGCGCTCGCTGGCGATCTGCCGCAGCCGCTCGACGTAGCGCGCCGACTTGCCGCTCAGGTGATCCGAATGGCCGCGCAGGAGCGTGACGAGATAGCCCGTCTGCGCCTCGCTCGACAGGAACTCGCGGCGCACCGCGAACACGCTGAGCGCGCCGCCGTCGAGATGCTGCAGCGCCTCGGCCAGCGCCGGCTCGAGGCGGTCCTCGCCGCGTTCGCGCACGCGCAGCCACAGCGCCTCGTTGTCGCTTTCCGCGCTGCCCAGCTCCGCCGCGTTGGCCGCCTGCAGCGCGCCGGCCGTGCGGGCCCAGATCTCGAGCAGCGTCGGCGCGCGCTGCGCGATCCGGCTCTTGTCGCGCGCGATGCGCTCGCCGATGCGGTCGTTCGCGACCCGCAGGTCGCTCAGCGCCTCCTTGAGCTGCCGCTGCCGGCCCGACACGACCAGCAACCGCGCGAGATCCTGATCGATCGCGTCGAGATCGTCGATCACCGCGAGCTGCTCGCCGGCCTTCGCGGCGGGCCCCGGCTGCCTGCCGAAGCCCGGCGACAGCCGCCGGATATCGCCGAGCAGGCCGCGCAGCAGCTCGGTGTCGTTGTGCAGCAAGTCCGGCGAATCGGTCAGCATCATGCTCGGCGCGACCGCCGCAAGCTGCGCGACCTTGTCCGACAGTTCGAGCGCGCGGGCGATCTCCGGCACCACGTTCGCCTCGTACTCGTCGAGCGCGTTCTGGTTCGCCCGCATGCCGAGCACGCCGACCACCACGACCGCGAGCGTGATGCCGAACAGCAGCAGGAAGGTCGCGATGAGCTTCGCGCGCACACTCAACGGCGGCAACAGCCTGAACGTCGTACGCATCGCGTCACACGCGCACGACGGGTACCGCGAACACATAGCCGACGCCGCGCTGCGTGCGGATATAGGTCGGCTGCTCGGGGTTCGGCTCGATCTTGCGGCGCAGGCGCAGGATCAGCACGTCGATCGTGCGGTCGTACACGTCGATGCCGAAGCCGCGCGTATGTTCGAGCAACTGGTCGCGCGACCAGACGCGCGACGGCTGCTGCACCATCGCCGCGAGCAGCTCGAATTCGCCCTGCGTCAGTGCGCACGGGCCGCCATGGTGCGTCAGCGTGCGCGCGGCCAGGTCCATCGTCCAGCCGTCGAAGCAGTAGCGCGGGCCGCCTCCGTTCGACGCGGGGCGCGGCATCGACAGTTCGATCGTGCGCCGCAGCTGGGCGCGCACACGCGCGATCAGTTCGCGCCCGGAGAACGGCTTGGTGACGAAATCGTCGGCCGCGGTTTCGAGCCCGAGGATGCGATCCGTCTCGTCGCCCAGGCCGCTGATCATGATGATCGACACGTCGGAACGGCGCCGCAGCTCGCGCGCGACCGTCAGGCCGTCCTCGCCGCGCAGCTTCAGGTCGAGGATCACGAGCGCGTGCGGCGCGGCCGCGAGCTGCTGCTGCATCCGGGCGGCGCTGTCGACCGCCGAGACCTCGTAACCGGCCTCTTCCAGCACGCCCGTCAGCCAGACGCGCACCTCCGGATCGTCGTCCAGCACCAGGATCCGATGTTTTTCTGACATGGCTGTTCTCCTCCAAGCCGGTCGCGTCGGCCGCTTCGTTCGGTCGCTCACGGCGGACTGGCATTTCTGTCGGTATGAGGCCGGACCGCGACGGGTTGGCGCGGTCGGGCCGGAAGCGAATGGTGGCCGATTCGGGCCGATCCTGGCAAGTTCCCGTGAGCGCGCATCGCCGCGTCGCCCGGCCGCGCACCGCGTTCGCCGTCGCGTCGCTTAGTAAGGACGCGCGCGGGATTCTAACGTCGAAAAATCCCGGCGGAAGCGCGTCGCGATCGGTGAATACCCTGCCCGGATTTCCGTCGTAACGCAGGCCCCGGCGCACGCTCCGGGGCGCGCCCGCGCCGAACGATCGCGCCGGATGCGCGGGCCGCGCCGGCGTGCCGATCGCACATGCGCCCCGATGCCGGGCCCCGTTCGTGCCGCCGGCACGTCGCGCGCACCAGCCGCGTGCATCGATCCGCCGCGCGTCCGTCAGTCGATCTGCATGCCGAACGAAATCGGCGTCGCGTCGCTTTGCATCGACCACGATCGCCCCTGCCCCTGTCATGCGGGACCGCTTCGTCCCGTTCGCTCCACTCACGCGAGCGCGGCCCATCCCGTTTCCGTTGTAGCGGCGATCGGTCCGCGTTGCCGTCGTCACTGCACGTCACTGCACGCCGCTCAAAAAAGAACGCATGCGAAATACCCGCGCGGCCCCCGAGCCGCGCACGCGCGTTGCGTGAAATCCTCGGAAAAACGGCTTTCCGCGGCGCACGGAAGTCGTGCATCGATCCGCTCGCCCACCGCCGATTGTCCCGCCGCCGCGCGCTTGCCGACCACGCAATCGGGTGACCCATTCAACACATCGGCCAAGTTTGTGCGCGCAACAATGGCGGTGCCTCGCGCCCGGCCCCAGGCGGGCAACCCGATGTTCCGCATGGCGCCGGGCGCGGCGGTCTTCAAAAACCACATCTCACGAGGACATACCATGCAACTCCAATCCCATCCCGCTTGCCGCCCGTTTTACGAAGCCGGCGAACTCACGCAACTGACGGCGTTCTACGAAGAAGGCCGCAACGTCATGTGGATGATGCTGCGATCGGAGCCGAGGCCGTGCTTCAACCAGCAGCTCGTCACCGACATCATCCATCTCGCGCGCGTCGCACGCGACTCGGGCCTGCGGTTCGACTTCTGGGTGACGGGCTCGCTCGTCCCCGAGCTGTTCAATGTCGGCGGCGACCTGAGCTTCTTCGTCGACGCGATCCGCAGCGGCAAGCGCGACCTGCTGATGGCCTACGCGCGTTCGTGCATCGACGGCGTGTACGAGATCTACACGGGCTTCGGCACCGGGGCGATCTCGATCGCGATGGTCGAGGGCAGCGCGCTGGGCGGCGGCTTCGAGGCCGCGCTCGCGCATCACTACGTGCTCGCGCAGAAGGGCGTGAAGCTCGGGTTCCCCGAGATCGCGTTCAACCTGTTCCCGGGCATGGGCGGCTATTCGCTCGTCGCGCGCAAGGCGGACCGCGGCCTCGCGGAATCGCTGATCGCGACCGGTGAAGCGCACGTGGCCGAGTGGTACGAGGATCGCGGGCTGATCGACCAGACGTTCGACGCCGGCGACGCGTATCTCGCGACCCGCACCTTCATCGACGTGACGAAGCCGAAGCTGAACGGCGTGCGCGCGATGCTGCGCGCGCGCGAGCGGGTGTTCCAGCTGACGCGCTCCGAGCTGATGGACATCACGGAAGCGTGGGTGCATGCGGCGTTCACGATCGAGCCGAAGGATCTCGCGTACATGGAACGCCTCGTGATGCTGCAGAACCGGCGCGTGTCGAAGCTGCGCACGGTGTAACGCGACAGGCGCCGCCGCTTGCCGGCGGCGCCTGCGCGGCAACGGGGCTCAGGCGATCAGCCTGAGCTTTCTCGTCTCCGCGAGCCACGCCTCGAACGCCTGCGCCGGCATCGGGCGGGCGTAGTAGTAGCCCTGCGCGTGATCGACGTCGAGCTGCTTGAGGAATTCGGCTTCCGCATGCGTTTCGACGCCTTCGGCGATCACCGCGAAATTCAGCGCCTTCGCGAGCGACACGACCGAGCGCACCAGCGCCTGCGAACGCGGGTTGCGGTCGATGCCCGTGATGAAGGTGCGGTCGAGCTTGATCGCGTCGAGCGGCAGGCGCGACAACTGCGACAGCGACGAATAGCCGGTGCCGAAATCGTCGAGATGGATCTCCGCGCCGAGCTGGCGGAACTGCCGCATCAGCCCGTTGGCCGCATCCTCGTCCTCGATGAAGCAGCTCTCGGTCAGCTCGATGTCGAGCAGGCCGGGCTTGAGCCCCGCGGCGTCGAGAATCGACGCCAGCTGGTGCACGATGTTCATGTCCTGCAACTGCCGCGCCGACACGTTCACCGCGATCCGGATGTCGAGCCCCTGCGCCTTCCACGCGGCGGCCTGCGCGGCCGCGGTGCGCATCACCCAGCGCCCGAGCGGCGCGATCAGGCCGGACTCCTCCGCAAAACGGATGAACTCGATCGGCGCGACCAGCCCGCGATCGGGCGACTGCCAGCGGATCAGCGCCTCGACGCCGTGCACGTCGCCCGTCGCGATATCGACGACCGGCTGGTAGTGCAGCACGAACTGCTCCTCCTCCAGCGCCTTGCGCAGATTCGTGTCGAGCCACATGTACTTCGCCACCTTCTGGTTCATCTCCAGCGAGAACACGCGGTACGTATGCTTGCCCGCCTCCTTGGCGACGTACATCGCGGTATCCGCGCTGCGGATCAGCGTCTCGAGCGAATCGCCGTGCTGCGGATGCATCGCGATGCCGATCGAGCAGCTCGTGTACACCTCCATCAACCCGAGATGGATCGGCGTGCGCAGCCGCTCGAGGATGATCTGCGCGGTCGCCTCCAGCAGCGGCCGCGTGCCATGCTCGAACAGCACGAGGAATTCGTCGCCGCCGAGCCGCGCGAGCGTCGCGCCGGACGGCAGGCAGCCGTTGATGATCGCCGACACGTCCTGCAGCAGCCGGTCGCCGGTGATGTGGCCGTAGTGATCGTTGACGCGCTTGAAGTTGTCGAGATCGAGGAACAGGATGCCGACCTGCCCGCGCGACGCGGCGGTTTCCGCCGCGATCGCCGCGTGGATGCGCTCGCTGATCGCATGACGGTTCGGCAGCCCGGTGAGCACGTCGGTATTCGCGAGTTCGATGAGCCGCTGCTGCGCGCTGCGCTCCTCGGTGATGTCGATGCCCGAGCAGATCAGGAACTGCTCGTCCACGCCGCTGCCGCTCTGCACGAACTTGTTGCGGAACTGGAACAGGCGCGGCCCGTTCACCGTGTTGATGTAGCGCTCGACGGCGAACGAATGGTTGCTCGCGAAAAAGCCCGTGATGTTGCTGCGCGACTGCGCGCCCTGCTCAGGGCTCATGAACAGCTCGAACGCGCTGCGGCCGATCACGTCGACCTCGCGCCGGCCCGTCACTTCCTCGCACAGGCGGTTGAAGCGCTGCACCATTCCGTTGCGGTCGAGAATGACCACGAGCGAATTCACTTCGGACACGACCTGCTCGGCGAACGCGAGCCCGTGCGCGAGATCGCCCGCGACGGATTCGGTGTCGGAATAGGCGGAGGCGGTGCCGGCCCAGTCGGTGGTGTCGACCTTCCTGCCGACGAGATGAAGGCTGACCGACTCGCCGAACAGCACGATGTCGAGCACCAGGTGCGACGTGACGCCGGTCAGCGCGCGCACGCATGCGGCCTGCTCGGCCGTCAGTGCGACGGCGACGTTGGTCAGGCCGCGAACGGCCGCCAGCTCGAGGGCGTTGCTGTCGCTGCCGAGACGCCAGCAGGGGCTGCGCGTACCGACGTGCGCTTCGAGCACCGCGCTATCGTTTTCGTCATCCATGGAGACGCCCCGATCCAGAAAAAACGCACAGTGTAGACGGAGGCGAGCCGGCCGGCCGCCCTTCCGGGTCGCACATCGCGCGCTCCCGGCCGGCGGTGATTGCCGTGAAGATGGGCCTCGTCCCGTACTTGTTTCCAACTAATGCGACCCGGCGTTCGCGCATGACGCGCGCAGGTGCTGCCAAACGAATGATGAGACCCATCTTATCAAATGACGATCGGGATTGGCACTCACATTTAGAGCAGAGTGTCAAGGAATCGGGGCTCAGTTGGCAAGCCGGATTATTCATGATTGGCAGTCCGCGAGAACGCGTTTGACGCACTGCGCAATGCGGCCGGCGCAACCGGCAAGGTGCCCGGCGGGCGGGCGTTTGCGGCGGATCCGGGAAATCCCGGATCGCATGATGACAGACGCATGACAGCAGGGTCGGATCGCATGACTGCGACCCGATTTTCCGTCATTTTTTCATTCTTATGATGCGTGAATGCGCAGACTTCATTTCACAATCCGTGGCAATGTCGTCCGCGCAGCGGCGCGGGGTGCCCGCGCCGCGATGCGGCTCAGTCCGCGGCGCCGTATCCACCGCCGCCCGGGGTCTCGACAACGAACACGTCGCCCGGCGCCATCTGCGCGCGGCCGATATGGTCGAGCGCCTCGACCGTGCCGTCCGCGCGCTCGATCGTGTTGCGCCCGAGCGCGCCCGCCGCGCCGCCGGCCGCGCCGAACGGCGCGTGGATCCGGTTGTTCGACAGGATCGACGCGGTCATCGGCTCGAGGAAGCGGATCCGCCGCACCGCGCCGTCGCCGCCGCGCCAGCGCCCGGCGCCGCCCGACCCGGCGCGGATCCGGTGCGAGTCGAGCCGCACCGGGTAGCGCCATTCCAATATCTCCGGATCGGTGAGCCGCGAGTTCGTCATGTGGGTCTGCACCGCGCCGACGCCGGCGAAGCCGTCGCCCGCGCCGCTCCCGCCCGCGATCGTCTCGTAGTACTGAACCCGCTCGTTGCCGAAAGTGAAGTTGTTCATCGTTCCCTGGCTCGACGCGACGCAGCCCAGCGCGCCGTACAGCGCGTTGGTGATCGCCGACGACGTCTCGACGTTGCCCGACACGACCGCCGCCGGATACTCGGGGTTCAGCATCGAGCGTGCCGGCACGATCACCGTGAGCGGCTTCAGGCAGCCGGCGTTCAGCGGGATGTCGTCGCCGACCAGCGTGCGGAACACGTACAGCACGGCGGCCATGCACACGGCCTTCGGCGCGTTGAAGTTGTTGTCGAGCTGCGCGGACGTGCCCGTGAAATCGATTTCCGCGCGCCGCGCCGCGCGGTCGACGCGGATCGCGACCCGAATCTCGGCGCCGTTGTCGAGCGGGTAGCGGTACGCGCCGTCCTGCAGCGCGCCGATCACGCGCCGCACGGCCTCCTCCGCGTTGTCCTGCACGTGCCCCATGAACGCGAGCACGACGTCGCGGCCGAACTGCGCGACCATCCGGCGCAGCTCGTCCACGCCCTTCTGGTTCGCGGCGACCTGTGCGCGCAGGTCGGCCATGTTCTGCTCGACGTTGCGCGCCGGGTAGCGGCCCGACGCGAGCAGCGCGCGGGTTTGCGCGTCGCGCAGCTCGCCGGCCGACACGAGTTGCCAGTTGTCGATCAGCACGCCCTCCTCGTCGATATGCGTCGAGTCGGGCGGCATCGAGCCCGGCGTCGTGCCGCCGATGTCCGCGTGATGGCCGCGCGAGCCGACGTAGAACAGCGGTGCGTCCGAGCCGTCCGCGAACACCGGCGTGATGACGGTCACGTCCGGCAGGTGCGTGCCGCCGTGGTACGGGTCGTTCAGCATGAAGACGTCGCCGTCGCGCATGCGGCCGCGGTTGCGCTCGATCACCGTGCGGATGCTCTCGCCCATCGACCCGAGGTGCACGGGCATGTGCGGCGCATTCGCGATCAGGTTGCCGTCGCCGTCGAAGATCGCGCACGAGAAGTCGAGCCGCTCCTTGATGTTCACCGAGTACGCGGTGTTCTGCAGCCGCAGCCCCATCTGCTCGGCGATCGACATGAACAGGTTGTTGAAGATCTCGAGCCGCACCGGGTCGGCGTCGGTGCCGAGCGAGCGGCGCGTCGGCAGCGGCGTCGCGCGCGTCATCACGAGATTGCCCTGCGCGGTCATCCGCGCGCGCCAGCCGGGCTCGACCACGGTCGTGCCGTTGCGCTCCGCGACGATCGCCGGGCCGTCGATCGTGTCGCCGGCCAGCAGCGTGTCGCGCACGTAAAGCGCCGCGTCGTGCCACTGGCCGCCGGAATGGAAGCGCACGGCGGAAGCGGCGCGCGGCGCGGCGCCGTCGCCCTCGCCCGCTCCGCGCGGCGCGAGCGGCGCGATCTCCACCGGCGCGTCGGAACGGCCGATCGCCTCGACCGACGCAAGCTCGGCGACGAGCGGCGTGCCGGGCATCAGGAATGCGTAGCGTTGCCGGTACGCGGCCTCGAACGCCTGCTGCATCGCGGCAACGCTGCCGGCCGGCACGTCGAGCGCCGAATCGGTGCCCTGGTAGCGCAGGTGCACGCGCCGCTCGGTCGCGATCCGCTCCGGCGCGACGCCCTGCTCGCGCAGCGCGCCGACGGCCTCGTCGGCCAGCCGGTCGAGCGCCGCGTGCAGCGCCGGCAGCGACGCGTCGGACAGCACGACCTCGACCGCGCGCTCGCGCATCGCGGTCTGGTCGGCCAGGCCCATCCCGTACGCGGACAGCACGCCCGCGAGCGGGTGCGCGAACACCTGCGTCATCCCGAGCGCGTCGGCCACGCCGCACGCGTGCTGGCCGCCCGCGCCGCCGAACGTCGTCAGCACGTAGCGCGACACGTCGTGGCCGCGCTGCACGGAGATCTTCTTGATCGCGTTCGCCATGCTGCCGATCGCGATTTCCAGGAAGCCTTCGGCGAGCGCCTCGGGCGTCTCGCGCCGCCCCGTCGCCGCGTGGATCTCGTCGGCGAGCGCGGCGAACTTCGCGACCACGCCGTCGCGGTCGAGCGGCTGGTCCGCCCGCGGGCCGAACACGCGCGGGAAATGATCGGGCTGGATCTTGCCGAGCATCACGTTGCAGTCGGTCACCGTCAGCGGGCCGCCGCGCCGGTACGCGGCCGGCCCCGGGTTCGCGCCGGCCGACTCGGGCCCGACGCGCAGCCGCGCACCGTCGAAGCCGAGCACCGAGCCGCCGCCCGCGGCGACCGTGTGGATGCTCATCATCGGCGCGCGCATCCGCACGCCGGCCACCTGCGTCTCGAACACGCGCTCGAATTCGCCGTTGTAGTGCGACACGTCGGTCGACGTGCCGCCCATGTCGAAGCCGATCACCCGCTCGAAGCCGGCCGCCTGCGCGGCGCGCACCATCCCGACGATGCCGCCGGCCGGCCCGGACAGGATCGCGTCCTTGCCCTGGAACGCGTCGGCGCGCGTCAGCCCGCCGCTGCTCTGCATGAACTGCAGGTTCACGCCCGGCATCTCGCGCGCGACCTGCTCGACGTAGCGGCGCAGGATCGGCGACAGGTACGCGTCGACGACGGTCGTGTCGCCGCGCGACACCATCTTCATCAGCGGGGACACCTCGTGCGACACCGAGACCTGCGTGAAGCCGATGCGGCGCGCGAGCGCGGCCAGCGCGCGTTCGTGCGCGGTATGGCGATAGCCGTGGATCAGCACGATCGCGAGCGCGCGCACGCCGTCGTCGAACACGCGGCGCAGCGCGGCTTCGGCGGCCCGTTCGTCGAGCGGCGCGACGACCTCGCCCTGCGCGCCGACGCGCTCGTCGATCTCAACGACCGTCTCGTACAGCGCGTCGGGCAGCACGATGTCGAGATCGAACAGGCGCGGCCGGTTCTGGTACGCGATGCGCAGCACGTCGCGAAAGCCGCGCGTCGTCGCGAGCGCGGTGCGTTCGCCCTTGCGTTCGAGCAGCGCGTTGGTCGCCACCGTCGTGCCCATCTTCACCATGTCGACGCGCTCCGGCGTGATCGGCTCGCCGTCGGCCAGGCCGAGCAGGTGGCGGATGCCGGCCACGGCCGCGTCGCGGTACTGCTCGGGGTTCTCCGACAGCAGCTTGTGCGTGACGAGCGTGCCGTCGGGCCGGCGCGCGACGATGTCGGTGAACGTGCCGCCGCGGTCGATCCAGAATTGCCAGCGCGCGGTGTCGGAGGGAACGGGGGAAAGGTGTCGGTCGGTCATGATGTCGGGTCGAAGCGTCGTTGAATCGGGAGACGAGCGCCGCCGCACGGCGCGCGGCGCGCGCCGTGTCACGGTGGCGATGGAACGGGGGAAGAAAACGGCGGCGAAAGGCGGGACGCCCCGCCGCTCACGCGGCGTCGAGTTCGCGGCCGCGCGTTTCGGGCAGCGTCAGCGCGGCGACGATCACCACGCCGTACGCGGCGACCGCGAACAGGCCGATGCTCGTGCCGAGCCCGTATTGCTTGGACAGCGCGCCGATCAGGAACGGGAACAGCGCGCCGATCGCGCGGCCCACGTTGTAGCAGAAGCCCTGGCCGGAGCCGCGCACGCGGGTCGGGAACAGCTCGGTCAGGAACGCGCCCATCCCGGAGAAGATGCCCGATGCGAAGAAGCCGAGCGGGAAGCCGAGCCAGAGCATCGACGCGTTGGTCAGGTTCAGCGACGTGTACGCGAACGCGATCACCATCGAGCCCACCGCGAACAGGATGAAGTTCGGCTTGCGGCCGAGACGGTCGGTCAGGTACGCGCTCGCCAGGTAGCCGACCCACGAGCCGAGGATGATCATCGCGAGATAGCCGCCGGTGCCCATCACGGTCAGGTGCCGCTCGGTCTTCAGGAAGGTCGGCAGCCACGTCGTGATCGCGTAGTAGCCGCCCTGCGCGCCGGTCGTCAGCAGCGCCGCGCGCAGCGTCGTCGTGATCAGCTGCGGCGAGAAGATCTCGGTGAGGCGCGGCGCATCGGCCGTTTTCGCCTGCGCGGCCTTCTCCTTCTCGTAGACGTCCGGCTCCTTCACGTAGCGGCGGATCGCGACGACCAGCAGCGCGGGCGCCAGCCCGACGAAGAACAGCGCGCGCCATGCCTGCTCGGGCGGCAGCACCGAGAACAGCAGCGCATACAGCAGCGCGCACAGCCCCCAGCCGATCGCCCAGCCCGACTGCACGAGGCCGACCGCCCGGCCGCGATCGCGCGCGCGGATGACTTCGCCGATCAGCACCGCGCCGGCCGTCCATTCGCCGCCGAAGCCGAAGCCCATCAGCGCGCGCGCCGCGAGCAACTGCGGGTAGTTCTGCGCGAGCCCGCACAGCGCGGTGAACGCGGCGAACCACAGCACGGTGAGCTGCAGCGTGCGCACGCGGCCGATCCGGTCCGACAGGATGCCGGCGATCCAGCCGCCGGCCGCCGACGCGAGCAGCGTGATCGTGCCGATCAGGCCGGCGTCCGCCAGCGAGAGGCCCCAGGTCGCGACCAGGGTCGGGATCACGAACGACAGCATCTGCGTGTCCATCCCGTCGAGCATGTAGCCGACCTTGCAGCTCCAGAAGGCGCGGCGCTCGCGCGGCTGCGCATCGGCGTACCACGAGAACAGGCCGTTGCGCTCGGGGCCCGCGGGCTCCGCGGCGCTCGCCGCGAGGGTCTTGCTTTCCATGGTGGTGCTCCTGTCGTTGTGTGCCGTCGAAATGGCGTCGAATGAGGGCGGGCGTCGTCGCGGCTCAGAACACGGCCAGCGATGCGTTCGTGATGTCGGTCATCAGCATGTGGCCGGGCGTGTGGGCGATGGCGATCGGCAGTTGCGCCTCCATCAGCGCGGTTTGCGGCGTCACGCCGCACGCCCAGAACACCGGCAGTTCGCCGTCGCGGATCGTCACCGCGTCGCCGAATTCGGGGGCGCCCAGATCGGCGATGCCCAGTTCGCGCGGATCGCCGAGATGGATCGGCGCGCCGTGCACGCCCGGGAACCGGCTCGTGATCTGCACCGCGCGAATCGCGTCGGCGCCGCGCATCGGGCGCATCGACACGACGAGCTGGCCGCCGAAGATGCCGGCGCGGCGGTTCGGAATCGACGTGCGGTACATCGGCACGTTGCGCCCCTCCTCGACGTGGCGCAGCCCGATCCCCTCGCGCGCCAGCATGTCCTCGAACGAGAACGAACAGCCGATCGCGAACACGACGAAATCGTCGCGCCACAACGCCTCCAGCGACTCGACGCGCTCGGCGAGGCGGCCGTCGCGGTATACGTTATAGCTCGGCACATCGGTGCGGATGTCGAGATCCTCGCCGAGCGCGTCGAGCCGGAACGCGCCCGGCTCGCCGACGCCGAGCAGCGGGCACGCTTTCGGGTTCGCCTGGCAGAAGCGCAGGAAATCGTGCGCGTACGCGTCGGGCAGGATCGCCAGATTCGCTTGCGCGAACGGGCCGCAATGGCCGGCGGTCGGGCCGCGGAACGCGCCGCGGCGCACGGACTGGCGGAATTCGGAAGGGGTCATGAGAGTCGTTCGCGGATCGGGATGACGTGGCGATGACGGCGGTGTGTCATCGGATACGGCGAAGAATAGAAAAGAAAAAATTTTGTCGCCAACGAGTTTTTTTGCGCTTCGTGTATAGAATTTCTTAACGGATCTCGGGGTTTTCCCCGGCTCCGTTCACTTTTCCTCACCGGCAAGCTGCGCTGCCACCGTCCGCCCGACCGCCATGAACACGCGTTTTCTCGAAACCTTCGTCACGCTCGCGAAGCTGCGCAACTTCCGCACGACGGCCGCCGCGCTGCATGCGACGCCGGCCGCGATCTCGCAGCGCGTGAAGGCGCTCGAGGACGAGCTGCAGACGGTGCTCGTCGACCGCGACAGCCGCGAATTCCGGCTCACGCCGAACGGCGAGTACCTGCTCGGCTACGCGAAGGCCGTGGTCGAGGCGACGCAGGAGCTGCAGGCCGCCGCGTCCGGCGAGAGCGCGCTGCGCGGCAAGCTGCGGCTGGGGGTGATCGAGACCGTCGTGCACAGCTGGCTGCCGAACTGCATGCGGCGGCTCGCGGCCGACTATCCGCAGCTTGAAATCGACCTGACCGTCGACGTGAGCGTCGTGCTGCAGCGCCGGCTGATGGCCGGGGAGCTCGACCTGATCATCCGCGTCGAGGGCAGCGACGAGGCGTCGGTCGTGTGCGACGCGCTCGCGAGCTATCCGGTGCGCTGGATCGCGCGCGCGGGGCTGCTGCCGAATACGCGCACGGGCCTCGCGCGGCAGGTGCTGCGCCAGCCGATCCTGACCTACGGGCGCGGCACGGCGCCCCATCGCGCGCTCGAGGACATCGTCCGCACGCTCGCGCACGCGCACGGCGTGCCGCTGTCGGACACGCGCATCACCGGCTCGCCGTCGATCTCGGTGATCGTGCAGCTGGTGCGCGACGGCTTCGGCGTCGCCGCGATTCCGGTGCTGTTCGTCGATGCGCTGATCGAGCGCGGCGAAGTCGTCGAGCTGCCGCTGCAGCCGTCGCCGCCGTCGATCGTCGTCTCGATGTCGCGGCGCGCGGACGCGCCGAGGTACGTGCACGGCGCGGCGATCGCGGCGCGGGCCGCGTGTCACGAGTATTGCGGCAAGAGCAAGCGGCTGCTGGTCGAGGCGCTGTGATGCGGTGACGCGGTTCGGGCGGGCGCTGCGCGACGCGCATCGCATCGACCCGTTCGCGCTTGCGTTTGCGCGACGCATGCGCAGCGCGCGATCGCCCGTCCGTCACGCGAAGCCGGTGAAACGGCAGCCAATCAGGCGGATTCGCCCGCGTGCGGCTGCGCCAGCCGGCCGTCGCCGTATTCGCGCAGCACCTGCGAAATCACGACGCGATAGCCGTCGAGCCAGCGCGCCTGCTTCGCCTTCGCTTCGCGATGCGCCGGATGCTGCATCAGCTGTTGCAGCGCCGCCTCCGACTCCCAGTAGTAGACGTTCTGGATCAGCCCCGACTCGGCGTTCTCCCAGGTCTCCTCGCCGAGATAGCCGGGCGTCGCGCGCGCCATCTCGGCGATCTGCCGGTCGAGCCGGTGGAATTCGTCGTCGAATTGCCCGGCCCGGAAAATGAAGGTCGACGCGTACATGCCCGCTCCCGCGATAGCGATGGAAAAGCGGCCAGTGTAAGGCACGCGCCGCGTGCCGCGATCGTCACGCGGCGAGCGTGTCGATGCCGCGCGTATCGCCGAGCCACGCATCGATGCGCGGCGCATCGTCTCGCGCGCCCGCCGCGGGCGCCGGCATCGCGGCCAGTGCCTGCCGCGCGCGTTCGAGCGCCTGCGCGAAGCCGCGCAGTTCGCGGGTCGCGGAGCGGTCGTCGACATGCCGGCGCGCGAGCGCGGCCTCGACGTTCGCGCCGATCAGCGCGAGCTGCGCGTCGATGAAGTCCACGCACAACGCGCGGCAATGCGCGGAAACCGGTGCGACGGCCAGCAGCACGGGCACGATCGACACGGTCAGGTAGCCGCCCGGCGCGAGCCGCGACAGCGCGTCGCGCAACGTCTGCCCGCCGCCGGCCAGCGACGCGCACACCGCGTCGCGCCACACCGCGCGCTCGAACGCGAGCGCGTCGCGATGCGCGTCGAGCGCCGCGCGCTCGGCCACCTGTCCGTCCGTCACCAGCGGAATCGGGAACGGCGCCCCGGTGGACGCGCGTGCGGCCTCGCCATCGACGATGCAGTTCGCGCCGAGCCATGCCGCATCGTCGCGCCGCGCGGCCAGCACGCGGGACTGCAGCCGGTCCGGCAGCATCGGATCGAGCGGCACCGCGCCGCAGATCGACGGCTTGTGCGCATGCACGCCGCAGCGGCCGTCGGCGGCGAGCGCCGCGCACCGGCCGAGCGACGGATAGTCGTAGCCTTGCAGCGTCAGCGCGAGCCACTCGCCGCCCGCGCCGCCGGGGCGATGGAACAGCCGCTCCGCCAGCGCGTCGCAGGCCGCGACGTCGTCCGCGTCGAGCACATGCTCGCGCCCGCCCGCACGCCAGCGCTCGCCGATCCGCCGTTTCGGCAGACGCCGGAGCGCGAGCGCGCCGACAAAGCGGTGCCGGTGCCGGAACAGCTCGCGCAGCGACAGGGTCGGCGGGCTGTTGCAGCAGCGGCCGCATGCGTGGCACGCGAGCAGGAGGGTCTCTACCACGGCCGCCGCACCGAATCCTGGTAGCGCGTGAGGATGAAGCGCGCGACGTCGTCCGAGTGATACGCGGCGACGAGTTGCGCGACCCACGGCTGCGCGCGATCGGCGCTGCGCACCGTCAGCACGTTCGCGTACGGCGAGCGCGCGTCCTCGAGGCTGATGCTGTCGCGCGCGGGCTGCAGCCCGGCGCGCGCGGCGTCGTCGCTGTCGATCGCGACGAACGCGGCCGTGTCGAGCGCCGCGTAAAGACGGTCGCGGCGCAGCGCGACGAGCTTCAGCCCGAGCCGGTTGCCGGTCACGTCGCGCAGCGTCGCATGCAGGCCGGCCTGCTCGCGCAGCGTCACCAGCGTGTCGTTCTGCAGCAGCACGAGCGCGCGCGCCATTCCGCGCCGGTCGGCGGGAATCGCGACCGTCGCGCCGGGTTGCAGCTCGTTCAGGCTCTTGAGCCTGCGCGAATAGAGCGCCATCGGCAGCGTGACGGTCGGCGCGACTTCGGTCAGCGCGTAGCGTTGCCGCGCGCGCGTCGCGGCGAGCTGCTGCGCATCCTCGAAGCTGGCGGCGTCGATCCGGCCGTCGGCGAGCGCCGCGTCGATGCGCGACGCGTCGTCGAATTCGACGACGTCGACGCCCAGCCCGCGAGAAGCCGCAACCCGCTTCACTTCGTCGAGGATCTGCGCGTGCACGCCGCGCGTGACGCCGACCCGCACGGGCGGCGCGGCGGCTTCGGCCGCGATCGCCGCGCCCTGGAGCGCGATGCCGGACGCGGCGAGCAGCCACACCGACACGACGCGCGCGATACGTTGCTTCATGATGCATCCCTCAGGATCGTGCGAAAGCCGATGTGCGACGCCCCGAGATCGGCTTCCTGCTGTTCGCGCGACGACGCGCGATAGCGCACGCAGTAGTCGCGCGAGCACAGGAACGAGCCGCCCTTGATGACCATCGGCGTATCGTGCCGGCGCGTCGGCGGTGCGACGGCCGCCGTGTCGCCGTTCGCATGCGGCTGGTGCGGGCCCGAGTAGCTGTCCTTCGTCCATTCCCAGGCGTTGCCGATCATGTCGTAGAGCCGGAAGCCGTTCGCCGCATAGCAGCCGACGGGGGCGAGCCCCGCATGGCCGTCCTCGGCGGTGTCGAGCACCGGGAACACGCCCTGCCAGTAGTTCGCGGCCGGCCGGCCCTGCGCGTCGCGCGGCGCCGCGTCGAGCGACGCGTCGTCGCGGCCGGCCTTGCCCGCGTATTCCCATTCGGCCTCGGTCGGCAGGTCGCGGCCGAGCCAGCGCGCATACGCGAGCGCGTCGCGCTGCGTGACGAGCGTGACGGGCAGGTTGCCGAGCCCGTCGACACCGCTGCCGGGGCCGCGCGGATGACGCCACGACGCGCCCGGCACCCACGACCACCACGCGATGTCGCGCGCGTTCATCTCGTCGCGCGTCGGCACGTGGAACACCGCCGCGCCGCCCTGCCGCTCGGGCTCGGTCACGTAGCCGGTCGCCTGCACGAACGCGGCGAACTGCGCGATCGTCACGTCGGTCTGGTCGATCCAGAAGCCGCCGACGCGCGTGCGGCCGTCGCCGGCCGGGCGCTCGTCCGCGTAGCCGCGCGTGCTGCCGAACACGAACGCGCCGCCGCGCAGGTGCACCATCCCGGCCTGCGGATCGTCGCGCCATCCGGCCGGCAGCCCCGCGTAACGCCGGCACTGCGACTCGGAGCCGAGCGGCGCGAGCGCGCGGCCGCGATTCGCGTCGTCGAATGCGCCTCCCGTCTGCGCCGCCGGGTTCGCATAGCCCACCGCGAACGCGGCGGCGAACAGCGCGGCGGCAAGCGTCGCGCCGGTCGTCCAGAAGCGGAGCCGCATCGCGCCGTCCTCAGTAATAGCCGCGCGGACGCAGCGGCTCGACCCCGCCGACGTTGCTCATGTAGGTCTTCCACTGGTCGACGAGCGTGCCGATCACCGACGGGTTCTGCGCCGACACGTCGGTCGTCTCGCCGCGATCCGACGCGAGGTCGTAAAGCTGCCAGTGGCCGTCGGGCGGGCCGAGCGGCGGCTCGGTCCACAGCGCCTTCCAGCGGCCGTCGGCGCTGCGCAGGTAGGCGCGGCCGTACGCCTCGTCGCCGAACGGCGCGGTGTGCACCTCGCCGCTGGCCGAACCCGTGAGCACCGGCAGCAGCGACTGGCCCGTGACCGGATACACGTAGCGGTTGTTGTAGACCACCTTGCCCTTGTTCTGGTCGACGCCCGTCAGCGTGTTGACGAGCGGCGGCGCCGGCTGCGACGGCGGCGTGACCCCCGCGACCGCGAGGAACGTCGCCGTGTTGTCGGTCACGTGCGTAAACGCGCGCAGCGTCGGCAACTGCCGGCTCTGCCCGGGCAGCCGCACGATGGTCGGCGTCGACACGCCGCCTTCGGCCGAGTAGCCCTTCGTGAGCCGGAACGGCGCCGCGCTCACCTCGGCCCAGCGCAGCCCGTACTGCAGGCGCTGCGCGTTCTGCTTGCCGTTGTCGGTGCCGAGCGTCGCGTAGATCGGCGCCTGCCCGTTCGCGGTGTCGGTCGCCGTCGGGTCCGCGCCGGAATCGATCGGCCAGCCCTCCGCGCCGTTGTCCGACTGGAACATGATGAAGGTGTTGTCGTATTCGCCGATGTCCTTCAGGTGCTGGATCAGCAGGCCGATGTTGTAGTCGAGGTTCTCGACCATCCCCGCATAGATCTCCATGTAGCGCGCCTGCGCCCTGCGCTCGTCCGGCGACAGGCTCGACCACAGCTTGTCGACCTTGCCGGGGCCGTAGTCGCCGTAGCCGTCCGCGGCCGAGTGCACCGCGCTGACGTACTTCGCGTTCGCGGCGCCGTTGTTCGCGGTCGCGGGCGACGCCACGGTCGTTTCCGGCAGCCCGTCGAACGGCCGGAAATCGGCGGGGATCAGGCCCAGCGCCTTTTGCCGGGCGATCCGCGCGTTGCGGATCGCGTCGTAGCCGGCGTCGTACACGCCCGCATACTTGTGCAGCCACGGCTCGGGCACCTGCAGCGGCCAGTGCGGCGACGTGTAGGCCGCGTACGCGAAGAACGGCTTGCCGTCGCGCTTGTTCGAGTCGATGTACGAGATCAGCTTCTGCGTGTAGAAGTCGGTCGAATAGAACACGGCCGGGCTGCCGCCCGCGCCGCCCGGCTGCCCGGGCTGGCCCGGCTGCACGTAGCGGCCGTCTTCCGTGTAGTTCGACGAGCCGGCCGGCTCGTGCGCGAAGTGATTCGTCGCCGCGCCGCCGAGCAGCACGTAGCTGCGCTCGAAGCCCCACTGGTCGGGCGTCTGCCCGCTGCCCGTCGCGCTGCCCACGATCCCCGAGCCGATGTGCCACTTGCCCGCGATGTAGGTGTGATAGCCGGCGTCCTTCAGCAGTTGTGCGAACGACAGCGCGCGGTCGTTCAGGTAGCCCTCGTAGCCGGGCAACCCGCGCCGCTCGTCGGTCGGCACGCCCATCGTGCCTTCGCCGACGAGATGGTGATCGGTGCCGGAAACCAGCATCGCGCGCGTGATCGCGCAGACGGTGCCCGTGTGATGGTTCGACAGGATCCGCCCCGACGCGACCAGCGCGTCGAGGTTCGGCGTGTCGATCTCGCCGCCGAACGCATGGATGTCGGAATAGCCGAGATCGTCGGCCATGATGTACAGGATGTTCGGACGCTTCGCCGCCAGCGGCGGTGTCGTCGTATCGGCCTGCGACGACGGCGCGTCGCTGTCGACGCCGCCGCACGAGGCGAGCGACAGCGCGCCGGCGATCGCGGCGCAGGCGACACGGATACGGAAGGCATGCAACGGCGCAGCGGACTTTTTCATTGTTCTGGAACGCTCGATCTACAGGATCGGCGATCTTAGCGTCGCGCGTGCGGCCCCCAAAGTCGGATTCGTCAGATGCTAACGGAGCGGCGGAATATGTGCGCCAGCCGGCAGACCGTCCGCGGTCGCGGTCGCGGTCGACGTCGCGGTGCGATGCGGTGCGTCGCGGTGCGATGCGCTGCACGCGGGACGCGCGCCCGCGCCGGCCACACCGCGCGAGGTCGCACCGGTTGCGTCAGCTCCGCCCGCCGAGGCTGCCGCCGCCGTCCACCGACAGCACCTGCCCCGTGACGAAGCCGGCCTCGTCGGACAGGAAGAAGGCGATCGCCGCGGCCACGTCGTCGGGCGTGCCGAGCCGGCGCGCGGGAATCGTCGCGAGCACCTTGCGTTCGGCTTCGCTGCCGACCGGCCGCGTCTGGCGGAACAGCGCGGTCTCGATCGGGCCCGGCGCCACCGCGTTCACGGTCACGCCATGCTCGGCCAGCTCGAGCGCCCACGTGCGCGTGCAGCCGACGAGCGCGCTCTTCGCGGCGGAATACGCGGTGCGATCGAGGCTGCCGAAAATCGCGCGGCTGCAGACGTTGACGATGCGCCCGTGGCCACGCGCCTTCAGCGCGCCCACGAAGTGCTGCGTGACCTGGATCGCGGCCCGCACGTTGAGATCGAACACGGCCTGCAGCGACGGGAAATCGATCTTCCCGAGCGGTTGCGGCAACGCGATGCCGGCGTTGTTCACGATGCCGTCGACATCGTGCCGCTCGCCGATGCGGGCCAGCGTGGCCGCCGTCCGTTCGAGGTCGGCGAGATCGCACGCGATCAGTTCGCCGGGGAAATCGATGCCCTGCGTGTGCCGCGCGAGGCCGATCACGCGATGGCCGCGCCGGGCGAGTGTTGCGCTGAGCGCGTGGCCGATGCCGCGCGACGCGCCGGTGACGAGATACGTGCGAGATGACATGCGTGCTCCCGAAGTCGGTTCACATGAATGACGTGGAAATGGACGGGCCGGCGGCGCCGCGCGCCGGAACCCGCGCTTTCGTCGGACGATTCTACGTGCGTAACGGTACGTTACGTCATGTCGTTACGCGCGCCCCGTAGCGGCACGTTACGTTTGCCCGCCCCGGCGCGATCAGGAATTTCCAAATGACGGGCGGCGGGAAATATCGTCCGATTTAAAAGCGGATTTCCGAATACCAAAAGAAAGCTTGTTAATGAATATCGTGCGCGCAAACGTTTCACGTGAACGGGATGTGTAATTGAAAAATAAGACGAATGGAAAAGGAATAAGCCATTCCGTTTGAAACAAGGGCAGGCATGCCTCTTGCTGACTCCCCCCACCATGTGCCGTGTTCAGCCGGGAACGAATAACCCGAAAATCGAGCGGCGTCGTGAGTCGTACAAATTCATCGGGGTCGGGGAAATGGGATCGAGCGCAAGCAGGCGCATTGCCTGGGGGGCCGTGGCGTGTCTGTCGCTGGTCGCGGCGGCGCGCGCGCAAGCCCAGGACACCCTCGACGCGCCGCCTCCGGCCGCCGCGAACGGCGGCCATCCGATCGCGCCGCCGTCGACCCTGCTGAACGCCGAACGCGTCCTTGAAACGCCGAAGCCCGCACCCGGCACGGGCCCGGCGGCGGGCAAGCCGGCCGCAAGCGCCGCGGCCGGCGCCAAGGCGGCCGCCCGCGCGGCGCTTCCGGAAGACCGGCTCGGCGGCACGGTCACCACCGACGCGGTGACGCTCGCCGGCCGCGATTTCTATACCTACTTCTCGCAGACGTGGGCGGACATCCCGCTGAGCGAGCGCTATATCGTCGCCATTCACGAACGGCCGTCGGGACGTTACGGCAGCCTGATCTGGGTGGAATTCCAGCAAAAACGCGTATTCCAGACTTTCCTGCCGATCGCCCGCGCCAACGTCCGGGCCGTGGCCGAAAGCGCCGCCAATATTTCCTTTCAAACCGTCATTCAGGACGATCTGTCGAATTTGCTGTTTCCCGATTCGGATCTGGCGAAAGACGAGATTTAGTCGATTAATCGAACAAAGGGGTTACGGAAAATGAGTCGAAACGGATTGGGCCTGATCGCCCTGGTCGCCATGACCGCGGTTTCGCCGTATGCGTGGTCGTCGGCGCTGATTTACCAGCCGAACAACCCGAATTTCGGCGGCAACCCCGCCAACGGCCCCAACCTGCTCAACGAGGCCAATGCGCAGAGCAAGTACACCGATCCGTCGCTGTCCGCCAGCGCATCGCCGACGTCGACGTCGTCCCTCGACCAGTTCAACGCGCAGTTGCAGCAGGCGATCCTGTCGCGCGTCGCCGGCTCGGTGACGAACTCGATCGTCGGCACCAACGGCGAACTCAAGCCGGGGACGATCAGCACCGGCAATTTCACGATCGTCGTGAGCTCCGCCGGCAACGGCAACCTGCAGGTGACGACCACCGACAAGACGACGGGCGCGACCTCCACGTTCATCGTCAGCAACGGCCAATAAATCCAAGAATAACGATCGGGCACATCATGAAAAAAAACGCTGAACGCGTGCGCTTCCACACGGGGATGAAACGGATTGCAACCGGCGCGGCGCTGCTGCTGTCGCTGGCCGGCTGCGTCACGCGGCCGATGCCGGCCTTGAGCAATGCGACGCTGACGCCGCCGACGCGCACCACGCGCGACCTCACGCACCTCCCGCCGCCGAAGGGCAAGATCGTCGCCGCCGTGTACGGCTTCCGCGACCTGACCGGGCAGTACAAGGCGTCGCCGGACAGCTCCTTCTCGTCGCAGGTCACGCAGGGCGGCGCGTCGTTCCTGGTCAAGGCCATGCGCGACTCGGGCTGGTTCACGCCGGTGGAGCGCGAGAACCTGCAGGACCTCCTGACCGAACGCAAGATCATGCGCGCCACCGACGGCGCGGATGCGAAGAAGGCGCAGAACGATGCGATGGCGCCGCTGCTGCCGGCGAACATCGTGCTCGAAGGCGGGATCGTCGGCTACGACACGAACGTCCGCACCGGCGGAGCCGGCGTGGCGTATCTCGGGATCAGCGGGTCGACGCAGTACCGGATCGACCAGGTCACCGTGAACCTGCGCGCGATCGACATCCGCACGGGCCAGGTGCTCAACAGCGTATCGACGACCAAGACCGTCTACTCCTACCAGGTCGACACGGGGGTCTACCGCTTCGTCGGATTCAAGGACCTGCTGCAGGCGGAAGCCGGGCTGACCCGCAACGAACCCGCGCAGATCTGCGTGAACGAGGCGATCGAATCGGCGCTCACGCACCTGATCGTGCAGGGCGTCGCGAACCAGACCTGGGCGCTGAAGAACGACCAGGACTGGTACGACCCGACGATGCAGCGGTATCTGCAGGAAGACCGCCAGTACGCACAGGACATGGAAGACGCCAACACCGCGTACGACCCGCAGAAGGTCGAACGGGCGGGGGCGTCCAGTCATTGAACCGGCATGAAGCCGGCCAGCGGAGAACACATGATGAATCGACAGCGTGATCGGAACGGCCGCGCCCGCGTCGTGCGGCGGGTGCTGGCAGCCATGTGCGCGGCGGCCGCCGTGCAGGCGGCGTGGGGCGCGCCCGTGGCGTACAGCGATCTCGGCCCGCCCGAACCGGCGTTCGACTACAGCGGCAACATCGTCTCGGTCCAGCAGGGCGGCAGCGGCAATACCGCGTCGCTCGACCAGAGCGGCCACAACGGCGCGACGACCCTGCAGGCCGGCGACAACAACGCGATCGTCGCGCGCCAGACGGGTGCGCAGAACTGGGTCGCGGCGTCGCAGTCCGGCGTCGGCAATACGCTGAACGCGACCCAGCGCGGCAACGGCAACACGCTGCAGGTGCAGCAGAACGGCGCCGGCAATTCGGTCAGCTCGACGCAGGTCGGCACGTCGCTGTCGGCGCGCGTCACGCAGAACGGCAGCAACAACGCGGTGAACATCGTGCAGAGCGGCACGAACACCGGCATCCAGGTGATTCAGACCGGCAACGGCGCGCGCGCCACGGTGCTGACGCGGTAGCGACGGTTACGCAGGTTGCAAGTGACGGGCATGAAGTGGTGTGACGTGTGGGCGTGAGAGCGCCCTCAATTGGCGGGGGTGCCGGTAAAAGACCGACTTTTCCGGCGAATTTTCTTTCGAATCAGGAGCAAGAGATGAAGGTGACCAAGTCTGCAATCGCAATCGCCGTGCTGATGTTCGCATCGGCCGCCGCACAGGCCGACTCGGCCGGGAACACCGTGAACGTCGGCCAGTCCGGCAACTACAACTCGGCGACCGTCGAACAGGCGGCGACGAGCGGGGATTCGGTATCGATTACGCAGTCGGCACTCGGCAACAATCCGGCGTACGGGTTCGTCGCCAACGTGACGACCCAGGGCGGCAGCGGCGACACGACCGTGATCCAGCAGAACTCCTGGTGGGCGCAACCGTATTCGAGCGTGAACGTGTCGCAGACGGGCACGTCGCACGAATCGAACTACGTGACCCAGTCCGGCGGCGGCGACTTCTCGGCGAACATCACCCAGACGACGTCGGCGTACACGGGCGGCCCGCAATACGACACCAACACGATCAACCAGTACAGCTACATCGATAGCGCATCGATCTCGCAGCAGGGCGGCGGCTGGAACACGGTGACGATCAACCAGGGCACGCCGAGCCAGTCGGCGATCGGCAACAACGCGACCGTGACGCAGACGGACACGGTCGGCAACACCGTCGGCATCACGCAGACCGGCAACAACGGCACGGCGACGGTCCAGACCTCGTGGGCCGGCGCGAACACGACGTCGATCACGCAGACGGGCGGCGTGACCAACGCCAACGTGACGCAGTTCGCGGAAGGCGGCGACCGGGTCACGACGACCCAGAGCGGCGCCGAAACCGCCAACGTGACTTCGTCGTTCGGCGGCGGCAACCAGACGACGATTTCGCAATCGGGCGGCGTGGCCGGCAACACCGCGACGGTGAACCAGCTCCTGTCGAACGGCAACACGACCTCGATCACGCAGACGGCCGACAGCAACAGCGCCACGGTCAACCAGACGCTCGAGTTCGGCGACAGCGCGACGATCAACCAGGCGGCCGCCTCCAACACCGCGACGATCACGCAGCAGTTCGGCTTCGGCAACAGCGCGACCGTCACGCAAACGGACGTGAACAACCAGGCGACGATCACGCAGACCAGCTCGGCCGGTTCGACGGCATCCATCACGCAGGGTTCGGCGAACAACCAGGCAACCGTGACGCAGACGGCGGCATCCGGCTCGCTGACGACGGTGAACCAGACGCTCGACATCGGCAACGTCGCCAATGCGTCGCAGACGGGTGCGGACGACCTGCTGAGCCTGTCGCAGGCCGGCGGCTTCAACACCATCAACGCGTCGCAGGTGGCCGGCTCGGGCAACCAGGGCTACGTGACGCAGTTCGGCTACAACAACAGCGCCACGCTGCTGCAACAGGGCAACGGCAACTACGCGAGCATCAGCCAGAACGGCCTCAACAACACCGTATCGGTCAGGCAGCACTGAGCGACGGCGGTGTAACGAAAAGGCCGGACGGATGCCCGTTCGGCCTTTTTTTCATTCGACAGGAGACCGATCATGGTCGGGATTCACGATCTGAATGCCTATTTCGACATTGCCGCCGGCGCCGGCGGCGTGAACATCGTGCCGCACGTGCGGGCGGCCGCGCCGGTCGACGTGTCGTACAGCCTGCGCATCACCCGCACCGGCGGCGCGGGCTCGGCCACGCTGACGCGCTCCGGCGAGTCGCGGCTCGCCGGCGGCGAAGACCGGCCGCTCGCGATGCTGCGGCTGAGCGTCGGGTCGAACGACATCTGCCAGGCGACGCTGGTGCTGCACGTCAACGGCGAGCACGCGGAGTATTCGGTGGACTGCAATCCGCACCGCGCGGCCGATTGATGCGGCACGCGGGCGGGCGCCGCCCGCCGGGCCGCGACCGCGGCGCCACGCCGCTCAGGCGCCGGACGCCAGCATGCGCGGGATCTCGTCGACCAGCGCATCGATGACGACGCGCAGCTTCGACGGCACATGGCGCGAAGCCGGCCGCACCGCGTACACGTCGGCGCCCGACACGCTGTCGCTGCCCATCACGAGCGCGAGACGGCCGTCGCGCAGGTAAGGCGCCATCAGCCAGCACGGCAGCCACGCGAGGCCCGCGCCGGCGGCGGCCGCGTCGGCGATCGCCTGCAGGTCGTCCAGCCGCAGGCGCCCGGCCGGGCGATGATCGTGCACCGCGCCGTCCGCGCCGACGATCCGCCACGGCGTCGGTTGCCCGCCGCGCGAATACGCGATGCCGACATGCGACGCGAGCGCGTCGAGCCCTGCCGGCGTGCCATGACGGTCGAGATACGCGGGCGACGCGCAGATGCCCATGCGCTGCACGCCGAGCGGCCGGCCGACGAGCGCGCTCGTGTCGGCCAGCTCGCCGATGCGCACCGCGAGGTCGAAGCCGTCGTTGACGAGGTCGGCCACGCGATCGCTGAACGACACGTCGATTTCGAGCCGCGCGTGGCGCTCCACCAGGCGCCGCATCACGGGCGCCACGCATTGCCGCCCGAACAGCACCGGCACGCTGACGCGCAGCCGCCCCGCCGGCTCGCGCCGCCCGGCGTCGAGCGCGGCCTCCGTCTCGCCGAGTTCGGCCAGCAGCCGCCGGCACTGCTCGTAATAGACCAGCCCCTCGTCGGTCAGGCTCAGCTGGCGCGTCGTGCGCTGCAGCAGCCGCGCGCCGAGCCGGTGTTCGAGCCGCGCGACGACCTTCGCCACCGCCGAGCGCGTGACGCCCAGGCGCAGCGCCGCCGCCGCGAAGCTGCCCGACTCCACCACGTCGACGAATTCCGCCACGCCCCTCAACCGCTCGTCCATGCCGTTCCGCTCCGGTTCGATAACGGGTTTGTGTCCAGTGAGGAAACAGTCATCGGCCGAATTCTCGCCAATGCGTCCCCTCGCGCAACACTATGATAAATCGCTCTATCTCGACAAGGAGTCGACATGCATGCATGGCAAGTCAAGCCGGGGGACGGCGAGGCCGGGCTTCGGCGCATCGACGCGCCGCGCCGCGCGCCCGGGCCGACCGACGTGGTCGTGAAGATCCACTCGGCGGGGTTGAACCGTCGCGACCTGATGTTCGCGCGCGGCGATTATCTCGGCATCGGCACGGAGGCGTTCATCCCGGTGGCCGACGGCGCCGGCGAAGTCGTCGAAACCGGCCGCGACGTCACGCGCGTGAAGCCGGGCGATCGCGTGATCAACACGTACTTCCCGAACTGGATCGACGGGCCGCCCACGCCGCGCAAGGTCTCGGGTTCGCCCGGCTCGCACTTCGACGGCGTGCTGGCCGAGTACTTCGTGTCGGACGAAACGGCGCTGGTGAAGATTCCCGCGCATCTGGGCTACGACGAGGCGGCGACGCTGTCGTGCGCGGGCATTACCGCGTGGAACGCGCTGTTCGTCGACGGCGGGCTGGGGCCCGGCGCGACCGTCGTGCTGCTCGGCACCGGCGGCGTGTCGATCGCCGCGCTGCAGCTCGCGCACGCGGCCGGGCTGCGCACGATCGTCACGTCGTCCAGCGACGCCAAGCTCGAACGCGCCCGCGCACTCGGTGCGGACGCAACGATCAACCATCGCACGACACCCGAGTGGCAGCACGAGGTGCTGCGGCTCACCGACGGCGCGGGCGCGGATCTGGTCGTCGAGGTCGGCGGACGCGATACGCTGCCGCGCTCGGTCGCCGCGACGAAGATGGGCGGCATCGTGTCGGTGATCGGCGGCCTCAGCAGCTTCGGCGGCCCGGAACTCGGGCTGCTGTCGCTGATCGGCGGCATCCGGCAACTGCACGGCTTCATGGTCGGCAGCCGCGCGATGCTCGACGACGTCGTGCGCTTCGTCGACGCGCAACGGATCGCGCCGGTGGTCGATCGCGTGTTCAGCTTCGACGAGGCGCCGCAGGCGTATGCGTACCTGGCGTCGGGGCAGCATTTCGGCAAGGTCGTGATCCGGGTCGCGCAGTAACGGGGGGCCGGCGGCCGGCGGCGCATCCGCCGGCCGCCGCGCGTTCCGCGCACGGCGCGTCAGAACCTGTGCCGGATCCCCGCATGCACCATCAGCTGCTTCGCGTTCGACGACAGATCGGCCGCGCCCGGGATGTACGCCCGGTCGAGCGACGAGCCGGTCGCCTCGCCCGCGACGCGCTGGTATGCGCCCATCAGATAGACGTCGGTGCGCTTCGACAGCGTGTAGTCGGTCATCAGCCCGATCGAGTGGATCTTCGGCTGCGCGGTGCCGGTCGTCGCGTCGTAGCGCATCGTCGTGTACACGTATTGCGCGCCGACGAACCACGCGGGCGTGAACTGGTACTTGCCGTTCACTTCGACGTTCCGGTACCTGATCGACGTCACCGTGCCGCCCGCGAGCGGCCCCGTCACCGGCTCGATCGTCTCGTCGCCGGACAGGTAGCCGACGTTCGCGGCCGGCCGCGTGACGTTGCTGTCCGTATAGGCGAAGCCGACCGTCGCCGGCCCCGCCGTGTAGTTGACGCCCGCGCCGAAGATCCGCAGCCTGGCCGACACGAAGTTCGCATCGGCGCCGGCCGAGCCCGGCCCCGCGATCGCGCCGCCCGGGGTCGCGCCGGGGTTGTCCGCATTCAGGAACGCGGCGCCGACGAGCAAGCCGCCCTGCTCGTACTGCGCGCCGACGCTCCACTGGCGATTGTTCGCGAAGCCGGCGTCGTTGCTGAAGCTGTACGCGCCGCCGAACGAGAAGCCGGCGAAATCCGGGCTCGCGTACTTGACCGTGTTGTTCGCGCGGAACGTGTTGCCGGTGTTGTCGTTGTCGAGCGGATGCGAGAACGGATAGACGCCCCAGCTCCCGTTCGCGGTCGTCGGCGCAAGATAGTCGACGAGCGCGTCGTATTGCCGGCCGAGCGTCAGCGTGCCGTAGCGCGCGCTGCCGAGCCCGACGTACGCCTGCCGCCCGAACAGGCGGCCGCCCTGCGCGAGCGTGCCGCTGTTCACGTTGAAGCCGTTCTCGACCTGGAACAGCGCGCTGTAGCCGCCGCCCAGGTCCTCGGTGCCCTTCAGTCCCCAGCGGCTGCCTTGCGCGAAGCCGCTCGCCATCTGCCACGCGCCGTGACCGCCGACGTTGTTCGTATAGTCGATGCCCGCATCGACGAGGCCGTACAGCGTGACGCTGCCCTGCGCGAATACGGGCGCCGCGCACAGCGCCGGCAGCGCGACCGCCATGAATCTCCAGTTCATCCGTGTCCCCTTGCTGGTATTTTTCGGCCGCGCGCGTGCGCGGCGACGCCGCTTACTTCGCGCCGTAGATGTCGAAGTCGAAATACTTGCGGTTGATCTTCCGGTACGTCCCGTTCGCGAGAATCGCGGCCAGCGCGCGGTTGAACGCGTCGCGCAGGTCGCTGTCCTCCTTGCGCAAGCCGAGGCCGTCGCCCTGCCCGAAATACTTCGCGTCGTCGATCGGCGCGCCGGCGAACATGAAGTCCTTGCCCTGCGGCTTCTTCAGGAAACCGTCGCTGGCCGCGATCGACGCCTGGAACGCCGCGTCGAGCCGCCCCGTCACGAGATCGGCATAGACCTGGTCCTGGTTCGGGTACGACACGATCTGCACGCCGGCCGGCTGCCAGTTCGCGATCGCATAGTCGGCCTGCGCGGAGCCCTGCTCGACGCCGACGCGCTTGCCCTTCAGCGACGCCGCGGTGGGCAGCAGCGGCGAACCCTTGCGCGCGACCAGCCGTGCCGGCGCGTTCGAGATCCGGTTCGTGAACGCGATCTGCTCCATGCGCTTCGGCGTGATCGTCATCGACGATGCGATCACGTCGAACTTGCGCGCGCGCAGCCCCGGAATCATCCCGTCGAAGCTCGACTCGACCCACACGCAGCGCGCATGCAGTTCCGCGCACAACGCATTCGTGATGTCGATCCCGAAGCCCGTCAGCGTGCCGTCGGGCAGCTTGTATTCGAGCGGCGGGTAAGTCGGATCGACCGCGAGACGAATCTCCCTGCCCGTCCAGTCGCCGGCGTGCGCCGACCCTGCCGCCAGCGCCACCGCGAGCGCCGCCATCCACTGTTTCATTGCCTGTCTCCTTGTGAAAATCGTGAACCGGATGCGTGCCGCCGCGTCACGCGAGGTAGCGCTCCACCAGCGCGATCCAGTAGCTCGCGCCCGTCGCGAGGCACGCGTCGTTGAAGTCGTAGCCGGGGTGATGCAGCCCGCATCCGCCCGCGCCGTCGCCGTTGCCGATCGACAGGTAGCTGCCGGCGCACACCTCCAGCATGCAGGCGAAATCCTCGCTCGCCGCGATCGGCCGCAGATGCGGAATCAGCGCGGCATCGCCGCCCCATTCGCGGGCGACCTCCCGCGCGAAGGCCGTTTCCGCCGCGTGATTGACGAGCACCGGGTAGCCGAGCCGATAGTCGATCTCGGCGGTCGCGCCGTAGCTCGCCGCCTGCCCGTTCACGATCTCGCGGATGCGCCGTTCCAGCAGCGCGCGAACCTCGGGCGACAGTGCGCGCACGCTGAGTTCGAGATCCGCATGCTGCGGAATCACGTTCGATGCGCTGCCCGCATGGATCGAGCCGGCCGTGACGATCGCCAGCTCCTGCGGATTCACGTTGCGCGCGACGATCGTTTGCAGCGCCATCACGATCGACGCGCACACGACCACCGGATCGATCGTCGTATGCGGCGCGGCGCCGTGCCCGCCGTGGCCGGTCACGCGCACGCGCACCTCGTCGGCCGACGCCATCGCCGGGCCGTCGCAGAAGCCGAGCACGCCGGCCGGCAGGCCCGGCACGTTGTGCATCGCGAACACCGCATCGCACGGAAATCGGATGAACAGCCCGTCGTCGATCATCCGCTTCGCGCCGCCGAGCCCTTCCTCGGCCGGCTGGAAGATCAGGTTCAGCGTGCCCGTGAAGCGCGCGCGTTCGGCCAGACAGCGCGCCGCCGCGAGCAGCATCGCCGTATGGCCGTCGTGGCCGCACGCGTGCATCACGCCGTCGCGCCGGCTCGCGTGCGGCAGCCCGGTGGTTTCGCGGATCGGCAACGCGTCCATGTCCGCGCGCAGCCCGATCCGCTTCCCGGCGCCGCGCGCCAGCGTGCCGACCACGCCCGTGCCGCCGAGCCCGCGCGTGACCCGATAACCCCAGGTTGTCAGACAATCGGCAACGAGCGCGCTCGTCGCCTGCTCCTCGAAACCCAGCTCGGGATGGGCGTGCAGCCGGCGGCGCAGCGCGACCATGTCCGCCTCGATGGCCGCCATCTCCTGATGAATGTGTCTGGTGTCCAACCCCGCCGCTCCTCGCCGTGCTCCGGTTGCCGATCGCCCGGATGACCGATCGTGGCCGAATCGTATGCAGCGAAAATCCCGGCGACCAGCCGCGGTTTCGTTATGATGACAACATCTCGTTGTCAGGTATCGCGCCATGAGTCACATCAAGCTGCACCAGTTGCAGGCGCTCGTCGCCAGCGCCGAGGCCGGCAGCATCCGCGGCGCGGCGCGCACGCTCGGGCTGTCGCAGGCCGCCGTCACGCGCGCGCTGCGCGAGCTGGAGGCCAGCGAGCGCCTGCCGCTGCTCGTGCGCGCGCCGGAAGGCATCGGCTTCACCGAGTATGGCAAGACGCTGCTCACGCACGCGAAGCTCGTGCTGAAGCAGCTCGAACACGCGCGGAGCGATCTCGAGCGCATGCGCGGCCGCGTCGAGGGCCGCCTGAGCATCGGCGTCACGCCGTGGCTCACGGTGACGTTTCTCGCGGAAGCCGTGCTGCGGTTTCGCGAACGGATGCCCGACGTGCGTCTGGAACTCTACGAGGCGCTGATGGCGGTGGCGCAGCCGCTGCTGCGCGACGGCAGCATGGACTTCGCGCTCGGGCACGTGCAGCCGGGCGGCACGCCGGAATTCTCGTTCGAGCCGCTGCTGCGCTACGACACCGCGGTGATGGTGCGGGCCGGTCATCCCCGCGAGCGCGCCCGGTCGATCCACGAGTTGCTCGATACCGACTGGGTGCTGAATTTCGCGGCCGACGCGCAGGCCGGGCTGGTCGACTACCTGTTCACGCGCCACGGCGCGCGGATCGACGAGCGGCGCATCGTGCGCGCGCAATCGGTCGCGATGCTGCAGACCATGCTCGAACAGGCCGACATGTGCACCTGGTGCCCGACGATCCTCGCGGCCGTGCCGCCGTTCGGCGAGCAGATGCGCGCGCTGCGCCTGAAGGAAACGTTCGAGCCGCGCGACCTCGGGATCGTCACGCGGCGCAGCAGCACGCTGAGCGATGCGGCGCGCTGCTTCATCGACTGCCTGCTGCAGGTGATCCGCCGGCATGCGCGATCGGCCCGCAAGGAGGATCTCGCGCTGTTCAGGACGGTATCGCTGCTGATCTGACGGGCGCTGCGGCAACCACGGCGCGGGCGGCTCGCCGCCGCGCCCGCGCCGCGTCGCCGCCGCCTGTCAGATCTTCGCGGTCAGCGTGATCCCGACCGTGCGCGGATCGCCGTACAGCACCGGATACGCGCCGTACGACGGCAGCAGCTCGAGCTTCTTGTAGACCTTGTTCGTCAGGTTCGTCACGTAGCCGGTCACGATGTACTTCTGGTTCGGCGTCGTGTACGACACATGCGCGTTCAGCACCGTATAGCCGCCCTGCCACAGCTGCGGGATCGTCTGCCGCGTCGCGCTGAAGTACTCGCGGCTGCGGTAGTTCGCGTCGCCGCCGGCCGTCAGCGTGCCGAACGACACCGGCACGCGATAGTCGAAGCCCGCGTTGATCGTCGTGTGCGGCGAGCGCGCGAACGAATTGCCGACGGCGGTCGGCACGTAGCGGAACTCGGTGTAGCGCGTGTTCAGCATCCCGAGGTTCGCGAACAGATAGAGGCTGTTGACCGGCTGCGCCTTCAGCTCCAGCTCGAAACCGTCCGCGCGCCCCTGCCCCGCGTTCGACAGCGTCGACACGGGCGGGCCGCCGAGCGGGTTCGGCGCGAGCGCGAACACCTGGATGTCGCGATAGTCGTAGTGGAACACGCTCGCGTTGACGATCAGCCGCTTGTCGAACCACTCGCTCTTGATGCCGGCCTCGTAGTCGGTCAGGTACTCCGGCGACACGGTCGACACCGTGCTCTGCGTATACGCGTTGCCGTTGTAGCCGCCCGAGCGGAAGCCGCGCGCATAGCGGAAATACGCGCGCACGTTGTCGCTCAGCGCATATTCGGGCGTGAGATCCCAGGTCGGCGCGCGCCACGTGTTCGTCTGGTTCTGCCGCGCGCTGACCGCGAGCGGCGACGACACCGACGACGGGTCCCACCAGCTGTTCGGATCGCTGAACGTCACGTTGCCCGTGCCCTGCAGCCCGGTCAGGTTGATGTTCTTGCGCTCGATCGTGTAGCGCAGCCCGCCCGTCACGTTGAAGCGGTCGGTGAAGCGGTACTTCACGCTGCCGAAGATCGCCGCGCTCTGCGTGTGCTGGGTGAGGTCGGTCAGGTGGTAGAACGCGGGCGACGGCGACCCCGGCAGGCCGCCGCCGGCGCCCTGCTCCGCCAGCTGCTCGGTGAACAGGTGCGTGCCGACGATCCAGCTCAGCCGGTCGCTCTGCGGCGATTCGAGCCGGAATTCCTGCGAGAACTGGCGGCTCGACAGGCTGTCGTGCGAGCGCGCCGCGTCGTACGCCGAATAATCCTCGTCGTCCTGGTACCAGCGGTGCAGCCCTTCGAACGCGGTGATCGACGTCAGCGTCACCGCCGGGTTGATGCGCCAGTGCGCGGTGAGCGACGTGCCCCAGGTCGAGATGTGGTCGCTCGACGGCGCATTGAGCGACACCGTATACGGATCGCTCGACCCGACGAAGCCGAACTGGTTGGTGCCGCCGGGCCCCGCGCCTTCCGCATGCCACGCATCGCCGCCGCCCGTGTAGTTGCGGCCGTGGATGTTGAACAGGAAATCGGTGTCCGACGTCGGCACGGCCAGCACCTGGAAGCGCACCGCGTTGTCGTGGAAGCCGCCGAAGCGCCCCTGCTGAACGGTGTTCGTGAAGAAGCTGTCGGCGTTCTCGTGATACACCGACACGCGCGCGGCCAGCACGTCGTTCTGGCCGATCGGCCCGCCGATCGCGGCTTCCGCGAGCCGGCTGTTGTACTGGCCGAACCCGAGCTTGCCGTAGCCGCTCACGTCGAAGGTCGGCTTCTGAGACGTGATGCTGAGCGCGCCGCCGACGGTATTCTTGCCCCACAGCGTGCCCTGCGGCCCGCGCAGCACCTCGACGCGATCGAGGTCGAACAGCGGGAAGCCCTGGCCGAACACGCTGTTGATGTACACGTCGTCGAAGTACACGCCGATCGGGCTCAACGACAGGTCAGACGGATCGTTGCTGCCCACCCCGCGCAGGAACCAGCGCGGTCGCTCGCGGCCCTCCGTCGATTGCCCGGTGAAGTTCGGCACGTACTTCGTCACGTCGTTGATCACGCGCAGCTCGTTGTTCCTGATTGTGTCGCCGCTCAGCGCGCTGACCGCGACCGGCACGTCCTGGATGCTCTCCTTGCGGCGGCGCGCCGTCACGGTGACGGTACCGAGATTCGTTTCGCGGGCGGCCGCGGCGTGTTTCGCGCGCGCGGCCTTCGGCGCGGCCGCGGCCGCGTCGTCCGCCGCCTGCCGCGCCGGCTTCGCGTCCGGCGCCCCTGCTGCCGCCGCGCCATCTTCTGCCCACGCGGGCAACGATACGGTGCCGCCCGTCAGCAGTCCCCCCAGTGCGGTGACGATGAGTTTTTTTCTGAACATCGATGAGTCATCCTGTTTGATCGGTTGAACGCACGTGCGTGCACGACGCACGGGTTCCCTATTGCAATTCGGATGCCAGCATCGCGAAGCCCGTCGCACGGGGCTGTCGGCGGGTACGCGGCGCGCGCGTTGCTGCCTGCGCATCTGTGTGGGGAAGCAAACTGCTTGTCACGCAACACCGCCAGACCGTGCGGCGCCGAGAATCGTCAGGACAGCTTCGCAGGCAGCGGCCGCGTCGCATCGCGCCGCCCGTGCGCGAACCGCAGCGCGAACGCGGCCAGCGCGACCGCCGGCAGCCAGCACAGAAACATCGCCGGCAGGCCGACGAGCGGCGCGAGCACGCTGCCGGCCAGCGGGCCGCAGAAAGCGCCGGTCATCGACGCGAGGTTGTAGAGGCTCGAGATCCGGCTCTTGTCGGCAGGATGGCGGCCGAGGCGCTGCATGTTGACGAGATGCAGCAGCGACGACCCGGCGCTCAGCGCGGCGAGGCCCGCACCGACGAGCCACGCGTCGCGCGCGAGGCCGAGCGCGAGCAGGCCGGCCATGCCGCCCGCGAGGCTGAACGCATGGCAACGACGCGCGGTCATCCGCTGCGCGACATGGCCGAGCCCGAACAGCGCGATCACCGCGACGGCGCCCTGCAGCATCAGCAACGCGACCGCGTCCCGCTGCGATAGCCCGAGCGACTGGATCGCGAGCACCACCGTATACGCGGCGACGAGCGAACGGGTCGCGCTGTTCACGGCTTCCAGCGCGAGCTGCTCGCGCACGTCGCGGCTCCATGCGAGCGCCAGCAGTGCGCGCAGGCCGCCGGTGTCGGGCTGGACGTCGGGCGGCGCGGGCGGCGCGTCGCCGAGCAGCGCCCGGCTGAACCAAGCCATGCCCGCGAAGCTCGCCGATGCCGCGCAGAACGTCGCGACCGCGCCATGCGCGCCGATCAGCCAGCTCGCGAGCCACGGCCCGAGCAGGCCGGTCCCGACCGACATCGCCGCGCGATACCAGCCCGCCCGCGCGAGGCCGATCTGCGCGAGACGCGCGAGGAACACGCCGTTGATCGACACGATCCGGAACGGGATGCACAGCCCGATCAGCGCCTGCGTCAGCGCGATCAGCGGCCATGCGCCGGTGAACGGCACGACGAGATTGAGCAGCATCGGCCCCATGCTCGCCGCGAAGTAGACGCGCCGCGCGCCGTGGCGCGCGACGAGCAGCCCGGCCGGCAACGTCATCAGCGCGATGCCGAGCGGCTCCATCGCGGCGATGATGCCGAGCCGCGCACTGTCGACGCCGAGCGCGAGCGCGTACAGCGTCGTCGCGAGCTGCGCCATGCTGATCGTCGTGCCGCTCGCGAGCGCCAGCAGCATGAAGCCGCCGGTGAAGCGTTCGCGCCGCCACGCGTCGGCGATGCGCGCCGGCGCGCTCACCGCGCGGCGTCGCGGGACGGCGTCGCGATGCCGTCGAGCGCGCGCCGGTCGATCCACCCGTGCACGTCGAAATCGGCCGGCAGGAACCGCCATTCGACGAGGAAGCGCTTGAAATCGTCGAGCGCGGCGATCGACGCTTCGTCGAGATCGGTGCGCAGCCGCCGATGCACGTCCGCGCCGTACGCGAGCCTCAGCCAGTCGTGGCCCGATCCCGTCTCGCGGCCGAGGTAGCCGAGCACGTCCTGCTCGTGCTCGCGCGCCCAGCCTTCCACCTCGGTCACGCGCGCCAGGAACCGGCGCACGATGTCGGGATGGCGTTCGAGCGTCGACGCATTGACGGTCAGCGGCCGCGGCGAGCCGTTGTTGATGCGGATCTGCGGATCGGGATGAAAGCCGATGTCGACCACCGGCTGCGCGCCGATCAGGTGTGCGGTTTCGAGCCCGAGCGAGCCTTTCACGTAGATCGCGTCGACCTCGCCGCGCACCAGCGCGGCCGCCTCGGCCGCGTAGAGCCGCCGGCTCGACAGGCTCGCGGGATGGCTGAACGCCGCGTCGCGCGTGAGCGGCGTCGGCACCGGCGCGCGCAGGTCCGATGCGGGCACGTCGACCCATTCGACCTCGGCGGGGTCGAGCCCGTCGAGCGACAGCGCGCTGACGAAGCCGCGCAGCGCCGCCGCGCGAAAGATGTCGATGCGTTCGCCGTCGCGGCGCGGCAGGCCGATGCGCCGCCCGCGCAGATCCTTCGGGCGCGTCAGGCCGGCCTCCGGCAACGCGACGATCGCCTGCGCCTCGTCGATCCAGGTCAGCGCGACCACGCGCGTGTCGGCGCCGGCCGCGCGCGCCCACAGCGCGGGAATGCTGCCGCCTTGCCGGAACGCGTTGTCGAGCGAATGATCGACGTGCGCGTGATGCAGCGCCGCGTGCCGGCTTTCCTGCAGCGCGCGCACGGTGATGCCGTCGCCGGCGAATTCGCTGTCGAGCCAGCCGAGATGCGCGGCGATGCCGAGCGGCGTCGGCACCGGACAGCGCATGTACCAGATCGACTGGATGTGACGGGAAGCCGTGGTGCTCATGGATGCATTCGGAAAATGAGTCGTAGGCCGCGCATCAGCCGCGCGGCGCGGTGAGCACCGACAGCCGCGTGATGCCCGCATGCTCGATCGCGGCCATCAGCTTCGCGACGGTGCCGTACGGCACGTGCTCGTCGGCCTGCAGATCGAGCGCGACGTCGGGGCGGCCGGCCTTCAGCGCGGCCAGCTCGGCCGGCACCGCGGCCAGCGCGACCGCGCGCTTGTCGAGGTACACGACGCCCTTGTCGTCAACGCTCACGGTGACGTTCGGCTTGCGATCGGCCGGCGCCGTGGCGACGGTGTTCGGCAGGTTCACGTGCACCGCGTTGTTGAGCAGCGGCGCGGTGACGATGAACGCGACCAGCAGCACGAGCATCACGTCGACGAGCGGCGTGATGTTGATTTCGCTGAGCACGTCGTCGTTGTCGGAGGAAGAGGAGAAGGCCATTATGCGAACGCCTCCTGGCGGGTGTCGCCGGCACGGCGGGCCGGCGCGGGCGCGGCGGCGGCGGCCGGCACGCGGAAGCCGGCCTTCTGCGCGAGCGTGACGAAGTCGGTGGCGAACGCGTCGAGATCCGCCGACGCGGCCTTCACGCGCCGCACGAAGAAGTTGTACGCGAGCACGGCCGGCACGGCGACCGCAATGCCGATCCCGGTGGCGACGAGCGCCTCGCCGATCGGCCCGGCGACGACGTCGATGCTCGCCGACGCGCTGTGCGTGATCGCGGTCAGCGCGTGGATGATGCCGAACACGGTGCCGAACAGGCCGACGAACGGCGCGGTGCTGCCGATCGACGCGAGCACCGCGAGCCCCGCTTCCGCGCGCCGGCGCGCGTTGTGGATCTGCTGGCGCAGATGGCGTTCGAGCAGGTCGTGGCGGCTCCAGCTGTGTTCGAGGTCGTGCGCGCTGCTCTCGTCGGCGCGCCGCAACGCGTCGAAGCCGGTCGCCGCGAGCTCGCCCACCGGGCTGTTCGCGCCGTCGAGCGCGGCCGCCTCGTGGAAGCTGTTCGCGGCCCAGAACGCCCGGGTGTAGCGCCGGTTGCGCGCGCTCGCCCGCAGGCTCTGGATCGCCTTCACGACGATCAGCGTCCACGTGACGACGGAGAAGACGACGAGCAGCCAGAGCGCGCCCTGGACGATGAAGGTGGTCGGGATACCGTTCATGATGTGAGTTCCTTGAAAAATGTGGCGGGCGGACCGGCGGGTCAGCCCAGCTTGAAATCGATCGGCACGTTGACCCAGCCGTCGACCGCCTCGTCGCCGCGCTTCGCGGGCACGAAGGTCCAGCGCTTCACGGCGGCCACCGCCGCGTTGTCGAGCATGCGGCGGCCGCTGCTCGTGCGCACGTCGACGGAATCGGGCGTGCCGTTCGCGAGCACGTGCACGCGCAGCACGACGTGCCCTTCCCAGCCCTGGTCCTGCGCGAACGCCGGATAGTCGGGCGCCGGATTGCGCAGATAGGCGGCGTCGCCGATCGGCGCGGTTTCGCGCACGGGCGCGGCGGGCGCGGCCGGCGCGGGAGCCGGCGCGGCCGGGACGGCGACGGCCGGGGCCGCCGGCGCCGCCTCGCGCGCGACCTGCGGCACGGCGGCCGGCGCGACCGCCGGATGCGCGACGGCCGCGCGCGGCGGCGGTGTCGGGGCCTGCTTCAACGGCTTCGGCGGCGTCGGCACCGCCGGCGGCGGCGGATGCGCGGCCTGCGGCAGCGGTTCGGGCGGCCGCGTGAGTTCGACCGTCATCGGCAACGGCCTCGGCGGCTGCACCGGCGGCGCGGCGGGCGCGCGCGCGGCCAGCAGCGCGACGCCCGCATGCAGCGCCGCGACGGCCAGCGCAATCGCGCCGGTGACGCGCCAGCCGCCCGGCTTCACGGCCCGCCCGGCCGGCCGTGCGGACGGAACAGGGAACGGCGGCCGCGCGGCGGCGGTCACGGCGGCACCCGCTCCCGCTCCCGCTCCCGCACGCGGCGCGGCGCGCGCCGCGTGCCGGCGCGCCGACGGCACGCCGTATTCGATCGTCAGTCCTGACATGCTCGACTCCTTGCAATGACGCGCCGCGGCGCGCTACGCGACCCACGCATGGCGTTGCCGGTCGATGCGCGTGAACGGCGCCGGGTCGATCCATGCGCGTGCATCGAAATCCCGTTCGAGAAACCCCCACTCGACGAGGAAATCCTTGAACGCGACCAGCCCGTCGATCGACGTCTGCGCGAGCCCCGTCTCCAGATGGCGGTGCACGTCCGCGCCGTACGCATAGCGCACCCACTCATCCGACGCGCGCGTCTCGCGGCCGATATAGGCGACCGTTTCCGCCGGATGGCGCGCGGCCCAGTCGCCCGCGCCCACCACGACCGACAGGAAGCGGCTCACGAGATCGGGGCGCGCGTCGATCAGCGCGCGGTCGACGGTCAGCGTGCGCGGCGTGCCGTTGCCGATCCGCACCAGCGGATCGGGGTGCGCGCCGAGATCGATGACGACCTGCGCGTCGATCAGGTGCACGGTTTCGAGCCCCTCGACGCCTTTCACGAACACCGCGTCGACCTCGCCGCGCACGAGCGCCGCGATCTCGAGCCCGTACTCGTGCGGGCCGCGCGTGAACGACGCGGGCCCCGTGGGGCGTTCGCGGGCGTCGGGCAGGTCGACCCATTCGACGTCGCCGTGGCCGAGCCCTTCGAGTTCGAGCGCGCTCAGGAAGCCTTTCAGTGCTGCCGCGCGCCAGAAGTCGATGCTGATCGGATGGCGCGGCAAGCCGAGCCGCCGGCCGCGCAGGTCGCGCGCGGTGCGGATGCCGCGATCGGGCAGCGTGACGATCGCCTGGAATTCGTTGGTCCACGACAGGCCGATCACGCGCGTATCGGCCCCGCGCGCCCGCGCCCACAGCGCCGGGATGTTGCCGCCCTGCCGGAACGAGTGCGGCAGGCTGTGATCGAAGTGCGATTCGCGCTTGCCGGCGTCGGCCGTTTCCTGCAGCGAATGCAGCGCGATGCCGTCCGGCCCGAACTCCTCGTCGAACCAGCCACGATGCACGGCGATGCCGAGCGCGGTCGGCACCGGGCAGCGCGTGTACCAGAGTGCGTCGCAGGCCGTGGCCTGCTCAGCGAGTGTCGTCATGGTGAGTGTCCTCGTCGTTGGAATGCATCGGGATGTCGTGGCGCTCACGCGCCGGCCGCGCGCAGCGCCGCCCGCGTGCCGCGCGCGTTCAGCGCGCCGTCGACGAGGGGCAGCACTTCCTCGCCCACGCGATACGCCTCCTCGAGATGCGGGTTGCTGGCGAGGATGAACGTCGATACGCCGATGTCGACGTACTCCGCGAGCCGTTCGGCCACCTGCTCGTGGCTGCCGACGATCACGCAGCCGGGGCCGCCGCGGATCTGCGACATGCCGGCCCACAGGTTCGGGCCGACGATCAGGTCGTCGAAGTGCTGCGTGTTGCCCTGGTGCAGCGCGAACTGCCGTTTCGCGCCGACCGATTCCGACGCTTCGCCGCGCCCGCCGAAGCCGTTGCGCGTCGACGCGCCGACCGTCGCGAACATCTGCCGCAACTCGGCCCACGCCTGCTCCTCCGTCTCGCGCGCGAGGATGTCGATGCGCATGCCGAAGCGCAGGTCACGCGCGGCGTGCTGGCGCTCGAGCGCGCGGCGCGCCGCATCGATCACCTCCTTCTGTTTCGCGAGCGGCTCGCCCCAGCTCAGGTGAACGTCGCCATGCTTCGCCGCGACCGCGAGCGCGGCGTCGCTCGCGCCCGCCAGGTAGATGCGCGGCGGTTGCTGGCCGCTCAGCGGCGGCAGCAGGCCGCCGGCCTCGACCCGATAGAACCGGCCGTCGAACGTGAACGGCTCGCCCGCCGCGACGCCCTTCACCACGTCGAGGAATTCGTCGGTGCGCGCATAGCGGCTGTCGTGATCGATGAAATCGCCGTACGCGCGCTGGTCGGGCCCGCCGCCGCCCGTGACGACGTTCCACTCGACCCGGCCGCGGCTGATCCGCTGCAGGCTCGCGGCCATCTGCGCCGCGTAGACGGGATGCACGAAGTGCGGCTGCAGCGCGATCAGGAGCCGCAGCCGGCGCGTCTCGCGCGCGAGCGCGGCCGCCACGACCCACGGCTCCTCCGTGAAGCGGAAGATCGGAATCAGCGCGCCGTGGAAGCCGGCGATGTCGGCCGCACGCGCGACCTGCGACAGATAGTCGATGTAGCCGAATGCGTCGTCGTCGATCTTCGGCGCGACGCGCGACGCGCGCTGGCGGTTCCACTCGCCGCGCGTATGCAGGTCGTGTGCGCGCCTGCCGTCGCCGTGCATCGGCAGGCGCCACAAGAATTCAACAGCCATCGGGGTTCTCCTGGTCGGACCGTTCGGATTGCGGATTGCATGCGGCACCGGCGTGCCGTGCGTGTGCTGCGCTCTAAAGCACGCCGTGTGCCAACGCGCGCGGCATCGCGCATCCCGGGCCGCCGGCGGGGCGCGCGGCGCCTTGCGGGCAGGGCCTCCACGGCAACCGGACGACGCGCGCCGGTCGCCGCCGATCGCATCGCAACCGGCCCGCGCCGCGCTGCTGCGCCGGCCGCACGGGTGCTGCGCGCGCAACAGCAGGCGGCGCGACTGTTGCTGGCGCAACAGGCCGCGCACCGCCACCGGCGCCGTGCCGCGCGCGCGGGCCCCGCGCCGCGTGCGGCCGCGCGGCGCCCTGCCACTGGCCCGGAACTTGCGACGTTGAGCGGCCCGCGCCAGCGACGCCGTGCGCGACCGCACTTCGACCATGCTCATGCAGACAGGAAATCACCCATGACAGACAGGCCCGATTCGTCATCGGACAAGCAGCAGACGTTCTGGTACGCCCGCTCGCCCGTGCCGACCCCGCTCGGCATCGCCGTGCATCTCGGCTGGCTCAACGGCGAGACGTCCGCCGACGGCGTCGCGATCCGCTCGCCGCGCGGCGCCACGCGGCACGATGTGTCGTCGATCAGCGACCACACGCTGACGCAGTCGTTTCGGCAGGGCGGCAGCATCCCCGCGATGTGGGCGCGCTCGAACGGCGCGAACACGCGCGTGATCGGGCTGTCGTGGGTCGACGAATCGCAGTTGATCCTCGCGCGGCCCGAGTCGGGCATCCGTTCCGTGAAGGCGTTGCGCGGGCGCCGCCTCGCGATCCCGAGCCGCCCCGACGACCGCATCGACATCTTTCGCGCATCGGCGCTGCGCGGCTTCCTCAACGCGCTGAGCCTCGACGGGCTGGGCGCGCGCGACGTCGAACTCGTCGACGTGCGCGCCCGCACGCTGCAGTCCGTCGGGCCGGCGCGCGCGGCGGACCTGTTCGCGTCGCCGCACGGTTTTTCGAGCCGTGCGCTGTACGCGGCCGAGGCCGGCGCGCTGCTGCGCGGCGAGGTCGACGCGATCTACGTGAAAGGCTCGACCGGCCTCGAGATCGCCCAGCTGATCGGCGCGCACGTCGTGATCGACATCGGCTTTCATCCGGAGCGCGCGATCCGCAACAACAACGGCACGCCGCGCCCGCTGACGGTCAACGCGGACGTGCTCGCGAACCATCCGGACATCGTCGCCGGTTTCCTGAAGCTCGTGGTCGCCGCCGGCGAGTGGGCCGGCGCGCATCCCGACGAAACCGCGCACTACGTGGCCGGCGAAACCGCATCGTCGATCGACTGGGTCCGCGCGGCGTACGGCAACCAGCTGCACCGCCACCTCGGCGTCAACCTCGACGACGAATCGGTCGCCGCGCTCGCCGATTTCAAGACCTTCCTGCACGACCAGGGCTTTCTGGAAGCCGACTTCGACGTCGCCGACTGGATCGACCCGCGCCCGCTCGCCGACGTGCTGCGGCCGTCGCTGCAAAAGCGCGCGTGAGCCCCTTTTCCGCCCCCTGCTCCGGACCATCATGAAACACACGTTCTCCCTCGCCTCGCTGCGCCGCCCGCTGCGCGCGCTGCTCGCCGCACTGCCGCTCGCCGCGGCATCGCTCGCCACGCCCGCCGCGCATGCGCAAGACGCGCCCAAGGTCGTGCGGATCGCCGTCGTCGCGTATTCGAGCGGCGGCAAGACCCAGTACGCGGGCGCGTCCGCGCTCATCGACGCCGACAAGTCGCTCGAGAAGGCGCTCGCCGCGCGGCACGTGCAGCTGCAATGGGTGCCCGTCTCGACCGCGGCGGTCGGCACGCTCGTCAACGAGGCGTTCACGAACGGCAGCATCGACTTCGCCGGCTACGGCGACCTGCCGTCGGTCGTCGTCAACGCATCGGGCACGCGCACGCGACTGATCGTGCCGGGCGGCGTGGGCAGCAACACGTACCTGGTCGTGCCGGCCGGCTCGAGCGCGAAATCGATCGTCGATCTCAAGGGCAAGCGCATCGCGCTCAATCGCGGCCGGCCGTGGGAAGTCACCTTCAGCAAGCTGCTCGCCGAGAACGGGCTGAAGCTGTCGGATTTCAGGATCTACAACCTCGACCCGCAGGCCGGCGCCGCGGCCGTCGCGGCCGGCCGCGTCGACGGCTTCTTCACGCTGTCCGACGCGTATTCGCTCGTCGACAGGAACGTCGGCAAGATCATCTGGTCGACCAAGCGCGCGCCCGACGACTGGAAGATACGCGCGGAACTGTGGGCGTCCGACGATTTCGTGCGGCGCTACCCCGACATCACGCAGCTCGTCGCGACGGCCTACGTGCGCGCCGCGCACTGGATCTCGCAGCCGCAGAACCGCGACGCGTACGTGAAGATCCTGAGCGCGTCCGGCCAGCCGGAAAGCGTCGTGCGCCGCGAATACGCGGACGAGGCGACGCCGTGGAAGGAGCAGTGGACGCCGCTCTTCACGCCCGCGCTGACCGGCCACTACCGCGACGTCATCGCGTACAGCCGCCAGGCCGGCCTGACCTCCACGCCGGTCGACGTGAACGCACTGCTCGCGCCGGCCTTCGTGTCGACCGCGCTCAAACAGCTCGGCCTCGACGGCTACTGGCGCGCCGACGCGGCGCGCGTCGCGAGCCGCTGATGCCGCGGCACGCCTTCGCGTCGAGCGGCGCGCTTGCATGCCGCGTGCCCGCCGTCGCACGGCTCGGCGGGCACGCGCTGTGGTGGGCCACGCCCGTCGCCGTCCTCTCGCTGTGGTGGCTCGCGAGCGCGCAGCGCTGGTTCCCGCCGCAGCTCGTCGTGCCGCCCGGGCGGCTTGCGACGACGCTGCGCACGCTGATCGAGACCGGCGAACTGCGCGACAACCTGCTGATCACGCTGCACCGGCTGGCCCTCGGCTTCGCGATCGGCGCGACCGGCGGCGCCGCGTTCGGCGTCCTGCTCGCGCGCAGCCGGCTGTTCTCCGACTATCTGCGGCCGACGTTCGACCTGCTGCGGCAAGTGCCCACGCTCACGCTGATTCCGCTGCTGATCCTGCTGATCGGCATCGACGAGCCGCTGAAGCTCGTCGTCGTCGGCAAGGCCGTGTTCTTCCCGGTCGCGCTGGCCGCGTACACCGGCGTGCGCGACGCGCCGCGCGACCTCGTCGAGATGGCGCGCCACTACGGGCTCGGCCGCTTCGCGCTGCTGCGCGACGTGCTGCTGCCGGCCGCGTTGCCGCCGCTGCTGACCGGCGTGCGGATCGCGCTCGCGCGCGCGTGGCTCGCGCTGGTCGCGGTCGAATTGCTCGGCGCCGACAGCGGGATCGGCCAGATGATGGAACTGGCGCGGCAGATGCTGCGGCTCGACGTCGTGCTAATCGACGTCGCGGTGATCGGGCTGGTCGGCTTCGCGCTCGACCGGTCGATCGCGCGCGTGCAACGCTACGCCCTGCGCTGGCAGACGCCCGCGCATTGAACGCACAGGTTTCGACATGCCCCTCGCGACACCCCGCTTCCCGTTCCCCGCGCTGCGCCGCCGCGCGCGCGGCCTCGTCGTGCCGGCGCTGCTGGTCGCCGCGTGGCAGTACGCGTCGTCCGGCGACGCGGCCCATCAATACGCGTTCGTGCCGTTGCAGCAGGTGGGCGCCGCGCTGGTCGAACTCGCGCGCAGCGGCGAACTCGCCACCGATCTTGGCGCGAGCCTGCGCCGCACGACGCTCGGGCTCGCCATCGGCGTCGCGCTCGGGCTCGTGTCCGGCGCGGCGATGGCGCGCTCGACGCTCGCGCGCAAGCTCGGCGAACCGGCGTTCCAGGCGCTGCGCTACGTGCCGCTGCTCGGGCTGATCCCGTTGCTGAGCCTGTGGGCCGGCACAGGGGAATTCGCGAAGGTGTTCATCATCGCGCTCGCCGCGTTCTATCCGATGACCACCGCGAGCTTCGACGGGCTGCGCCGGGTCGATCCGCGCTACGTCGAGCTGGCGCAGTCGTATCGCCTGACGCGTGTCGGCCTGTGGCGCGACGTGCTGATTCCGGGCGCGCTGCCCGACCTGTTCGCCGGCGTGTTGCAGGCCGTGCCGTTCGCGTGGATCACCGCGACCAGCAGCGAGCTGCTGTTCAACGCGGGGGCCGGCGTCGGCAGCCTGATGCAGAACGCGCAGGCCGGCGCGCGCGCCGACGTGCTGCTGGTGTGCGTGCTGGGGGTGACGGCGCTCGCCGTCGGCATGAGCGCGCTATGCGAGCGGCTTGCCCGGCGCGCGCTGCGCTGGCGCGATCACGCCTGACGGCGCAGTCGCGCGTCGGCGTCGCCCGCGTCGCGCGGCTTCAGGATGCCGAGCTGCGCGAGGCGCGCGCGCACGATGTTGCGCGACTGGTCGAGCAGGCGCGACATGCGCAGCTGGTTGTGTTCGCTGTAGTCGAACACGCTGCGGTACACGGTGTCCTCGATGTGCTGCCAGAGCGACGGCGTGCCGAGATCCAGCAGTTCGACGACCGCATGGCGCAGCGCGTCGGTCGCTTCCGCCACGTCGCGCGCGCGGCGCGGCGGCGCGGCCGCGGCGCCGCGCGCGTCGTTCGTGTCGGGCGCGAGCGACAGCGCGGAGAACTGCAGGTCGCCCACGTCGATCGCGCCGCCGGCGCAGATCAGCACCGCATGGTGGATCACGTTCTCGAGCTCGCGGATGTTGCCCGGCCACGCATGCGCATGCAGCCGCGCCCGCGCGGCGTCCGTCAGCGCCGGCGCGGCGACCCTCAGGCGCTTCGCGTAGGTGTCGACGAAATGCTCGATCAGCGGCGCGATGTCGCCGGGCCGTTCGCGCAGCGGCAGCAGGCTCAGCTTCACGACGTTGAGCCGGTAGTAGAGGTCCTCGCGGAAATTGCCCGCGCGCACCGCGGCTTCGAGATTCACGTTGGTCGCCGCGACGAGCCGCACGTCGATCTTCACGGTCTTGCGCGAGCCGACCGGCGTGACCTCGCGCTCCTGCAGCACGCGCAGCAGCTTGACCTGCGCGGACAGCGGCAGGTCGCCGACCTCGTCGAGAAACAGCGTGCCGCGATTCGCGGATTCGAACCAGCCGGGCTGGCTGTTGATCGCGCCGGTAAACGCGCCGCGCTCGTGGCCGAACAGCTCGCTCTCGATCAGCGTCTCGGAGAATGCGCCGCAGTTGACCGCGACGAACGGGCCGTCGCCGCGCTCGCTCAACGAATGCACGAGGCGCGCGATCAGCTCCTTGCCGGTGCCGCTCTCGCCGGTGACGAGCACGGTCGCGTCGCTTGGCGCGACGAGCTGGATGCGCTCGAGCAGCACCCGCGATTTGGGATCGTCGAACGTCAGCGCCTTCGCACGGATCGTGATCGCATGCGAAGTCGGGTCCGGCAAGCTGAAGATGGCCATGGCACGACCGGCGTGTTGAACGGGGAAGGTTCGACGATAGCAAGGCGCGCGCCGGCCACGAACCAATTCATCGAGCTATCGGTATGACGGCGGCCGGATTGCGCCGGCCGCCGCGCGGCGTCATGCGAGGCCGGTCATCTTCCACTGCTGTTCGAGCGCGCCCGGCCCGAATTCGAGCGCGCCGCCGAGGGGCTCCGCCAGCGCCTGGAAATACGCGGCTTCCTCGAGGATCAGGATGTACTTCGACACGTCGAGGATCGAGCGGCCCCAGAACGTCGCGCCGCCGTTCGCCTCGATGATCGCCGGCACCTCGGGATCGCGGCGGATCGTGTCGACGATGAAGCGCGGCTCGCCGGGGCGGCGATCGACGTACACCGGAATCTCGCGCGCCCGCGTGTAGCGCGCGGCGGGCGCGTAGCGGATCGGCAGCGGGCGATGCGCGCTCGCCCACGCGCCGAGGTACGGGCCGTGTACGTGAATCACGACGCCGACTTCCGGCGCCTCGCGGAACACGTCCGCGTAGCGCGGCCCGTTGCCGCCCGCGCGCGCGTCGCCGTGCAGCACGTCGCCGTCGAACGTCACGACGACCGGCTGGATCTCCTGCGACGCGGCCCACGGGCTCGGCGCGGACAGCGCGACCACGAGCTCGGCGCCCGGCACGCGCTCGAACGCCTGAAACGTGTTGGTCGCGGACAGCGTGCGCGTGTCCTTCAGCACGCGCGCGGCCTGCGTGAATTCGCGCGTGGCGCGTTCGGCGAATGCCGCGAGTTCGGCGCTGTCGATGGCTTGGGTGACTGGCATGAGGACGGTTTCCTTGATCGGGTGGACGGAGTGGCTCGCGTCGCGACGCGGCGACGCACGGCAACCGGATCAGCAGCAATCGTGCCAGCCGCGCACGCGGGCATCGGGCGTCCGTGCGGCGGCGCATCCGCGCGACGCGGGATGCCCGGCGCGCAACCGGCGGCCTCGCCCTTGTTGCGGGAGCAACAACCGGCCGCCCCGGATTGCTGCGCGGCACGCAGCCGGCGCATGCATGCGACACGCGCCGCGCGACCCGATCGCCCGCCGCGACGCGCATCGCGCGCGCTGGTTCGAAACTTGCGTCTTGGTCGGCGCGCGCGTTGTCCCGCGCATCCGATCCGATCTCATCGACTTCCATCCGACCATGACGCTTCTCCCCCTGCGCGGCCGTGCCGCGCGCACGCTGCTGGCCGCCGCGCTCGCCGTATCGTCCCTGCCCTCGCACGCGGCCGCGCCCGGCCGCGTCCCGGCGCCCGACCCGCTGCAGGGCGACGGCCGCGTGTCCGCGTTCTATACGTGGGACCGCGACGTGCCGGCGACGCCCGGCGTACTGCTGCGTTCCGAGCCGCTGCCGGCGACGCTCGGGCTCGCGAGCGCCGGCCGGCAGTTGCGCATCCTGTATGCATCGACCGACGGGGTCGGCGGCCGCACGCCGATCGCCGTATCGGGCGCGCTGTTCGTGCCGCGCGGCACGCCGCCGGCGGGCGGCTGGCCGATCGTCGCCTGGGCGCACGGCACGTTCGGCATGGCCGACATCTGCGCGCCGTCGTGGTTCGGCCGCTCGTATCGCGACGTGCGCTACCTGAACGCGTGGCTTCAGCAAGGGTTCGCGGTCGTCGCGACCGACTACCAGGGGCTCGGCACGCCCGGCCCGAATCCGCAGCTCAACAATCGTTCGAACAGCTACACGTTGCTCGACAGCGTGCGCGCGGTGCTCGGCGGCGTGCCGGGCCTCGCGAACGAGGTCGTGCTCGTCGGCCAGTCGCAAGGCGGCTCGGCGGTGGTCGCGGCGGCCGGCTACGCGCCCGTCTATGCCCCCGAACTCGCGATCCGCGCGACCGTCGCCACCGGGACGATCTACAACGCGTCGCCCGCCACGCTCGCGTCGCTGCCGAAGTTCGAGACGGCCTACCGGCGCGATCCCGACCGCGTCGATCCGACGCTCGCGTACCAGTTCTACTCGGTGCTGTCCGCGCAGCAGATCGACCCTGCGTTGCGCGCGGACGAGGTGCTGACCGACCGGGCGCTGCCGCTGCTCGAACAGGCGCGCATCAGTTGCCTCGCGTCGCTCGAGGACGACGCGGCGCTCGCACACCTCACGCACGCGAACACCGTGAAGCCCGGCGGCGACGCGCGGCTGAAGGCGTGGTGGGACGCGTACCTGACCTACCCGACACTGAAGCTCGCCACGCCCGTCTTCATCGGCGCGGGCGCGGACGACGGGCTCGCGCCGCTCGAACTCGCGCTCGCGAAGGACGCGTGCGCGGCGGGCACGACGGTCGAGGCGCACCTGTATGCGGGCCGCGAGCACAACGGCACCGTGAACGCGTCGCTCGCCGATTCGATTCCGTTCGTGAAGCGCGTGCTCGCCGGCGAGACGATCCGGCCGGTCTGCACGCCGGCCCCGCAGCAGGCGACGGCGCAATAGCGGGCGCCCGGCGCTTTGCACGACGGCGCGAATGCATTTCCGAATCCGTTATTGGATCGCGGCGCCGCGCATTTTTATACTCGTCAGCACTCTCTGTTAAAGAGTGCCAGCCCATTTCGACAGAACCGCACAGGACCAACCTATGAGCCTACGCCCCTTGCACGACCGCGTGATCGTGAAGCGACTCGACCAGGAAACCACCACCGCGTCGGGCATCGTGATCCCCGACAGCGCGGCAGAAAAGCCCGACCAGGGCGAAGTGATCGCCGTCGGCCCCGGCCGCAAGGATGCGGACGGCCAGCGCATCGTGCCCGACCTGCAGGTCGGCGAACGCGTGCTGTTCGGCAAGTACGCGGGCCAGGCCGTCAAGCTGGACGGCAACGAGTTTCTGGTACTGCGCGAGGAAGACATCGTCGCGGTCGTCAACCAATAACGGAGTGCAATCATGGCAGCGAAGGAAATCATTTTCAGCGACGTCGCACGCGCCAGGCTGACCGAAGGCGTGAACATTCTCGCGAACGCGGTGAAGGTCACGCTCGGGCCGAAGGGCCGCAACGTCGTGCTCGAACGCAGCTTCGGCGCGCCCGTCGTCACGAAGGACGGCGTGTCGGTCGCGAAGGAAATCGAACTCGCGGACAAGCTGCAGAACATCGGCGCGCAGCTCGTGAAGGAAGTCGCGTCGCGCACCAGCGACGCGGCCGGCGACGGCACCACGACGGCCACCGTGCTCGCGCAGGCGATCGTCCGCGAAGGCCAGAAATACGTCGCGGCCGGGCTCAACCCGCTCGACCTGAAGCGCGGCATCGACAAGGCCGTCGCATCGGCCGTCGAGGAACTGAAGAAGATCAGCCGGCCGACCACCACCAGCAAGGAAATCGCGCAGGTCGCGACGATCTCCGCGAACGGCGAGGAATCGATCGGCCAGCGCATCGCCGAGGCGATCGACCGCGTCGGCAAGGAAGGCGTGATCACCGTCGAGGACGGCAAGTCGCTCGCGGACGAACTCGACGTCGTCGAGGGGCTGCAGTTCGATCGCGGCTACCTGTCGCCGTACTTCATCAACAATCCCGACAAGCAGATCGCCGAGATCGAGAATCCGTACATCCTGCTGCACGACAAGAAGATCTCGAACATCCGCGACCTGCTGCCGGTGCTCGAACAGGTCGCGAAGTCGGGCCGGCCGCTGCTGATCATCGCGGAAGACGTCGAGGGCGAAGCGCTCGCGACGCTGGTCGTGAACAACATCCGCGGCATCCTGAAGACGGTCGCGGTCAAGGCGCCGGGCTTCGGCGACCGCCGCAAGGCGCTGCTCGAGGACATCGCGATCCTCACCGGCGGGCAGGTGATCGCCGAGGAAACGGGCCTGACGCTCGAGAAGGCGACGCTCGCCGAGCTGGGCCAGGCCAAGCGCATCGAGGTCGGCAAGGAAAACACGACGGTGATCGACGGCGCCGGCGATGCGAAGAACATCGAGGCGCGCGTGAAGCAGATCCGCGTGCAGATCGACGAGGCGACGTCGGACTACGACCGTGAAAAACTGCAGGAACGCGTCGCGAAGCTCGCGGGCGGCGTGGCGGTGATCAAGGTCGGCGGCGCAACGGAAATCGAGGTGAAGGAGAAGAAGGATCGCGTCGACGATGCGCTGCACGCCACGCGCGCGGCCGTCGAGGAAGGCATCGTGCCGGGCGGCGGCGTCGCGCTGATCCGCGTGCGCCAGGCGATCCGCGACCTGCAGGGCGTGAACGCCGACCAGAACGCGGGCATCAAGATCGTGCTGCGCGCGCTCGAGGAACCGCTGCGCCAGATCGTCGCGAACGCGGGCGAGGAAGCGAGCGTGGTCGTCGCGAAGGTGGCGGAAGGCAGCGGCAACTTCGGCTACAACGCGCAGACGGGCGAGTACGGCGACCTCGTCGAATCGGGCGTGCTCGATCCGACCAAGGTCACGCGCACCGCGCTGCAGAACGCGGCATCGGTCGCGGGGCTGCTGCTGACGACCGACGCGACTGTGTTCGAAGCGCCGAAGGACGCGGCGCCGGCTGCCGCGCCGGGCGGCCCGGGCGCGGGCGGGCCGGGCTTCGACTTCTGACGCACCGCGGCCGCGCGGGTTCGCCCGCGCGGCCGCACACGCACGCACGACGCGTGACGACTCCGGTCGTCACGCGTTTTTTTTCGCCGCCGCAAAGTCCGCAATCGCAAACCAAAAAGCGCAACATCGTTCAATCCCCGCTCCGGCCGATCCGTTACTTTTCGATCGCGGCCACGCAGTGCCGGTCACCCACGGCGCCGTGCGAAGGATGTGCCTCCTTCATTGCCGCCGACGCGTTCCGATTGCCGTCGTCGACATCGCACGCAACCCAACTCGCTGGAGGAATCCGTATGTCCCAACGATCGTCATCGGCGCTCGTCGTCAGCGCCTTCGCCGCCGCGCTCGGCGCGCTCGCCGCAGTGCCGGCCGGCGCGCAGCAGTTCACCGACGCGCAGAAGAAGATTCAGGCGGAGCACACCGTGCTCGTCAAGTCCGGCAAGGTCGAGCCCTGCTTCGGTACCGCCCTGAAAGGGCAGAACGACTGCTATGCCGGCGCGGGCACCACCTGCGCGGGCACCAGCACCACCGACTATCAGGGCAACGCGTTCAAGCTCGTGCCGAAGGGCACCTGCACGGCCATGTCCACGCCGAACGGCCCCGGCAGCCTGTCGCCGAAGGCCTGATCCGCACCGTGCGGCCGGGGCTCCGCGCCCCGGCCGTGCCGCGCCCGCCGACCTGTTCCGGAGCCCTGCCGTGATCGTGTCCGAACCCTCCGCCTCCCGCGCCGCGAGCGCGCTGCACGGCCGCGCCGGCGTCAGCCTGAAAGCCGGGCATTACCGGACGATCGTCGACATGCGGCCGGACGTCGGCTTCTTCGAAGTGCACGCCGAAAACTACATGGGCGACGGCGGCCCGCCGCACCGCTACCTGGGCGCGGTGCGCGAACGCTACCCGCTGACGCTGCACGGCGTCGGCCTGTCGATCGGCGGCGCGCGCGCGCTCGACACCGCGCACCTGCGGCGCCTGAAGGCGCTGATCGCGCGCTACGCGCCGGCGCTGTTCTCCGAGCATCTCGCATGGTCGAGCCACGACGCCGGCTTCCTCAACGACCTGCTGCCGCTGCCCTACACGACGCCGACGCTGCGCCGCGTCGTCGCGCACATCGACGAGGTGCAGGACACGCTCGGCCTGCAGATGCTGCTGGAAAACCCGTCGACCTATCTCGCGTTCGCCGAAAGCAGCTACGCGGAGCCGGACTTCATCGCGGAGATCGTGCGGCGCACCGGCTGCGCGCTGCTGCTCGACGTCAACAACGTGTTCGTGTCGTCGATCAACCAGCGATGGGACCCGGTCGCGTATCTCGACGCGTATCCGCTCGCGCAGGTCAGGCAGATCCATCTCGCCGGCCATGCGCGCGAGGCCGACGCGCGCGGCCGCCCGCTGCTGATCGACACGCACGATCGCGCGGTCGACGAATCCGTGTGGGCGCTCTACGCTGATGCGATCGACCGGATCGGCCCGGTGCCGACGCTGATCGAATGGGATGCGCAGGTGCCCGACTGGGCGACGCTGCACGCGCAGGCGGCGCGCGCGGAGCGGGTCATGCGGCAGCGCGGGCGCGCGCATGCGGCAACGCCCGCCGCATCCGCCACGCCAGCCGCGCCTGCCTCCCCTGCTGCCCCGTCGCGCCCGTCGCCTGGGCGCGCCCCCCTCTAACCTGCGGAGATCCGCGATGCCGTCACGCAAAGTCCTCGTGTACTACGCCTGGAGCCGTCCCGGCGAAACCGGCGCGCCGCTCGGCGTCATCGAGAACCGGTTCCCGACGCTGTTCGAAAGCCGCCGGATGAGCTATCCGCGCTTCGCGGAGCTGGCCGATCCCGAGCAGTTCGACCAGAGCGTCGCGGGGTTTCTCGATCACATCATGAAGCACAACTTCACCGCGTTCGTCGAGCTGGCCGGCGCGCTGACCGGCGCGCCGGTCGTGCAGGTCGAGCGCGTCGCGGACGACGGCCGCCTCGCCGCGCTCGACGCCGACCTGCTGCGGGACGTCGACACGCTGATCGTCATCAGCTTCGATTCGCTGCGCACCGCGCAGATCGCCAGCCTCGCCGAGGTGGACGCGCTGCGCTGCTTCCTGTCGCGACCCGACCACGTCGCGTTCGTGTGCCCGCATCACGACATCGGCGACGTGTCGGGCCTGCCGCCCGAGCGCTGGCTCGACCACCAGCTCGCGGATTTCCTGCACCACGGCGACCGGACGATCCCGCCGCAGCAGCGCTTCGGCGGCTTCGCGCGCGCGCTGCTGGCCGGTCTCGGCGTACCGGTGCTGAACCGCTTCGGGCTGCGACCGGCGGCCGGGCCGGACGGCGCGCCCGCGCCGATCGACGCCGACCTCGCGCTCGACCGGCTGCGCCTGCTCGACGGCGTCGCGACGTTCAACCTGCATGCGCACCTGCCGCATCTCGAACGGCACGGCGACGCACTCGGCAAGCTCGACGTGCTGGCGCGCCAGACGATCGACCCGGCCGCGCCGCCGCATCCGTTCGCGCTCGCGCACGACACGTTCGACGCGCTGCTGCAATCGCGCGCGGACGCGTTCGCGGGCACGCTGCTGGTCGGCGACACGACGCTGTGGAGTTCGACCGCGGGCGGCGTCGACAGCCTGCGGCGGCTCTGGACCAACGTGCTGCAGCGGCCGCAACGGGCATAACGTGCCGACGCCCGCCATGCGAGCCCCCACTTCCTTGCCCGCACACGGCGCGCGTCCGGCGCCGGACTTCGGCGGGCGCCAGTCGGCCTTCGCCGCGGCGCTGCTCGACGCCGATCGCGCGGTCCCGCCCGGGCTGGTCGGGCCGGACGGCCTGCCCGACCTCCGCCGCTTCGCCGTGTACCGCAACAACGTGATCGCCGGCCTCGCCGACGCGCTGAAGGCCGCCTTTCCCGCGACCTGCCGGATCGTCGGCGACGCGTTCTTCGCGGCGATGGCGCGCGCGTATGCGGCGCGTCACCCGCCGCGCTCGCCGGTCATGCTCCACTACGGCGACGGCTTCGGCGCGTTCGTCGACTCGTTCGAGCCCGCCGCGTCGCTGCCGTACCTGGGCGACGTCGCGCGGCTGGAGCACGCGTGGGCCGTCGCGTATCACGCGGCCGACGCGGCGCCGCTCGCGGCCGCCGCGTTCGCCGGCATCGCGCCCGAGCGGCTGCCGTCGCTCGTCCTGGGCCTGCATCCGTCCGTGCGGATCGTCCGCTCGCGCTTTCCGGTCGTCCGCATCTGGCGGATGAACATCGACAGCGGCGAGCCGGCGCCCGTCGATCTCGACGCGGGCGGCGAGGACGCGCTCGTCGTGCGGCCGGCCGCCGACGTCGAGGTGCGCAGGCTGCCGCCCGGCGCGGCGGCGTTCATCGCCGCGCTCGCGGCCGGCGCGCGCATCGTCGGCGCGCTCGACGCCGCGCTGGCCGACGCGCCCGGCTTCGATCCGGCCGGCGCGCTGGCCATGCTGTTCGACGCGGGCGCCGTCGTCGGCGGGCCGCCGGCCGACGCCCCCGTTCCCCCCTGCACCGTGAGGCATCCATGAGCGCGATCGTTCCCCCGCACGCCGGCCAGCTCGAACGCGTGCTGCGCCGCTGCATCGGCGGCCTCGCAGCGGCCGCCGGCCTCGTCGCGCCGCCGCTGCTGCGCGTCGCGCTGGCGCTGCCGTTCTTCCGCTCGGGGCTGACCCGCTGGGACGGCTTCCTGTCGATTTCCGGCGGCACGCTCTACCTGTTCGAGAACCAGTTCAAGCTGCACGTGTTCGGCGCGGCGATCGGCCTGCCCGCGCCCGATGCGCTCGCGTTCGTGGTCGCCGTCGCGGAAATCGTGCTGCCGGCGCTGCTCGTCGCGGGGCTCGCCACCCGCTTCGCGGCGCTCGGGCTGCTGGCGATGACCGGCGTGATCCAGCTCGTGTTTCCCGACGGCTGGGCGAACTTCCACCTGTACTGGGCGTCGCTCGCCGTCGCGATCCTCGCGCTCGGCCCGGGGCCGCTGTCGCTCGACCGCCTGGTCGACCGGCGCACCGCGCGCTAGCGGGTGCCGGCGCCCCCACACGCCCTGCCGCAAGCGCGCCCCGCCGGCCATCGGCCGCCCGCCGCGCGGCCGAATCGGGGCATGATCCGCTTTCGCCCCCCGGCATCGCCCGCACGTCGGTGCTACCATCGATGCGCGCAGCCGGCCCGCCGGCTGCAACGCATCCGACGCACATCGTGAATGGGGGCAACGATGGCCGACACGCATTACCCGCACCCGGAGCAGGCGCCCCGGGTGTCGATCGACGAGATCGTCAACGTACTGTCGCACCGCCCGTTCGCGACCACGCGCGAGCGCGGCTGGGCCGGCGTCACGGTCGACATGTACGACCCGCTGCCCGACGTCTCCGAGCGCTATCCGCCGCTCGACCACCACGTGATCTGCTACTGCCCGTACGGCAGCGCGCGGCTCGTCCAGGGGCGCGACGGCGTCGTGCACGAAAGCCTCATTTCCGCCGGCGTGTCGATGCTGATGCCGGCCGGCTACGACTCGCTGTGGGAAGGCCACGCGTCGGCCACCGCGCGCTTGCGCATCCCCACCGCGCTGATCGCCGCGGCGGGCGAACAGCTCGGGCGGCGCGGCACGGCTTCCATCGAGCTGCTCAACGTGTTCTCGACGCGCGATGTGGTGATCGAGCACATCGCGCAGGTGCTCGTCGCGGAACTCGGCCGCGCGCCGCATCCCGCGCAGGCGCTGATCGCCGATCAGCTGTCGGCCGCGCTCGCCGCGCACCTGCTGCGCAGCTACAACGCGTTCGAGCCGGTCGTGCCGGCCGACGCGCCGCCGCTCGGCAAGAAGGACATCGCGCGGCTCACGGAGTACATCGAGGACAACCTCGACCGCCCGATCGGGCTCGACGAACTCGCGGGCATCGCCAACGTGAGCCGCTTCCACTTCACGCGGCTGTTCAAGCGCAGCACCGGCATGACGGCCGGCAGCTTCGTCGAGCGCTGCCGGATTCGCCGCGCGCAATCGCTGATCGTCGAGACCGACCTGCCGCTCGCGGACGTCGCGCTGATGACGGGCTTCGCCGACCAGAGCCACTTCACGCGGCGCTTTCACCGTCACGTCGGCTGCACGCCGGCCGCGTTCGCGCGGGACTACGGCCGGCGGCGCGCGGCGCGCAAGGCCGGCGGCGGCATCCGGTGCGCGACGTAAAGGTTTGCCCCGCGTGAACGCCGCCTGGCGTGCGCGGCGCGGGACGCCCGGCGACGGCGCGCGCCCGGCCGCCGGCCGGCTCCGCCGCACCTCGCTCCGGTAAGATGAACGCTCGCCCACCGCCCCGCCCGCCCATGTCGACCACCCTGAACACCCTGCTGCCGCTCGCCGGCGTCCTGTTGCTGAGCGTCGCGAGCCCCGGCCCGAACTTCGTGATCGTCACGTCGACCGCCGTCGTGTCGCGCCGCGCGGGCGTGATGACGGGGCTTGGCCTCGCGGCCGCGTCCGGCACCTGGGCGGCGATCGCGATCGCCGGGCTGGGCCTGCTCGTGACCCACGTCGCGTGGGTCCACACCGCGCTGCGGCTCGCGGGCGCCGCGTACCTGATCTGGCTCGGCCTGAAGATGATCGCGACCGCACGCCAGCCGCTGCCCGCCGCCGCGCCCGCCGCGGCGTCCGACTGGCGCGCCGCGAAAAAGGGCTACGTCGTGAGCATGACGAACCCGAAATCCGTCGCCTTCTACGGCAGCATCTTCGCGCTGATGGTGCCGGCCGATGCGCCGGCATGGCTCGATCTCGCGGTCGTCGCGCTGTCGGTCGCGATCTCGGCCGCCTGGTATTGCACGATGGCGCTGCTCGCGTCGCATCCGTCGGTGCGCCGGTTGCTGGTGCGGCGCAAGGCCGTGCTCGACACGGCGGCCGGCCTGCTGCTGACGGGCATCGGCGGGCGGATGCTGGCCGGCCGCTGATACGCGCGCCCGGTGCTTCGCTCATGCGGGGCGCCGCTTCCTCGAACCGTCTCCGCTCGCCTGCCATGCCGACCGCGCAAACCATCCTGGACGATTACGAACGCCTCCGCTGGAGCGGCAACGATCCGATGTCGCAGATGCTCGCGCTGCGACGCGACGAGCCGGGCGCACTCGCCGGCCTCGTGATCGCGTCGCTCGATCGCGTGTTGCCGCATGCGACGTTTCTCGATGCCGCGCTCGATCTGGCCGACGACGCCGCCTTTGCGCAGGTGGCCGCCGAAGCGTGGCGGCGCGTGCGCGACGGCGCATGGAACGAGCGGCTCGCGAACGTGCTGTCGAGCGTCGCGCTGCACGCTCCGCAGGTGTTTTCCGGGGCTTGGGACACGCTGCTCGACACGGTCCGCACCCGGCGCTCGCCGGGCCTGTCGCTCGCGGAAAACGCATGGCGGGCGCTCGACCCGGCGACCGTCGACGCGTGGCGCGACCGGCTGGCGGCCGCGTCGCCCCTTGACGATGCGGCGCGCGACCGGGCGCTCGCGCTGCTCCATTCGCGCCGCCCCGAGGCCGTGCTCGACGCGGCGACCCGGCTGTTCGCGGACGATCCGGCACGGCGCGCGAACGGGCTCATGGCCGCGGGCTACACGTACGAAGACGGCGCATTGCGCGCACTGCACGGCGATTCGCCGCTGCACATCGATTTCGGAAGAACGCTGCGCGCGCCGGCGCTCCGCGACATGCCGAAGTGGAAGCGCGAGCTTCACGCGCATCATGCGACCTGGCAGGCCGGTGACGCGCACCGGTCGGGCGCGCGCTTCGGCGGCGTGTCGACGCATCGATGCGGCCTGTGCCATGAACCGCTGCACCGGCTGCTGACGCTGCCGCGCCCGGCCGACGCCGGCATCGACAGCACGACGCCCGTGTCGTTCGCCACCTGCCTGTCGTGTCTCGGCTGGGAGAGCGACGGCCCGCTGTTCTACCGGCACGACGAAGCCGGACACGCGTGCGCCCACCCGTCCGGGCAACGCGACACCGCGCTCCGGCCCGGCTACCCGGCCGCCGCATTCGTGGAATCGGACGTCGGCCTCTTTGCCGCCGCGTCGCGCTGGGCCTGGCAGGACTGGGGCGACTCGAACGATCGCCAGAACCTGAGCCGCGTGGGCGGCCCGCCGTCGTGGGTGCAGTCCGCGTGGTATCCCGATTGCCCGGATTGCGGCCGCGGGATGCGCTTCGTGATGCAGATCGATTCGAATCTTCCGCAGGTCGACGGCGGCGAATGGCTGTGGGGCAGCGGCGGCGCGAACTACACGTTCTGGTGCGCGCCGTGCCGCACCAGTGCGCATCTGTGGCAATGCACGTGACGCACGCCGCGCACGACCCGACGATCTTTCAACGCGGCCCGCACGCGCCTCCTGCATCGCCTGCCGCCGCGCGGGCATCGCCGGCCGGCCGGCTACCGGACGCGGGCAGCCGCGCGATCGAACGATAGACGGCCGGGCGGATCCCGCACGCCTGCTGCCACGCGTGAATCATGTGCGCCGCGTCGTAGAAGCCCGCATGCATCGCGGTATCGGTCAGCGACTCGTCGCGGTTGCGCATCCGGTATCCGGCCAGCGAAATCCGCACCGCCTGCTTCAGCGCGGCGAACCGCACGCCGTCGCGGCCGAGTTGCCGCTGCAGCGTGCGCAGCGACACGCCGGCCGCCGCCGCGCACGCGTCGACGCTCGCGCCCGGATCGTCGTGCAGCCGCTCGAGCACGTCGCGGGTGGCGCCCCCGCCGGCCCCGAGATCGGCGCACAGCGCGAGGATCGCGCGCGCGTCGTCGACGCCCGCCGCCGGACGCCGGCTCGACAGCAGGTCGAGCAGCTGATGCATCCGTTCGGCCCGGCAGGCCGCCTCGCGACCGCCCGCACCGGCAACCCGGCGCACCGCGCCGTCGCCGGCGCCGAAGCGTTCGAGCGCGGTCCGCACCCCGAACGCCGACGCCTGGTCCAGCGCGTTCCAGCGCGCCTCGAAATCCGCCGCGCACAACGACGGCGGAAACAGTGCGGCTACCGGATTGGCGTCGACCGAGATCGCCACGCCCAGTTGCCGCCTGAATGCCGCGGCCGACAGCACGCCGTCCGCGCGTTGCGCGGCGCCCGCGTAATGCGCGTGCGTGACGAGCCCGGACACCGTCCGCGCGACCGCGTGCGCGAACAGCGCCGTCCCGCCGCCGGCGCGCAGCGTCAGGCCGTCGCAAAGCAGGTGATAGCTCACCGCGTTCCGTTGCCGCTCTCGTTTCATCTGCATGAGTATCCGTGCCGAACCGGCGTGTCACCTATTTACAATCCGCCGCGCGCGCGACGCGCGACCATCGCCGCATCCCATTCACACAGGACCCGACGATGCCTACCGACAACCTGCCCCGCCATTTTATCGGCGATACGCGAATCGACGCCACGCTTCACCGCCTCTATGCCGCGACGTTGCGCGCGGACCCGCCGGCCCGGCAAGCCGCCCTCGCGCGCGGCCTCGACGAGGGCGCCCCCGGGTTCTACGACGCGATGAAAGACGCCTACCTGCCCGTCACGCCCGATTTCGGCATGCTGCTCCATCTGCTCGTGCGAACCACGCGGGCCCGCATGGCGGTCGAGTTCGGCACGTCGTTCGGCATCTCCACGATCTGGATCGCCGCCGCGCTGCGCGCGAACGGCGGCGGCCGGCTCGTCACGACTGAAATGAACGCGGAAAAAGCCGACGGCGCGCACCGCAACCTGTGCGAAGCGGGGCTCGACGATCTCGTGGAAATCCGCACCGGGCTCGCCGAGCACACGCTGCGCCGGCCGCTCGGCGGGCCGCTCGGGTTCGTGCTGCTCGACGGCGAGAAATCCGCGTACCTGCCGGTGCTGCAACTGCTGGAGCCGGATCTCGCCACGGGCGCGCCGGTCGTTGCCGACAACACCGGCATGGCCGGCGCCCGCGCGTTCCTCGACCACGTGCGCGAACCGCGCAACGGCTACCGGTCGGCAGACCTGCTGACGCAGGCGCTCGGCGCGCTGCATCCGTGCACGCTGTTGCTGCGCGGCTGACGTCCGCGCGCGCGGGCGGCCGGGCACGCGCCGCCCGCCGCCCGCGACTTTACGACCTTTTTACTTGCGCCCGCGCGTGCGTTCACTAGAATAGGTTCGCCATCCACCAACGAGCACGCACCATGCGCATCCGAAGTCCTCGCCCTCCGAGTTGCTTTTCTGCCTGACAGGCAGGACGCCTGCGCTTCCTTCTTCCATAGCCACCGTCCTGCCGACAGGCGGACGGTGCGCGCCGTAGTCCTTCCCGCGCACGCTTGAACACGACGTCGATGCGTTGATCGCGCATCGTGCGCGCAAGCGTGCCCGCGGGGCAAACCCGTGCCACGACGCGCCATCGATCCGCCGTACCGGCAACGATCGATCGCCTGCCCGCAGCCGGCCGCCGATCCGGTCTATATGTTTCGCATCCCTTATTTAAAGGCGGACATTTCCGCCACCGGAGCCCGATCATGTTCGAAATCGACAAGCAATACACGCGCGAATTCATCCACACCGCCTGCGGCGGCAGCAAGCAGGCATTCCTGCCGACCAGGAACGGCAGGGTCGTGGCCGCCTGCCTGCGCGCGGACCTCAACCCGCATGCGCCCGACGTGATCCTGTGCGACGGCAGCGCGTCAGCGCGCTCGGCCGGCAGGACGCTCGCCGCGCAGCGCGACGCGATCCCGGTGTTCATCCGGATGGCCACCGATGCGTACCGCTTCGTCGGCCAGTACGTCGTCAGCGAATCGCTCACCGCGCCGCTCGACTGCGCGCCGTACGTACGCAACAGCGGCTTCACGCCCGCACAGATCTCGCGCGTGCTGAAGCTCAAACGCAGCTGACGCGCCGGCCGGGCGCATCCCGCACCCGGCGCGGGCGTCTTTCATACAGGAGCAATCATGCTTGGCTTCACGTTCTGGAAACACGTGATCGGCGCGCGAACCGATGCCATTCGCGACGACCGGACGATCGCGCACGACCGGCATCGCAGGATGTCGCGGACGCTCGTGCTGGCCAGCGCCGCGGTGGCGTTCGCGGCGATCGCGTTCGACGCGCCCGTGATCGGCATTTCGGTGTTTCTGCTGGCGACGCTGCCGTTCGTGCTGTCGGGCACCTGAAGCCGCGCGTGCCGGGCCCGGCATCGGCCGTCGATCGATACGACATTTTAATACCGGGCCCCCGCGTCTCTGACACCGTCTTTACGCGCTTTTGTCTAGGATTTCCCTGTCATCCCGACACGGAGAAATCCGCATGCAAACGCAACAGGCCGCCGCCGGCGGCCCATCCGACCTTCCCCATCGACGCGGCGGCACGCCGTTCGCGACCCGGCTCGCGCACGCGTGTCCGCCGGAGCGCATCCTGCTCGACGTGCCGGTCGAAAGCGCGATCCAGTTGTTCGACCTCGCCGCGCAGTACATCGCGCGCGGCAGCGGCGTGTCCGCCGAGCGCATCCGGACCGAGCTGACGAAGCGCGAACAGCTCGGCTCGACCGGCCTCGGCCAGGGCGTCGCGATTCCGCATGCGCGGGTCGACGGGCTCCGCTCGGCCGCCGCGCTGTTCGTGCGCGCGCTGTACCCGTTCGCGTTCAACGCGCCAGACCGCAAGCCGGTGCGCGAGTTCATCGTGCTGGTACTGCCGAAGGAGGACGACCGCGCGCACCTCGAACTGCTCGCCGACGCGGCGCGCTGCTTCAGCGACCGTCCGTTCCGGCAGGCGTCGCGCGATGCGCTGACGCCCGACGACATTCACCGTCTCATGCAACGCGCGAACTGACGCCGCACGGCGCGGCGACAGGCCCCTCTTCATTACTTCGGATTCCCATGTTCCCAGACCCTGAAAGTCCCATTCCGACCTCGCGGCGCGTCGCCGGCCTGGCCCGCTCGCTGCCGTTCATGCAGGCGCTGCACGGGCAGACCGTCGTCATCGTCGACGGCGGCGCGACGAACGACGCGCGCGCGCGCCAGTCGCTCGCGCAGGACGTCGCGCTGCTCGCACTCACCGGCGTGCGTCCGATCGTGATCCAGGGCGTGCCGGCCGCGTCCGGCACGCCGTCGATCCACGTCGTGCACGCCGAGATGGCGGGCGTCAATCATGAACTGGTGCGCCTGATCGGCAGTCACGGCGCGAGGGCGATCGGCATCGACGGCCACGACGGCGGCCTGCTGGTCGCGAGCGCGGAATCCGGCCGCGACGGCACGGGCGCGGTCGCCCGGTTCGACGGCGCCGCGCTGGATGCGTTTCTCGCGAACGGGCTGGTGCCCGTCGTGATGCCGGTCGCCCCGGACGACGGAGGCCGCGATCGCCTGCTGCGCCCGGAACGGCTCGGCAGCCTGTTCGCGCAGCGCACCGGCGCCGTCACGCTGGTGATGATGGTGAACGGCACGCTGCTGGGCGAACTCGGCGAACTGGCGGGGCTGTACGGCATCACCGAGCTCGAGCAATGGCTTGCCGAGCATCCGGCGGCGGCGGCGGCCCCGTGCGTGCGGGACGCACTCGATGCGCTCGCGCACGGCGTGCAGAACGTCCATCTCGCCGATCTCGGGCAACCCGAATCGCTGATCGATGAACTGCTGACGGAGGAAGGATCGGGGGTGGTGTTCTGCCGGCGCGGCAACACCGACCTGCTGTCGGAAACCCGCCGCTACTTCGCGGATTCGGCCAGCGTGCTGCGCGACGGCTTCAGCGTCGAGCAGAAGCAGGTCGTGCGTTTCTGACCGCGCGGCCATGAAGCGCCGGCGGCGACCCTTGCGGGCCGCCGCCGGCGTACGGCCTCAGCGACGCGTCGCCAGACGCCGCACGACGCGCACCAGCGCATCGACCTCGTCGCACGTGTTGTAGAACGCGAGCGACGGCCGCACCGTGGCCTCGAGCCCGAAACGCCGCAGGATCGGCTGCGCGCAGTGATGCCCCGAGCGCACCGCGATGCCCTCTTCGTTCAGCGCCTGCCCGACCTCCTCGGTCTCGTAGCCCTTCAGCACGAACGACAGCACGCTCGCCTTGTCGCGCGCGGTGCCGACCAGCCGCACGCCCGGCACCGGCGCGAGCACGCTCGTCGCATACGCGAGCAGGTCGTGCTCGTAGCGCGCGATGTTCTCGATGCCGATCCGGCTCACGTAGTCGAGCGCGGCGCCGAGCCCCACCGCATCCGCGATGTTGCCGGTGCCGGCCTCGAAGCGGTTCGGCGGCGGCTGGAACACCGTGCGCTCGAACGTCACGTCCGCGATCATGTTGCCGCCGCCCTGCCAGGGCGGCATGTCGTCGAGGATCGCGCGCTTGCCGTACACGACGCCGATCCCGGTCGGCCCGTAGATCTTGTGCCCGGAGAACACGAAGAAATCCGCATCGAGCGCCTGCACGTCCACGCGCATGTGCGAGATCGACTGCGCCCCGTCGACCAGCGCCTTCGCGCCCGCGCGATGCGCAAGCTCGACGATCTCCTTCACCGGCACGACCGTGCCGAGCGCGTTCGACACCTGCGTGACGGACACGATCTTCGTGCGGTCGTTGAGCAGCTTCCGGTATTCGTCGAGCAGAACCTGCCCCGAATCGTCGACCGGAATCACGCGCAGCTTCGCCCCCTTCTGCGCGGCAAGCTGCTGCCACGGCACGATGTTCGCGTGATGCTCGAGATGCGACACGACGATCTCGTCGCCTTCGCCGACGTTCTGCACGCCCCAGCTCTTCGCGATCAGGTTGATCGCCTCGGTCGTGCCGCGCACGAACACGATCTCGTCCGGCGACGAAGCGCCGATGAAGCGTTGCACGGTTTCCCGCGCGTGCTCGTACGCATCCGTCGCGCGGCCGGCCAGCGCATGCGCGGCGCGGTGGATGTTCGAGTTCTCGTGCGCATAGAAATACGCGAGCCGGTCGATCACCGCCTGCGGCTTGTGCGTCGTCGCCGCGTTGTCGAACCACACGAGCTGCTTGCCGTTCACGCGCTCCTGCAGGATCGGGAAATCGCGGCGGATCGCGTTGACGTCGAACGGCGGGTGCGCGCCGCCCGCCAGGGCGTGCGGCTCGGCGGCCCGCGCGTCGTCGATGAAGTAGCGCGGCACGTCCGTTCCCGGCGTGCGTGCGGACGGCGCGTCGCGACGCACCGCCAGCAGTTCGCGCAGCGCCTCCTCGCCCGGCAGCCCGAACGCTTCCGGCGACGCCAGGCCGTGCGACGGCACGACGATGTCCTGCGGCGTGGCCTGCCAGCCCTGCCGCGTACCGTCGGTGAAGTAGTACGGCGACGCGGCGGCCGGCGCGGCCTTCGCGCCCTCCTCCACGGTCACCGCATTCGCCTGCGGCACGCCGAGCGCCGCGCCGCCGATACGCGGCTCCAGCGCCGGCGCGATCGTCACCACGCTGTCGGGCAAGCCGTTCTGCGCGGCCGCATGCGGCGCGAGCGCGGGCACGCGGTTGCCGAGCGACAGCACATGAGTCGGCGCCGACGGCGCGAGGTTCGCACCGGCCACCTTCCCCTGCGGCGGCGCGAAGCCCGGCACGCCGGTGCCCGTGCCGCCCGGCCCCGCGAGCGGCGAGCCGGCCGGTGCAGGATTGCTCACCGACGCGAGGATCGGCGCGGCCGCCGGCAGCGCCGACGGCACGCCGCCGACCGCCCCGCTGCCCGCCGACACCTCGGGCGCGGTGGCCTGCCCCGGCGGCGTCGCGAAGAACTCGGACGCGAGCCGCGCGAGCATCGCCGGGTCGGGCAGGCCGGCCGGCAACGGCGGCGCGTGCGGCAACGCGGGTGCGTCGCCGCCCAGGCCCGGATTAACGGTAGGTGTCGGGATAGTCATGGTACTTGGCGATTTCGACGTCATCGAGGACAGCCAGCGCATCCGGCGAATGGACCGCGAGCGAGCAGTACAGCGAGATCAGGTACGACGCGATCGCCTGGTTGTTGATCCCCATGAAGCGCACCGACAGGCCCGGGCCCTGTTCGCCGGCCACGCCCGGCTGATACAGGCCGACGACGCCCTGCCGCTTGTCGCCGACGCGCAGCAGCAGGATCTTGGTCTTGCCGTCCGCGACCGGCACCTTGTCCGACGGGATCAGCGGAATGCCGCGCCACGTGATGAACTGCGAACCGAACAGGCTGACCGTCGGCGGCGGCACGCCGCGCCGCGTGCATTCGCGGCCGAACGCGGCGATCGCGAGCGGGTGCGTGAGGAAGAACGCCGGTTCCTTCCACACCTTGGTCAGCAGTTCGTCGAGATCGTCCGGCGTCGGCGCGCCCGTCAGCGGGAAGATCCGCTGTTCGTCGGTCACGTTCGCGAGCAGCCCGTAGTCCGGGTTGTTGATCAACTGGCTTTCCTGCAGCTCCTTGATCGTCTCGATCGTCAGGCGCAGCTGTTCCTTGATCTGGTCGTGCGGGCTGCTGTACAGGTCGGAGATCCGCGTATGCACGTCGAGCACCGTGCTCACCGCGTTCAGGAAATACTCGCGCGGCTGCTCTTCGTAGGGCACGAAGGTCTGCGGCAGCACGCTTTCGTCCTCGAGCTGCGTGCATGCGGCGCGCACGGCTTCCGGGTTCTTCACCTGGTTCAGGCGATAGATGCCGGCCTCGACCGGCACCCATTGCAGCAGATGGGTCAACCAGCGCGGCGTGATCGTGGAAAGCTGCGGGACGGTCTTGGTAGCGTTCGCTAGTTGGCGGGCGGCGTGATCGCTCAGCGCAGCCGTGCCGCTTGCAACGGTCGACATGTGTAGCTCCGGGTTCTTAAGATGAAAAACGGGATTGCTTATGACGCTGGGTGATTATCGGAAGCGCGCGCCCGCCGGCTCAACATGCTATAGCCGTCAAGTCGCGCGCAACCGAAAGGGAAATGAAACAGGCGGCGTCAGGTGACGTAGGCGCCCGGCAACAGCGTCGAGATCGACACGTCGAACGCCCGCGCGAGCTTGTCGGCCGTGACGATCGATGCGATCGCCTCGCCGCGCTCGATCTCGCCGACGTACGAGCGGTTCAGCCCCGCATGCTCGGCAAGCTGCTCCTGCGACCACGTGCGCGCTTCGCGCATCTTGCGCACGGTGGCGCCGAAGTGATGAATGAGATCGCTCATGACGCCACCTGTGCAACGGAAACCGGTTCCGCCGGCACGCGCGGCGCGGCGCTCGCCTCGCTGCGCAGCACGGCCTGGGTCACGTTCGCGCCGGGCGGCACGTCCTGCGTCAGCCACACGTTGCCGCCGATCACCGCGCCGCGCCCGATCGTCACGCGGCCGAGGATCGTCGCGCCCGCGTAGATCACCACGTCGTCCTCGACGATCGGATGACGGGCGAGCCCTTTCTCCAGATGGCCGGCCGCATCGCGCGGGAACCGCTTCGCGCCGAGCGTGACCGCCTGGTACACGCGCACGCGCTCGCCGATGATCGCCGTCTCGCCGATCACGACACCCGTGCCGTGGTCGATGAAGAAGCCGCCGCCGATACGCGCGCCCGGATGGATGTCGATGCCCGTTTCCGCATGCGCCTGCTCGGCGATGATCCGCGCGAGCAGCGGCAGCCCGAGCCCGTACAGTTCGTGCGCGAGCCGGTGATGGATCATCGCGAGGATGCCCGGGTAGCACAGCAGCACCTCGTCGACGCTGCCGGCCGCCGGATCGCCGTGGAATGCGGCCAGCACGTCGCTGTCGAGCAGCCGGCGAATCTCGGGGAGGCGGGCGGCGAACGCCTGCACCACCTCCGATGCGGGCTCGTCGACCGTTCCCGCCGCGCTGCGCTGGCGCGCCGCGTAGCGCAGCTCCAGCGTCACCTGCGCGAGCAGCGCGTTCAGTGCCGCATCGAGCGCATGCGCCACGTAAAAGTTCTCGCTCTCCTGGCGCAGGTCCGGCGGCCCGAGCCGCATCGGAAACAGCACGCCTTTCAGCGCGCCGACGATCTGCGCGAGCGCCTCGCGCGCCGGCAGGTCGCGCCCGCCCGGTTCGAGCGAGCGGCGCTGCTTCTCGCGCCACGCACGGCGCACGGTCTGGAGCGACTGGACAATTTCGGCGATATCGAATGCGGCCATCTGCGTATTCCCCGTTGCGCTCGCCGATCAGTCCTGCACCCAGGGCAGGCCGTGGCGCCGCCAGCCGTTGCGGCCGCCGCGGTGCTGCTGCTCGTCGAGGTCGCCCTCGAAACCCTCGAGTACGTTGAACACCTGCGTGAAGCCCGCCTTGGTCGCGGCCTCCGCCGCCTGCGCGGAACGGTTGCCGCTGCGGCACAGCAGCAGCACGACGGCATCCTTGCCCGTCTTCGCTTCGAGTTCGCGCGCGAAACGCGGATTGCGGGTCAGGCTCGTACCGGTTGCCCACGGTACGTGCAGCGATTCCGGCACGTGGCCGACGAACTTGCGCTCCTCTGCGGTGCGCACGTCGACCAGCACGGCATCGCCGGCGGAAAACAGCGCCCATGCGGCTTCGGGCGCCACGCCGCCCGCGTAGGGCGTGCCGGCTGCGGCGGCGGCCGCGCGGGCGTCTTCGAGCGCCTGCTGCGCGGTGGTTCGTTCTTCCAATGCATACGTCATGACGCTTCCTTGTCCTTGTATATTGGTATGACAAAAACCTGGGAGGCGGCCCGTGCAGCTGTTGTGCAGTCTATAGCCGTCAACGTCACTATGCGAGTGCGCTACGGGAAGCAGAACCAATAAAAATTCATTTCCTAATCAGCGTCGGGAGATAGGCAATCGCAGAGGCGAACAATCGCGTGCACTGTTGCATGGCGAGACGTCAGGACGATGAAAAGGGCCGGATGGCATGCAGCCGTCCGGGGAGGACGGCACGCGCGGAATCGCCGGGCGGGATCCCGCGGGATGAAACGCCGGCTTGCCGGGACAAGCTTGCAGTCACTTCATGATTGCATCCGGCGTTTCGGCGTTTCGCGCCCCGCCTGAGCCGACGCGCCGCGCGACCGTCCGGCCGCGCGACATCGCACCGCTCACCGCGCATCCCGCTGCGCCCGCTCCGCCGCCGCGATGATCGCGTCGGCCACGGCCGTCGGCCGGCTCAGCATCGCGACATGGCTGCCGTTCACGCGCGCGACCGTCGCGCCGATCCGCTTCGCCATCGCCTCCTGCAACGCCGGATCGATCATCCTGTCCTGCGTCGTCACGACGAACGTCGACGGCTTCGCGTGCCACGCGGCCTGCGCGACCTTCTCCGAGAGGCACCCGCCGTACCACGGCCCCTGTGTCGCCGCGACGAGGTGCTGCTGCGCGGGCGGCAGGTCCGGCGCGAAATCCTGCGCGATCGCCTGGTCCGACAGCGTCGCGAAACCGCCCGCATCCTTGCGCAGCTCACCGGCCCATGCGGGCGCAGGCAGCCCTTGCGTGACATCGGCGATCGACTGGCCGCTGTCGGGCGCGAACGCCGCGACATAGACGAGCGACTTCACCTTGTCGTCGTTGCCGGCCTCGCTGATCACGACGCCGGCCCACGAATGGCCCACCAGCACGACCGGCCCCTTCTGCCCGTCGATCGCGCGCTTCGTGGCGGCCGCGTCGTCCGCGAGCGAACTCAGCGGATTCTGCACCGACACCACGTGCAGCCCGCGCGCCTCGAGCAGCGGGATCACGCGGTTCCAGCTCGACCCGTCGGCGAACGCGCCGTGCACGAGCACGACGTTGGTGCCCTTCAGGTCCGCCTTCGGCGCGGCGTGCGCCGCGACCGCACTGCCCAGTCCGCCGACCATCGCGGCGGATACCAGTACGCGTTTCATCAAACCGGCCATCGTCCTGCTCCTTTCTCTGTCGTGTCGTTCGAATGACGTGCCTCGGCAGCAGCCGCGCCCGCATGCGGCGGACGCGGCGCCGGGTCACGAATGGGCATACAGGTCGTCGGCGGCGTTCCGCCCGGCGCGCGACGGGGCATCCCGATGGCCGGCAGGCGTCGATGCATCGGCCATGTTGTCGCCCTGCGACTTCGACGGGCCGTTCTGGTCGGAGCGCGCGACCTGCAGCGCGGCGGCGATGTCGTCCGGGTAGTGCGGCTCGCTCTGCGCCGGGTGGTAGCCGGCCTGTTCGAGGCGGACGAGTTCGGCACGCACGTCGGCACGCGTCAGGCCATGGCCCGCGGTATCGGCGAACGACCAGGCGGGGACGGCGGCGAGCGCGGCAACGGCGAGGATTCGGGCGGCTTTCATCAGGGTTCTCCTTCAAGGAAATGGGTCTGTCGATCATTCGGCATCCGATGCATGTTTCCGGCATCGAACGTTTGCTGCATGTCGACAGTAGAACCCGCGCACGTATCCGGCATGTTTCCGGAACCGGGGCTTTACGCATGCCTGTTTGTCCGGAACGCCCGCGGATACGCTGCGATACACATCCGCCCGCCGCCGCGCTTCCAGCTCCCCGCGCACCCATGAAAAAAGGCGTGCCTCGCGCGGCACGCCTTTCGCTTCGCCGGTCACGCGCGCTCACGTCATGGCGCGAGCCGCGTGAACACGTCGTCGTGGTTCTTCACCCGCGCCTGGTGGCACGCGAAACACGTCTGGTGCTGGCCGATGTCGGCCGGCACGCCGTCGATGAAACGCCCGTAGCCCCAGCCGCCCGTCGACGCATAGCGTCGCGAATCCTTCACCATCACCTGCACGGTCGTCGCGTGGCCGGGCACCGTCGCCGGCGCGAACTCGTCGGACTGCCTGCGCTTGTACGCGAGCTTCACGAGGATCGCGCCGTCGGGGAACGGCAGCGTCGCCTGTTCGAGCGCGCGGATCGCGACGGGGTTGCCGAGCACCACGCGCAGCTCGTCGAGCGGCGCGGCCTCTTCGGCCGGCGCGACCATTTCCCACTTGCGGTAGCCGGGCGGAATCGACACGCCGTAGATCGGCGACACGGCCGCCGCCGGCTTCGGCTGCTCCGCGAACGCTGCCGGCCCGCCGGCAGCCCACACGCCGGCCAGCAGCACGCCCGCGACGAGCGCGCGGCGCGCACCGCGACGCCACTCCCCCACGCCCGCCCGCATCACAGCTGCTCCACTTGCAGGATTGCGTCGGCGAACGCCTGCGGCGCTTCCTGCGGCAGGTTGTGGCCGATGCCGCCGGAGATCGTCCGGTGCTGGTACTTGCCCGCGAACTTCTTCGCATACGCGGCCGGCTCCGGATGCGGCGCGCCGTTCGCGTCGCCTTCCATCGTGATCGTCGGCGCCGTGATGACGGGCCCCGCCGCCAGCCGCCGCTCGATCTCGTCGTATTGCGCCTCGCCCTTCGCGAGCCCGAGGCGCCAGCGATAGTTGTGGATCACGACGGCCACATGATCGGGATTCCGGAACGATGCCGCCGTGCGCGCGTAGGTCTCGTCGGAGAACTGCCACTTCGGCGACGCGAGTTGCCAGATCAGCTTGTTGAACGCATCTCGGTTCGCCGCATAGCCCAGCGCGCCGCGCTCGGTCGTGAAGTAGAACTGGTACCACCACTGGAATTCGGCCTGCGGCGGCAGCGGCTTGCGGTTCGCCTCCTGGCTGCCGATCAGGTAGCCGCTCACCGACACCAGCGCCTTCACGCGCTGCGGCCACAGCGCCGCGACGATGTCGGCGGTGCGCGCGCCCCAGTCGTAGCCGCCGAACACCGCGCGCTCGATCTTCAGCGCGTCCATCAGCGCGACGATGTCGACGGCCGTCACCGCCTGCTGGCCGTTGCGCACCGTGTCGGCCGAACGGAACGTCGTCGTGCCGTAGCCGCGCAGGTAAGGCACGATCACGCGATAGCCGGCCGCGACCAGCAGCGGCGCGACGTCCGCATAGCTGTGGATGTCGTACGGCCAGCCGTGCAGCAGGAACACCGCGGGGCCGTCCCTCGGCCCGAGGTCCGCATACCCGACGTTGAGCACGCCCGCGTCGATCTGGTGGATCGTGCCCAGCGACGCGACGCCGGCCGGGCGCTGCGCCGCCGGGGCGTCGGGCGCCGGCTGCGCCTGCGCCAGCGCGCCGAATCCGAGGTCGGCGAGGCTCAGGCTCGCCAGGGTCGAGCCCAGGATCAGGCGGCGGCGGGTATTCACGGTATCGGGCATGACGTGTTCTCCAGTGTCGGTTTCCAAGGAAGGCGCCCGCGGCACGTGCGGGCATTCGGGTCGCGCCGTTCGCGGCGGCCGCACATCGAACCGCGCCGCCGCGTGAAGCGCTTCACCGGTTTTATAGCGGAACGCCCGGAAGGCTTTGTATCCCAACGTATCCGCGTGCGAACACGACATACAGCGATTCAAAAATCGCCGGGGAAACGACGCTTCCGGGCGTCCTCGCCTACGCGCGACGCAACGGCCGCAACCCGGCCCGCACCTCGCGGGCAAACAGGTCAGGCTCCTCCCATGCCGCGAAATGCCCGCCCTTGTCGACTTCGTTGAAGTAGATCAGGTTGCGATAGCTGCGCTCGGCCCAGCTGCGCGGCGCCTGGTAGATCTCGCCGGGGAACACCGTGATCGCGGCCGGCAGCGCGATATCCACCGCGTTGAAGTTGTTCGAGTGATCCTCCCAGTAGATCTGCGCGGCCGATGTCGCGGTGTTCGTCAGCCAGTACAGCGAGATGTCGTCGAGAATCTCGTCGCGCGGAATCGAGCGTTCGGGCACGCCGCCGCTGTACGTCCACTGCGAGATCTTGTCGAACATCCACGCGGCCTGCCCGGACGGCGAATCGGCGAGCGCATAGCCGACCGTCTGCGGGCGCGTGACCATCATCGCCGAGTAGCCGCAGTTGTCGCGATAGAACGTCGCGAGCTTCTCGTACGCGGCCTTCTCCTTCGGCGACAGCGACGCCGGCGCGGGCGCATCGGTCGCGAGCAGCGTCGCGATGTCCGGCGGCACCGTCGCCGGCATGTTCACGTGTATCCCGGCCAGCCCCTGCACGCGCTGCATCGCCATCCGGTGCGAGATCACCGAGCCGCAGTCGCCGCCCTGCGACACGAAGCGCGTATAGCCGAGGCGCGCCATCAGCTCGCCCCATGCGCGCGCGATATGGTCGGAACCCCAGCCGGTTTGCGTCGGCCGCCCGGAGAAACCGAAGCCCGGCAACGACGGCACGACGACATGGAACGCATCGTCCGCGCTCGCGCCGTGCGCGGTCGGGTCGGTCAGCGGCCCGATCGCCTTCAGCAACTCGAAGATCGAACCGGGCCAGCCGTGCGTCATGATCAACGGCAGCGCATTCTCGTGCCGCGAGCGCACGTGGATGAAGTGAATGTCGAGCCCGTCGATTTCCGTGATGAACATCGGGAAGCCGTTCAGGCGCGCCTCGCCCTTGCGCCAGTCGTACTCGGTGCCCCAGTAGCGCAGCAGCGCCTGCATGCGCGCGAGCCGCACGCCCTGCGATTCGTCGGCGACGGTCTCGCGGCCCGGCCAGCGCGTCGCGGCGATGCGGCGCCGCAGGTCGGCCACGGCGTCGTCGGGAATGTGGGCGGTGAACGGGCGTATGCCGCTCGCGCCGGTCGCGGCACGCAGCGCCGCCGTGGGCAGCATCGCCGAGACCCCGGCGGCCACGGATGTGGCCAGCAGGTGGCGACGCATCGGGGAAAACGGTGTGGAAGACATCGTGCGGCATCTCCTTTCGTGAAGTGGAAAGTGAACATGCCGCGCGCGCAAGCGCACCGTGGCTTTCAATCCGGCGCGCCCTCGTCACGCGGCGTCGCTCATTTGAAAGGTTCGATGTATCCGGGATTTGTCCCGTTTGTATGTGTATGTAGCAGCCGCTTGCGGTGGCTGCGCGGCGACAGGAAGCCGCCGACGCCCGGTTTCGGGCCGTGACGCGGTCACGCTCTCTCGTGCTTGTCCTGTTTGAACGACGGGGGGCGGCCGACCGCCCCCGCATGGCGCTGCCGGCCGGCGGCCCGGCCCGCGTTCAGAACTGGTAGCCCACCCGGACGCTGCCCTGCTGCATCGACGCCCCCCCGGTGTTGATGACGGCGTCGTAGTTCAACGACACGTCGAGGCGCTTCGACAGATGCATCGAGACACCGGCACCGGTCGAGAGATACCCGTGCGGCAAGTTCGTCCCCGGCGCCGCGAACTGCGTCCCGTCCTGCGCGGCAACCGTGATCGCGCGGTGCGTGTCGAGCACCTCGCGGGCGTAACCCAAGCGCAACTGCACGTTCACCGGCTTGAGTTCGCTGCCGAAGGCCTGGTCGAGCGTGACGCCGGCATAGGGCTGCAGGCTGTGGACGTTGTCGGTGCCGACGTTCAGGTCCTGGCCGCCCGCCCCGCTTTCGCCGAAACCGTTCGCATGGAAGTAGGCGTAACGCAGGCCGATACGCGGGGTCAGCGTCACGCCGCCGAATGCGAGCGGCAGGCTGGCCTGCGCGCCCGTGGTCACTTCCTGGCCCATGTGGTCGCCCGTGGCGCTGCCCGGCACGCCGAGCGGGCGCTTCTGCGCAAGGAAGTCGAGGCCCGCGCCCAGCGTCGCCGCGAGGTTCACCGGCCCCACGAAGCGGCTGCCGTACAGCGCGGCGCGCAGCGTGTCGGTCGTGCCCGTGTCGCCGGTGACCTGCTCGCCGATGTCCGCGTGACTGTAGCTCGCGGCCACCCCGACCGTATAGTCGCCGCGCTTCTGGTCGAGCCCGGCAAGGAAGCCGTAGCGGGTCGACTGGAAGCCGGGCGCGCCGTTCGCGCCGCCGACCTTGGTCTGGCTGGCCGTCGCGGTGATCCAGCCGTCCGGGTTCGCGGCCGTCGCGGCCGATGCGCGGTCGAGACGATCGAGCAGCGCGCTGCCGGCCGCCTGGGCGCCGAGCGCGACCGACGTGCCCACCGCCGTATAGATGCCGGTGTCGACCGGTGCGACCACGACCGGCGCGCCCGGCGTAGCCGGCGCGCCGGGCGCGTTCAGCGTGAGGTCGACGGCGGTCGCGCCGTACGCGATCGACGGCGTCAGGGTACCGAGGTTCGCGGTGCCGGTGCTGGTGACGTTGCCGAACGTGCCGCTCAGGCTCTGGGCCGCAACGAGCGTGTACTGCTTCGCCGAATACGTGCCCGGATCGTAGGTGATCGCCAGCGTGCCGCCCAGCGTCGCGGCGCCGTTGACCTTCAGCTGGGACGCCGCCGTCGGGCTGACCTCGACCGCCAGCGTGGCATTGCCGGCCTGCTTGTAGTTGCCCCCCACCGTCAGCGTACCGATCGAGCCGCCCGGCATGACCGTGCCGTTGTTCGTCACGCTGCCCGCCACCGTGCCATGGCCGCGCAGCGTACCCGGCAGATCGACCAGGACGTCGCCGCCGAGCCTGGCCGAAGGCGTATCGATGTCGCCCACCTCGAGCCGGCCCTGCGCCACTTCGGTGATGCCGCTGAACCCCGCGCTGTTGCCGTTGACGATCAGCGATCCGCTGTTGCCCGAGACCAGCAGCTTGCCCGTGCCGTTGAAGGTCCCGCCGAAAGTGCCGGCGGCGTTCGTGAGCGTGAGCGTCCGGCTGCCGAGCTCGACCATGCCGCCGCCGGCCAGGTTCGCGACCGAGGCGCCGCTCGTCGTACCCGAGAGGTTCAGGGTTCCGTTGACGGTGACGCCGCTCGACTGCGCAATGCTGCCCGCGCCGCTCAGCGCCAGTTCCGCGCCGCTGGCGATCGTGGTGGCGCCCGCGTACGTGTTCGCACCGGTGAGCGTCTGCGTGCCGCTGGTCATCGTCAGCCCGCTGCCGCCCGAAATCACGCCGCCGAAACTGCCGTTCACGCCGGAAAGCGCCAGCCCCGCGTTGCCGAGCGTGACGTTGCCGGTGCCCGACAACGCGCTGATCGCGCCTTCGACCACCAGCTTGCCGTTATCCACGACATTGCCCAGCGCGATGTTGTTCGCGTTCGACAGGATGAGCGTGGCGGCGCTCCCGATCGTCGTGATGCCCGAATAGGTGCTGATCCCCGTCAGGGTCTGGCTACCGCTGGCGATCGTGAGACCGCCGGTGCCGGAAATCGCGCCGCTGTAGACGCCGGTCGCGTTCGTGAGCGTGAGCGTGCGGCTGCCCAGCGTCACGCCGCCCGAGCCCGTCAGGCTCGTGACCGAGGCGCCGTTCGTCGTGCCCGAGATGTCCAGCGTCCCGTTGTCGATCACGCCGCTCGACTGGGCCACGCTGCCCGTGCCGCTCAACGCCAGCGTTGCGCCGCGGCCGATCGTGGTCGCCCCCGTGTAGGTGTTCGCACCGCCCAGCGTTTGCGTGCCGCCCGTCAGCGTCAGCCCGCCGCTGCCGGACATCGCACCGCCGAAGGCGCCCGCGCCTTTCGTCAGCGTGAGCGTCTGGCTGCCCAGCGTCACGCCGCCCGCCCCCGACAGGCTCGCGAGCGAGACGCCCGCCGTCGCGCCCGAGAGGTTCAGCGTGCCGTTGTCGGTGACCGCGCTCGACGCGATGCTGCCCGTGCCGCTCAATGCCAGCGTCGCGCCGCCGGCGATCGTGGTCGCGCCCGAGTAGGTGTTCGCGCCGCTCAGCGTTTCGCTGCCGCTTGCCAGTGTCAGTCCGCCGTTGCCTGCAATCGCACCACTGAAGGTATCGCCGGCCTTCGTCAGCGTGAGCGTCTGGTTGCCCAGCGTCACGCCGCCCGACCCCGACAGGCTCGTGACCGCAGCACCCGCCGTCGTACCCGAGAGATCGAGCACACCGTTGTCGGTAACCGCGCTCGACGCGATGCTGCCGGCACCGCTCAGCGCCAGCACCGCGCCGCCGGCGATCGCGGTCGCGCCCGTGTACGTGTTCGCGCCGCCCAGCGTTTCGGTGCCGCTCGCCAGCGTCAGCCCGCCGCTGCCGGCAATTGCGCCGCCGAAAGTATCGCCGGCCTTCGTCAGCGTGAGCGTCTGGCTGCCCAGCGTGACCCCGCCCGAACCCGCCAGACTCGCGAGCGACGCACCCGCCGTCGTGCCCGAGAGGTCCAGCGTCCCGTTGTCGATCACGCCGCTCGACCGGGCCACACTGCCCGTACCGCTCAATGCCAGCGTCGCGCCGCCGGCGATCGTGGTTGCGCCCGTGTAGGTGTTCGCGCCGCCCAGCGTTTCGGCGCCGCTCGCCAGCGTCAGCCCGCCGTTGCCCGCAATCGCGCCGCTGAACGTGTTCGCGGCCTTGGTCAGCGTCAGTGTCTGGTTGCCGAGCGTCACGCTCCCCGAACCCAGGAGGGTCGAGATCGACGCGCCGGCCGTCGTGCCGGAGAGGTCCAGCGCGCCGTCGTCGACGATGCCGGCCGACTGGGCGATGCTGCCCGCGCCGCTCAGCGCGAGCGTCGCGCCGCTGTCGATCAGCGTCACGCCCGTATAGGCGTTCGCCCCACTCAACGTCAGCGTGCCGGCACCGTTGCTGCTGGTGACGCTCAGGCCGCCCGCGCCGCCGATGACGCCGCCGAGGGTCGACGCCTGGCCGTCGGTGTCGACCGTGCCGCCGCGACTGTTCAGCGTCACACTGCGGCTGGACGTGATGCCCGACGTCGTCCGGAGCGTACCGCCATTGAGCGTCAGCGAGCCCGAGGCGGCGCCCAGATTCGCGTCCGACGACACGACCAGCGTGCCGGCCTCGATCGTCGTGCCGCCCGTATAGGTATTGGCGCCACCCAGCGTTTCGACGCCGCTCGCCAGCGTCAGCCCGCTGTCGCCGGAAATCACGCCGCCGAAACTGCCGTTCGCGCCCGAAAGCGTCAGCCCCGAGCCGCCGAGCGCGAGGTTGCCGTTACCCGACAATGCGCCGATCGTGCCTTCGACCATCATCTTGCCGTAGTCCACGACATTGCCCAGCGCGATGTTGTTCGCATTCGACAGGATGAGCGTGGCGGCGCTCCCGATCGTCGTGATGCCCGTGTACGTGCTGATCCCCGTCAGGGTCTGGGTGCCGCTGGCGATCGTGAGACCGCCCGTGCCGGAGATCGCGCCGCCGTAGACGCCGGTCGCGTTCGTGAGCGTGAGCGTGCGGCTGCCCAGCGTCACGCCGCCCGAGCCCGTCAGGCTCGTGACCGAGGCGCCGTTCGTCGTGCCCGAGATGTCCAGCGTGCCGTTGTCGATCACGCCGCTCGACTGGGCCACGCTGCCCGCGCCGCTCAGCGCGAGCGTCGCGCCGCTGGCGATCGTGGTCGCCCCCGTGTAGGTGTTCGCACCGCCCAGCGTTTGCGTGCCGCCCGCCAGCGTCAGCCCGCCGCTGCCGGACATCGCACCGCCGAAGGCGCCCGCGCCTTTCGTCAGCGTGAGCGTCTGGCCGCCCAGCGTCACGCCGCCCGACCCCGACAGGCTCGCGAGCGAGGCGCCCGCCGTTGCGCCCGAAAGGTCCAGCGTGCCGTTGTCGTTGACCGCGCTCGAAGCGATGCTGCCCGCGCCGCTCAGCGCAAGCTTCGCACCGCCGGCGATCGTGGTCGCGCCCGTGTAGGTGCTCGCGCCGCCCAGCGTTTCCGTGCCGCTTGCCAGCGTCAGCCCGCCATTGCCTGCAATCGCACCACTGAAGGTGTCGCCGGCCTTCGTCAGCGTGAGCGTCTGGTTGCCCAGCGTCACGCCGCCCGAACCCGACAGGCTCGTGACCGCCGCGCCGGCCGTCGTGCCCGAGAGGTCCAGCGTGCCGTTGTCGGTCACGCCGCTCGACTTGGCCACGCTGCCCGTGCCGCTCAATGCCAGCGTCGCGCCGCCGGCGATCGTGGTTGCACCCGTGTAGGTGTTCGCGCCACCCAGCGTTTCGGTGCCGCTCGCCAGCGTCAGCCCGCCGCTGCCGGCCATCGCGCCGCCGAAGGTGTCGCCGGCCTTCGTCAGCGTGAGCGTCTGGTTGCCCAGCGTCACGCCGCCCGAACCTGCCAGGCTCGCGAGCGCGGCGCCCGCCGTCGCGCCCGAGAGGTTCAGCGTACCGTTGTCGGTGACATTGCTTGAAGCAGCGCTGCCCGTGCCGCTCAATGCCAGCGTCGCGCCGCCGGCGATCGTGGTTGCGCCCGTGTAGGTGTTCGCGCCGCCCAGCGTTTCGGTGCCGCTCGCCAGCGTCAGCCCGCCGTTGCCGGATATCGCGCCACTGAAGGTGTCGCCGGCCTTCGTCAGCGTGAGCGTCTGGTTGCCGAGCGTCACGCCGCCCGAACCCGCCAGGCTCGCGAGCGAGACGCCCGCCGTCGCGCCCGAGAGATCCAGCGTGCCGTTGTCGGCGACCGCGCTCGACGCGATGCTGCCCGCGCCGCTCAATGCCAGCGTCGCGCCGCCGGCGATCGTGGTCGCGCCCGTGTAGGTGTTCGCGCCGCTCAGCGTTTCGGTGCCGCTGGCCAGCGTCAACCCGCCACTGCCTGCAATCGCCCCGCCGAAGGTGTCGCCGGCCTTCGTCAGCGTCAGCGTCTGGCTGCCCAGCGTCACGCCGCCCGACCCGGACAGGCTCGCGATCGACGCACCGTTCGTCGTACCCGAGAGGTCGAGCGTACCGTTGTCGGTCACGCCGCTCGACGCGATGCTGCCGGCACCGCTCAGCGCCAGCACCGCGCCGCCGGCGATCGTGGTCGCGCCCGAGTACGTGTTCGCGCCGCCCAGCGTTTCGGTGCCGCTGGCCAGCGTCAGCCCGCCGTTGCCCGACATCGCGCCGTTGAACACGCCTGCGGCATTCGTGAGCGTGAGCGTCTGGTTGCCCAGCGTCACGCCGCCCAGGCCCGTCAGGCTCGCGACCGAGGCACCCGCCGTCGTGCCCGAGAGGTCCAGCGTGCCGTTGTCGATCACGCCGCTCGACCGGGCCACGCTGCCCGTACCGCTCAATGCCAGCGTCGCGCCGGCGGCGATCGTGGTCGCACCCGTGTAGGTGTTCGCGCCGCCGAGCGTTTCCGTGCCGCCTTCCAGCGTCAGCCCGCCGCTGCCCGACATCACGCCGCCGAACGTATCGCCGGCCGTCGCCAGCGTGAGTGTCTGGCTCCCCAGCGTCACGCCGCCCAGGCCCGCCAAGCTCGCGATCGACGCGCCCGCCGTCGCGCCCGAGAGGTCCAGCGTGCCGTTGTCGACGACCGCGCTCGACGCGATGCTGCCCGCGCCGCTCAATGCCAGCGTCGCGCCGCCGGCGATCGTGGTCACGCCGATGTAGGCATTCGCGCCGCTCAGCGTTTCGCTGCCGCTGGCGATCGTGAGTCCGCCGCCGATGCCCGACATCGCGCCGCTGAAGGTGTCGCCGGCCTTCGTCAGCGTCAGCGTCTCGTTGCCGAGGTTCACGCTGCCCGAGCCGGACAGGCTCGCAATCTGGCCTCCGGTCGTTACGCGCGACACGTCGAGCGTGCCGTTGTCGGTGACCGCACCCGATGCGATGCCGCCCGTGCCGCTCAATGCCAGCGTCGCGCCGCCGGCGATCGTCGTGGCCCCCGTGTAGGTGTTCGCGCCCGCCAGCGTTTCGGTGCCGCTTGCCAGCGTCAGCCCGCCGCTGCCGGATATCGCACCGAAGAACTGGTCGCTTGCGCCGGTGAGCGTGAGCGTCTGGTTGCCCAGCGTCACGCCGCCCGCGCCCGAGAGCGTCTTGACCGACGCACCGCTCGTCGTGCCTGAGATATCGAACGTGCCGTTGTCGGTCACGCCTCGCGACTGGGCAATGGTGCCCGTACCGCCGAGCGCCAGGGTGGCGCCGCCGGCAATGGTGGTCGGTCCCGCGTACGTGTTGGCGCCGGTCAGCGTCAGCTTGCCGGCGCCGGCGCTGCTGGTCACGATCAGCGCGCCGTAACCGTTGAGCACACCGCTGAAGGTGGACGCCTGACCGTCGGTATCGACCGTGCCGATCGTCTGCAGGAACATGCCGCGGCTGGAGGTCATGCCCGTCGTGGTCTGGAGCGTGCCGCCGAGGAAGCTCAGGATACCGGACGATGCGCCCAGGTTCGCGTCCGACGAAACGGCCAGCGTGCTGCCCTGGATCGTCGTGCCGCCCGCATAGGTGTTCGCGCCGCTCAGCGCTTCGGTGCCGCCGCTGATCCAGAGGCTGCTGTTGCCGGAAATGACGCCGCTGAAAGCACCCTGCGCGTTGGTGAGCGTCAACCGCCCGTTACCCGCAATCAGGCGGCCCGAGCCCGAGAGGCTCGTAATCGACACGCCGCCCGGCGTGGGCGTCACGGCCGAAACATCCAGCACGCCGTTGTCGGTCACGCCGCTCGACTGGGCGATGCTGCCCGCGCCGCTCAGCGCGAGCGTCGCGCCGCTGCCGATCGTCGTCGCGCCCGCGTAGGTGTTCGCGCCGCTCAACGTCAGCGTGCCGGCGCCACTGCTGCTGGCGACGCTCAGGCCGCCCGTGCCGCTGACGACTCCGCCAAGGGTCGACGCCTGACCGTCGGTATCGATCGTGCCGCCGCCATTGACCAGCGTCACGGCACGGCTGGACGTGACGCCCGCCGTCGTTTGCAGCGTGCCGCCGGCGAGCGTCAACGCGCCCGAGGACGCCCCCAGGCTGGCGTCGGACGATATCGCCAGCGTTGCGCCGGTCTCGACCGTCGCACCACCCGTGAACGTATTCGCGCCGCTCAGCGTCAGCGTGCCGTTACCCGTGCTGCTGGCGGCGATCAAGCTGCCGGCGCCGCTGATCACGCCGCTGAAGCTCGCGCGATTGCCGTCGGTATCGATCGTGTTGGCGCCGGCGCCCAGCAGCACGTTGCGGGCGGACGTGACACCCGCCAGCGTCTGCAGCGTGCCGAAGTAGAGCGACACCGTGCCCGACGACGCCCCCAGGCTGGCGTCGGACGTAATCGCCAACGTGCCGCTCTCGAGGGTCGTTCCTCCCGTATAGGTGTTCGCGCCGCTCAGCGTCAGCGTGCCTTTGCCGGTGCTGCTGTCGACGAGCAGCGCCCCCGAGCCGCTGATCACCCCGCTGAAGGTGGACGCGTGCCCGTTGCGGTCGATGGTGCCGCCGCCGTTCAGAACCACGTTGCGGCTGGACGTGATGTCCGCCGTCGTTTGCAGCGTGCCGCCGGACAGTGTCAGCGAACCCGAGGACGCCCCCAGCCCCGCGTCGGACGACACGGCCACCGTGGCGCGATCGATCGTCGTGCCGCCCGTATAGGTGTTCATGCCGCCCAGCGTCAGCGTGCCGCCGTCGAGACTGCTGGCGACCGTCAGGCCGCCCGCGCCGCTGAGCGTTCCGCCGAAGCTGACGGCGTTGCCGTCGGTGTCGATCGTGCCGCCGCCGCTCCCCAGCACCACGCCGCGGCTGGACGTGAGGCCTGCCGTCGTCTGCAGCGTACCGCCGGCGAGCGTGAGCGCGCCCGTCGAGGCGCCCAGGGCGCCGTCGGAAGAAATGGCGAGGGTTCCGCCGGAAACCGTCCAGGGCGTGACGGCCGAAGTCGTGTTCGTCAGCGTCCACGTGCCGGCGCCGGTTTTCTGGAAGACGCCGAATCCCTGATACGCGGCGCCCGGGCCAATCTTGCTGACATCGAAACTGCCATTGGCGGTGCCGCCGAGCGCGAGGGTATCGGCGGCGCTGAAGGCCACGACGTTGCCGTTGATCGTCGAGCCCGCCTCCAGCGTGAGCGAGTTGACGCCCCCCGTGAATAGAATCGCGGCGGCTTGCGCACCGGTGCCGCCGTCCGCATATCCGCCGGAAATCGTTCCGCTGTTGGTGACCGTCACATTCGAGCCGAGTATGCCCGCGCCGCCCGCCCC